>CAVAVU010000069.1:0-43382 GCA_963592205.1 bacterium
CACTTCCTCCTGGTAATACACCACTGTAAAACAAATAATTAATACGTTCCATCATATCGGATATTATTTCGAATCTGAAATACCGAAATGAGATGCCAGACGGCTTAGAATAGTCAGAAACCACGAACGAGTTTCCTTAAAGTAGTCACATACTAACACACAGTTTACAAAATCGCAATATCTAATTACATAATTCCAGAAATTCTATAATCATAACTCGTCACAACACAAATCATCGGAAGTATCAAAAGGCTCCCGGATTACTCCGGAAGCCTGTGTGCTCCTTCCCCTGGTTCTGCGATATAAATGCAGCCTCGGTATGATATTTTTCGCGATATCCATTTTCTACGATCTCCGTAAATGCTTCAACCGCATCATTCTTCACGATATTGACCGTACATCCGCCGAATCCGCCTCCTGTAATCCGCGCTCCGATCACGCCCGGGACGCTCCACGCAAGCATATCGTGATTTCAGGATTGCGACTCTGGCATTATCATACCACACCTTTCCCTATTTCGTATACCTGATCTGAGCCATTTGCCACATCCGCGGAATGTGTAACCAGTATCACACATTTGCCTTCTTCATGCGCCAGTTTCCGGAAGATATGCATGATTTCTTCCTGTGTATCGTGATCCAGGTTACCAGTCGGTTCATCGGCAAGAATAATCTCCGGATTATACGACAATGCTCTTGCTATGGCAACTCTCTGCTGCTGACCCCCGGAGAGTTTCAACACTCTCCGTCCAGCCTCATCTTCATTCAGTCCCATTTCTTTCAAAAGTTCCAGTGCATGTGCCTTTTTATCACCACGTTCTTTGCCGGATATCTCCATCGACAATTCCACATTTTCTGCCGCCGTAAGCTTCGGAAGCAGATTAAAACTCTGGAAAATAACTCCCACGCACTGACTGCGGTATTCGTACTGGTCGATTGAACGGATATCATTGCCGTTCAGACAAATCCTTCCGTCCGTCGGCTGTGCCAGTCCCGACAGTAACGACAAAAGTGTTGTCTTACCTGCTCCGGATTTACCTACAATACTGTACACTTTTCCGTTTTCAAAGATATAGGATAAATTCTCTAATACCATCTTATCTGATTCTGCATAATGATAACTTACATTTTCAAGCTGTAATACATTCATCGTTCTACCTCCTTCTCTAATCTCTGCTACTCAGTATCCGAAGCGGATCATAGCGCAAGATAAATACGACTGCTACGCAGCCAGCAATCAGCGTCAGACCAATACCGATCAGAATCAGCTTACCTACGACTGCAAGGTCTGTTGCAGAATTAATCTGGCTGACATACCGGGCTGCCTGTCCCGGAATTCCCTTATTATCATTCGGTTGATCCTGTTGTTTCTTATCGTCATTCTGCACTTTTGTATTATCATCCGATTGCGATGTGTTGCTATCTGAACTATTGCTGTCTGTGCCACTTACAGCTTCGCCGTTATCTGATGGCACTGCCTCTCCTCCAGGACCTCCGCCCTGCGGACCGCCTGCTTCCCGTCCGAAGTTCTCTTCCTGTGATGCACTTAACTCCTGACTGCTCTCGATCTGCTGTGCAAGCAATTTATTTGTCACCGGTACGGATGCCGCTGCGCCGACTCCGGTTCCAAGTATGATCGCGATAAACGTTACGCATAATAATTCGGTAAGAAACTGCATTGCGATCTTGCCTTTCTTCATACCAATCGCCGCCAGCACACCGATCTCATATTTTCTTTCCCGGATATTAAAAATATTTAATACAACCAGAATAATACCGCCTATTGCCAGCACTACAGCCAGGAAATATTTGGCATACGTACTCAGATTCTCCAACGGCTGAAGACTCTGCTCATAAGAATCTACGTCCGCAGAACTTACCGTATAGTTATCACCGAGTGCCGCTTCTGTCGCCTCCTTGAATGCTTCATAATCATCCACTGTGGCAAATGTATAAGTTCCGTTGGTCTGGCTCTGCAATGTGTCAGATGCTTCCGTAATCGCACTTACATTTTCATAGCTGGTGTAGATACGGTTGGCACTGTCAAATGCCGCACCGAAACCGCCCATCATATTGCTGTAGGAATCGCCAGTATCTGATGACTCATAAATTCCACAGACAGTAAATTCATATGTTTCATCTGTTGCATTTGGATTGACCAGAGTAATCGTATCGCCTACTGACAGATCATTGTACTCCGCAAGTTCACTGCTGATAATACACTGATTGGTATCATCATTTTCATCGAACACGCTTCCTTCGGTAATGGTGCTTGCACCGCTCAGAAAATCTGTCATAGCTTCATCCGAACTATATCCTGTGATCGTAAAGTCACCCTGTGTGCCCATACGGCCCGCATCATCCGGCATGCCCTGACCGCCATTCTGATCTCCGCCCTGTTCCATGCCATCCGGCGCCTGTGCATTATCTGCACTGCCATCGCTATCCGCATCTGTACTGCCATCAGAACTGTCATTGGATACGCCGCTGGTATCTACCGCTTCCAGATCTCCGGATGCATCCAGCGAAACTGATGAAGTATAATAGAAACTTTTCACGTAATCTGAATCTGCATAAGACTGCAGATCTTCCAGCGAAAGATCTTCCATCTCCGTCATAGCTTCTTTCTTATCTTCCTTGCTGTCCTGATTCTGCATCATCGCCTGTCGGTTCACAGATATCTGTCCTGTGATCGACAGCTGATCTTCGCTGTCCTGTCTTGCTGTTTCCGCCGCTTCCCCGATGGAAAGTGCTATACACGCCGACACAGCAATCACAAAAATAATAATGCCGATCAGTATGTTTCTGCCTTTAGACCTGGTAATACTCCGCCAGGCATTCTTCAATATATACATTCTGCTCCTCCTCATTGTTATCCTGCAGGAAATGTACTTTTCACCGCTCCTGCCTTAAATATTTACCTGCTTATTCTATAAAAATATCGTTACCAAACTTTGTGCATACTGTGAAAAGTCTGTGATTTCACGGCACATTTTGACGTTGCAAACCGGATATGCTATGCTTAATACAGTTGGAGGAATCACTTATGGATATCAAAGATCTAAAAATATTTCAAACGATTGCCCGCGAGCAAAGCATTACACAATCTTCCAAGATTCTGTATATGACGCCTCAGGGCATCAGCAAGGTCATCAAAAAGCTGGAAAATGAATTAGACTGTACACTTTTCACGCGGACAACATCCGGCATGAAACTGACGGAAGCCGGCACGCATTTTCTCTCCTACGCCAACTCCGCCGTCACAAAATACGGTCAGGCGAAAGCAGAACTTCTGCGCATCGAACAGCGTGAACGTATGACGGTAGACCTGTTATCCGCATACGGCATTCTGCGTCTCGTCACTCCGGAATGCATGATTGCTTTCCGCGCAGAACATCCAGACGTTACGCTGCATTACCGGGAATATCCGGATCTCGTTGTAGAACGACTCTTTGCAGAAAATGACGGAAATGTTGCATTTTCCATCGGAAATTTTGATCCGGAGCTCTATGAGAAAACACCTTTGGATTCATTCCCGATCAAGCTTCTGGTTCACAAGTCTCATCCACTGAGCAGCCACTCTTCCGTGACTATCGAAGACCTGAAGAATCAGCCATTGTATATAGAAAGCAGTCAGTTCCAGATCCATCACCTGATTGTCAATAAATGCAGGGAAGCCGGCTTTGAACCCAATATTGTATTTGAGACCAGCGGATTCAGCCTGTGCCATAAAATGGTAAAGCAGAACAAAGGCATATCCGTTACTGTGGATTTCATCTATGATGATATGAAAGAAGACGGCATTAAGCGGATTCCTTTTGAAGAAACTGACCTGCGCTGGAATGCCAATATGTTCACGCGCAAATCTGAATCTGCCAATCCGGCCGTCCGCCTCTTTCAGGAACATATTCAGAGTTGGATACAGAAATTACGAACCGGAGAGATTATGCGATAATATACCTTTTGAATGTATCTTTCTACATTCTCACCGATTCGTTGATGCTTCGTAACAAACAGTTGCTTTACAGCCATGCATTGTCCGGGATTCACAAAAATCCCATCACATAATGCATGGCTTTTTGTATGTTTTTTCTCTGCTTATAGCCTTTTTCTATAAGTCAAAACATTTATAAATCCTATCAATTTCACCCTCATTTTTCAAAAAGGTATAATATGTCTGGTATTATTTTTTTATTCGAGGAGGGTTTGTTATGTTAGAATCAAACGTAAAAATTGGAGTAACCGAGATCAGTCCGAGAGCCGTACAGCAGGCTGCCGAACTGAATTTCAAGAAAGGCTACTACTGCTGTGAAGCACTGATGGCTACAATGAAGCAGCAGTTCAAACTGGATGTTTCGGATTCTGTGATCGCTATGGCTTCCGGTATGGCTGTAGGCGCAGGTAAATCCGGCTGTGTCTGTGGTGCATTCAACGGCGGTATCCTTGCACTTGGTATGTTCTTCGGTCGTACAGAGCAGAACGGACCGACCAATCCAAAGAGTGTAAAATGTATGGAACTGACACACGAACTGCATGAATGGTTCAAGAAAGCCAATAAGAAAAATGCGATCTGCTGCCGTGTACTGACCAAGGAATTCAACATGGGACAGGGCGAGCACAAAGAGCAGTGCATCTTCTTCACAGGCTTATGTGCATGGAAGGTTGCTGAAATCGTCTGTCGCGAGTGTGGTATCAAGAATCTCGATGAGATCAATGAGCCATGCGAGCGCCGTGCCATTGCTGACGTTGTCTAGGCACACACATTTTGAAGCATCAAACTATCTATGAGAAATGAGGTAAGACTATGAGTAATGTAATTAAGAAAGTACCAATTCCTCTCTGCGGAGTTATGCTGGGAACTGCCGCACTGGGCAATCTCCTCCAGAGCTATTCCGAAGGCGTGCGCTATGTATGTGGAGTATTCGCTGCATTCCTACTGGTACTTGTACTGTTGAAACTGATCATGTTCCCGGGAGCTGTCAAAGAGGATATGAATAATCCGATCATGGCAAGTGTATCCGGAACATTCCCAATGGCACTTATGATCTTAAGCACTTATGTGAAACCGTTTATCGGACAGGCCGCTTACTATATCTGGCTGCTTGCTATCGCACTTCATGTTGTGCTGATTGTTTATTTTACCATTAAATTTATCGCAAAATTAGCAATGCCAAAGGTATTTGCAAGCTACTACATCGTATATGTAGGTATCGTTGTCGCAGCTGTTATCGCACCGGCTTATGAGAAACAATCTCTCGGAAGTGCCACATTCTGGTTCGGTCTGGTGACACTGATCATTCTGCTGGTACTGGTAACTTACCGCTATGTGAAGTTCAAAGAAGTTCCGGATCCGTCAAAACCGCTGATCTGTATCTACGCCGCACCAACAAGCCTCTGTATTGCAGGCTATGTACAGTCTGTTATGCCTAAGAATTATAACTTCCTGATGGTAATGTTTGTTGTCGCTACCGTAATCTACATCTTCGCTCTGATCAAAGCAATCGGATATCTGAAGATGCCATTTTACCCAAGCTATGCAGCATTCACTTTCCCATTTGTAATCAGCGCAATCGCAACCAAACAGACAATGGCATGCGCTGCCAATATGGGACACCCGATGCCGTTCCTGGCAAATATCGTACTGATCGAGACGATCATTGCAGTCGTATTGGTAGTATATACATACATCCGTTTTATGGGTGCCATCTTTGGTGGAAATAAATAAATTGTAATTATAGTAAAACAGCTTCCGTCTGAAGATAATTCTCAAGCGGAAGCTATTTTTATTTTAGTAACTGTTCATCCCCACTCATACATCATTTAAATAGATACTGATATTTTCTTCTCTGCTGCATCAATACTGTATATACTCGTTTCTTCGCATCCTCCGCATATACCTGATCCCGTTCCAACAGTTCTCTGATCTCACGCTCTCCATATCGAAACCGTATCGTATCACCATACAGCTTCTCTGCAATGTCAAGCTGTTCTTCGAATGACCTGCTGAATGTCTTCGCTTCCACCGTTCCAATCAGATCCATCACATCTTTTTCCATAGGATAATCTACGGTTATATCTGCAAGCAAGGAAGCTCCCTGATCAAATATCGGACAATATCTGTATTCATCATATCCATCCCAGAGAAAAGCTATATTGTGCGTGTGTCTGTCCTCATTTAAAAACAGTGCATCTATGGTAAGCAGTTTACTCATATATTGTCCAAAATCGGATAATCCTGTCATGCGGATAACCTGATCCACCATAAATCGCAGCCGTTCTTCCGGTTCTCTGATGCGGAACATACTGATATACAGACTCTGATTGTATTTTCTTCGGAAGAGACGCTCTGCTGTGATCACCTGCCATTCTTTATCCTCACGAAAATCCTGACTGCTGCACCCCGGATATTCGTGCTCCGCATATGCAATCCGCTCCGTCTCATACAACACATACTCTTTGGCATCAAGTGTCGAGTATCTCAACAGCTGCGACACCATATATTCTGCCAGACCTTCATATCCTGTATAATCTGCCTTATACCAGATGCCATCCTTTTCCCATTTTAACTGATTGCCTTTGGACGACTGATGTATGTGTTCCCGCAGATCCTCATTTTCTAATCTTACCACTCTCTCACCTCTCTATCCGTATCCAGAAATCATCCTCTGCCATCCTGCCTTCTGTCTTTTCTATAATCATCATCGGATCATAAAATGGCAGATCCAGTTCCCGCAGAATGAGTTTCATCTTATCTCTTGTCCTTGGAAAACATCTGGATTCCAGAAATTCTTCATAATCTTCATAAGTCGGATGTTCATTATTACCAAATGCTTTTTTCAAAAAATGATTCGTATAGTTCAGTGCATTTACGCTTCGCTTCCCTTCATCCACATCGATGATCGTGCATAATTCATCCCGGAACATATACGACATTCTGATCGGCATTTCTTTTTCCGGTATGATTAATTTTTCTTCCCACGCAGGTTCATTCATGAATATCTGGATCAGCGTGACGATCGGACCGGTTATAGGCTGTCCGCTGTACTCCCACCGCTCCACTGTCTTTTTAGATACATTTGCAAGCTCTGCGAATTCCTCCTGAGACACGCCAAGCCTCTTGCGGCACTTCTTAATTTCTAATCCCGTTACGCTTTTCTTCACTGCATATTTTTTCATAATCTCTATCTCCTTATTTTAAGGATATTTTTCATTATTTTACCCTTATATATAGGATTTAGTCAATATGTATATGATTTTTCACTTTATACCAACAGCAATTGAGCAGACTGACACTTGCCCGGCGTGCAAGCACGATTTCTACATAACGGCTTACAGCACAAAAGAACAGGCAGCCTGCGCTGTCTGTTCTTCTGTGTTAGATACTATGTTATTTCTAATGTTATGTATTCGTCTATTTCATAAGTCTGTGAGTCGGTTCTCCGCCTTTTTCAACTTTCTGAATATCTTCTACGACACTTGTACACATCATACGGTTGCACTCACGATTGTATGCTCCGATATGAGGAGTAACAATTGCTTTTTCATTGTGAAGCAGTGGATGATCTGGCTTCGGTGGCTCTGTACAAAGTACATCAGCTCCAAATCCAGCGATTTCTCCTTGATTCAATGCTTCTTCTACGTCTGCCTCATTTACCAGGCCTCCTCTGGCACAGTTGACTAATATGGCAGTATTCTTCATCTTTGCAAATACTTCTTTATTAAAAAGGCCTGTATTCTCCGGAGTCTGATTCATGTGAAGAGAAATAATGTCAGCCTGTGCCAGCAATTCATCAAATTCCATCTTTTCTCCGCCACGTTCTGCTGCCTGCTCTTTTGTCAGGAAGGGATCATAACAGATAATGCGGCAGTCAAATGCCTTATGCATCATTTCTGCATAACGTGCTCCAATATTACCAAATCCACAGATTCCTACCGTCTTACCATTCAGACGATATCCAAGATAACGTCCTCTGTCCGTTGCCCATTCACCGTTCTTCACTGCCGCTGAAGAAAATGCCACTCTTTTAGCAAGATCCATTGTCAATGCCATCGTATGTTCTGCAACATCTTCACGCTCCATAAATGCCGGAATATTAGACACCATAACCCCGTGTGCATTAGCTGCTTCCACATCTACGTTGTTATATCCGATACCAAAACGGGCTACAAATTTCAGTCCCTGCATCTTTTCAAAGAATACCTCTGATAACTGTGGTGTAGTTCCGATTACAATATACTGATATCCTTCCAGTTCTTTTGCCAGTTCCTCTGCCCCAATGTCATTCGGGAACTTGAATCTGCGTACCTCTCCAATTGTGTCTTCCAACTGCTCAATATACTCTGGAAAATATCTTCCGAAGCTATTTGCATTTACCAGCGCTGTTCTGCTCATATTATGCACACTCCTTTTTTGCTCTTACTTCATCTGCAATTGCTTTCAATTTTTTTGCATTTGCTGCGATATCTGCACTGCTTCCTTTTGTCAGTAGTCCGCCAATACCAACTGCATCCACACCATTTTCAAACCACTCGTGCAGATTATCAAATGTTGCTCCACCGCTTGCAAGTACCGGTGTGTTAGGAACCGGAACCTTCACCACTTTCGCAAGGCTTGGTCCGTAATAGTTAGAAATAGGGAATGCTTTAATAAATGCCGCACCGGCTCTCAGTGCTTCCATCATCTCAGAATAGCTTGTGCATCCCGGAGCATATGGAATCTGATAAAGATTACACATCTCTGCCACACCTGCATCAAAGGTTGGTGCAATAATAAACTGTGCGCCATCCATAATCGCAAGTCTTGCTGTCACAGGCTCCAGTACCGTTCCTGCTCCTACTAATATCTGATCACCGAATTTCTCTTTAATTGCCTTGATCACATCTCCAGCGTTATTATTGGTATAACTGATTTCCATCACATCTACACCGCCGTCCAGACATCCCTGTGCCACTTCGATACCGCGTTCAATTGTCTCCACACGTACTACAGCCATAAGTCCGGTCTTCTGAATTCTAAGTGTTGTTTCTGCTTTTAACATTTTATTTGCCTCCTGTCACATGCAATGCTTTGGCACAATGCCATATACCGAGAGCAATCGATATCACTGCAACACACCCTGCTCCGATTTCCATCGCCATCGTCTCTGCCTGTCCCGTCATAAGACAATATACGAGACCTGCCGCTACCACCAGAAATCCTATTCCGCGAACTACCGTTCCATCTTGATTATTCCTGTTCATCGTCTGCTCTCTCCTTATAATTCCAATGTCTTTTTCACGTTTACGATCGTTGTTGAAGCCAGCTCCTCAAGATGCGCCGTAAGCTCCTCAAGATCCATCTCATTCTTGGAAGAAAGTGCCTCCATGATCAGAGGCATATTCACTCCCGCAAAACACTCTATCTGATATTCTTCCTTCAATTCTTCGATAGCCATTGCAGCCATATTGAAAGGAGATCCACCAAATATATCCGTAAAAATCAGAAATCCATTGCTCTTGTCTTCGGCAGTAATCACCTGCTCAATCTCATCTTTCAGTTTTTCCGGATTTTCTGTCGGAAAAAGTCCGATTGTATGAAGTGTATCTGCTTCATCACCAAAGAACATCCGACTACTTTCTTTAATTGCCTCAGCCAGCGGTCCATGTGTTACTACCATAAGATTTGTCATTTTCATTTCCTCATTTCTACAGTTTTTCTAATATCTTTTCTAAAAATTATCCCAACAGACCAATTGCTCCGCCTACAAATCCAATTGCAAACAGCAGAAGTAAGATCTTTGTAATGCTCCATCCTTTTACCTGAAGACGATATCCAAGTAAAGTAAACAGAAGCGGTAAAAGTCCAGGTATGATCTTATTCAGAAGTTCTCCAAGTTCCACCTTTCCAGTTGACAGGGTTACCGTGGCCACCATACCAATCGATACATATTTAATAATCATCGCTCCTAGACAGAACAATCCCACAATTCCAAGGAATGTTGTAATCTTGTTGATGAATGAATTTTCCAAAAATCTGTCCACTGAATTCATACCAAGTTTATAACCATTCGTAAACATGATATATGTCAGTAAAAAGTCAATCAGTGTAAATCCGATACCAAACGCAAGAGCGCCCCAGATATAACCCTGTACTGCCCATCCCAGACAGATACTTAAGTATACAGGTTTCAGCAATCCGGCAAATACTGTATCACCGATACCAGCTAACGGTCCCATCAATGCTGTTTTAATCTCAGTAACCATAGATGCATCCACATCTTCATCTGTAGGATTATTTGCAATACCCTCTTCCAATGCGACCACCATACCAGGAAGCACGGCTCCCAGACGAGGCTCTGTGTTAAAATAAAGCATATGTCTCTGAAGACCTTCTGCAACTTTTTCTTCATTTCCTTCATACATTTTGTTCAGAAGCGGTCCCATCACAGTTGTAATGGCTCCGGCCTGCAGACGCTGATAGTTATATGTAAGGTGTGAGCATAACCACCATGTAATCGCCGCTTTGCGGACATCTTTTTTATCCAAATGCTGTGACATATTACATTTCCTCCTTTGCTTCATTACGATCAAATCCAAGCTTCATCATCACAAATGCAACTGCAACCGCAAGAATTGCATACATCATAAGATCTGTCATTCCACTGTATGCTGCAATTACAAAACCAACAACCAGGAATGGCACCAGTTCTTTACGGTACATAAATTTCAACAGCATTGACATTCCAAGTGCCGGAAGAATCTTTCCAACTGCACTCAATCCATTCATAGCCCAGTTTGGAAGACTGTTAACCAGAAGATTGATATACTCGCTTCCAAATAATGCAATCAGGAATACCGGAAGAGCTCTGACAATCAATACAATGCTAGGTCCACCAAGGAACTGCAGTCTTCGAATACCTTTCCAGTCTCCCTTTGCCGCCAGCTTATCCATACGAGCCGGCCATGCAGATGCAAGTGTCATATAGAGAACATGTACATAGTTACCAAGAAGTCCGATCGGAACAGCAAATGCAGCGGACTGAGAAATATCCATACCGCCCTGAATTGCTACGAATGATCCCAGGAGACCTGCCCAGTAAAGGTCAGAGGCATTAGCACCGCCAGCACTGATCCATCCCAGATAAGACACATTGATCGTTGCTCCAATGATTACACCCTGTACAGGATTTCCATAAATTAATCCTACCCATAAACCAGCCATAACAGGTTCGCGGATCATCCACCAGGAAACCGGCCATTGCATACCATTTAATAAAGCCAGAAATGCCATCAATAATGCTTGTATCATATCTTTATCCCTCCAATATTATCGAACTTAGCCAGTGCGTTTTTAAATGGTACTTCTGCATCATCCGGAATCGGCTGACAGAAGATATTCACGCCTGCTTCATACATCGGTTTCAAATGTTCTACGTCTTCTTTTGACATTACGATATTACGGCATATATTTTTCTTTTCTGCCGATCCCTCAATGCCGCCTACCTGTAAAGAAGGATAATGAATACCTGCCTTATAAGCTGCTTCTGCATTCGTAGGATCCTTAAATAGAATCAAAAGATTTCCTGTCGGAAATGCATTATCTGCCCATCTCTTTGCTGCAGATTCTACACTCTCAATCTCTACCTTCATACCTGCCGGAGCCGCATTCAAAAGAATCTTCTTCAAAATGGGACTCTTTGCTGATTTGTCATCAATGACTACAATATTAGTAATGCCATACTTCTTTACCCATCTTGTCATGACCTGACCATGAATCAGTCTAAAATCAATTCTAGTTAATTTCAGATTTTCCATCATTTCATCTTATTCCTTTCATATTCATTTTTTACATCACCTTTAGCCGCCGGTTTGTTATGCTCCGATTATTCCACAACTGTTTTTATTTGTCAAAACACGTTCATTCCAAACTGTGTCACACTCTGTTCCATCGATTATCACACATTTTTCGATGATTATCGCACACTATTTACACTTTATATATTTTCCGTGTTATAATGTGTATAATAACCGTGTTAATTATAGTTCCAAATACACAACAATATTTATGGAGGAATATGATGAATCGAAAAGAATCTCTATATCAGATGATCGATAAATATACACGTCAGGCAATTTTGGACAATTCTCTGAACTTCAGTAACTGCTGCGCCCATATCGTTGCGCTCGATTTTTCTTTGGACCGCAGTAATGTTTCGCGTCTGATGAATCAGCTTTTCCAGGAACACCGTCTGATCAAAATAGCAGGACGCCCTACCCTCTATCTGTCATTGAAGGCTCTGACCGATAATTATCCCTATGTATCCTTTCCTGACAAGCTGGATTCCGAAGAAGAGATCCGCAGCTATATTTCCCGTCCATCAGCTGCTATCTCTTCCCATTTCGGAGCTACACTGGATATGGTCGGCGGAAATATCAACGGTTCTCTCCACACAAGTATTCTGGAAATACTGCCGGCACTTCACTATCCGTTTCAGGAACCTCAGATCATTACAATACGAGGTGAATACGGTGTCGGCAAACATTACTTTATTCATCAGCTCTTTCTTAGAGGACGCCAGACCGGCAGATTTCAAAGTAATCAGAGTATTCTTTATACCGACGGAACACTCCTGACTTCTAACCTGACTTCTGAATTGCAGAAACTGGAGCATAATTCTTATGGTATCATCGTTATTACTATATCTAAAATTCTGCCACTCGATGCACTCACGTTCTACACCAGACAGGTGAAGGCTCATTATAACCCAGCTGCAGGTCTTCCACCTCTTGTAGCATTACTGATCGACAGAAGTTTAGCTGATTATGCTCAATATTATCAGCTGACTCCATTTAACGCTTACTTTCCGCCGCTCGCCAAACGGCCCATTTCAGAAATTACAGAACTTACACTCACACTCTTCCAGAAAGAATGTGACCGTCTGGCAGTGCGCCTTCAATTTCCAGCAGCTTTGGTCCGGTCTTTAGTCACAGCACATTACAGGAATAATATTCACACCCTCAAGAACGATATCATATATCTTCTTTCACAGGCTTTATTCCACTCCGACACCTTTGATTCCAACACTCTGCTGATCCGATATGCCCCTTCGGAAACCTCCGGTCCGGCTGCTGACGCAGATATCTTAGAAGACGAGTTTCCACAGCTGCCAGATCTGATTACATTAACTCCTGGAACCCCGCTTGATCTTCGAATGCTTTCTACAGGCGAGAGCGAAGATTTTGCTCCTATCAGAAAAAGCGGCACAATGCATTCATATACAATTGAAGAGATTCTGGCATCCCTGCCGGCCGAGCCCGGCTCATACCCGCTCTCTTCCGACGCCTTTTCACCACTCCAAAAGGCATTATCTGCTTTTTTGGACAATACTGTGCTGTCGTATGACACAGTATTGTGTAACTACATTTTGCAAACAACCGAAAATGCAATCACAGGCAGCCTTGATCCTGACTTATTGAAGTCTGCCTCCGGTCACGCTGAACTTTCTTCTTCGCAGAACAGAAAGCTACGCAGAATTATTAATCTTCATTCCGGCAAGATTCAGGATGCAGATTTCCAATTTCTTTCACGCCTGATCGCTGCCGCAATACAAATGACCACCGCTGTCCGCTATCCAATCATTATCATCCAGCATGGTTTTGATCTGGCCGAAAAATATGCCATGATATTAAATCGATACTACCGTAAAAGGATGTTCTTTTCACGGAACTTCAACACTGAAGAATATGGAGATAATTTAACTCCATTTTATCGTTCACTTTCTCGTAATGTACGATTATTAAATCGCGGACACGGCATCTTTTTCTTTGTAGATAACAGTATTCTTGGCAATCTGGATAGTAAGATATTCCGTGAAACACAGATGCTGAGCTTCACCACCTCATCTCTGTCCCTCGCTTATATGGATGAAATCGTTGAAATCATTAACAGCGGACGTAATCATATCATTTCTTTTTCATCCGATATTATCAATAAGAAGAGACAGTATAAACCGTACCTGAATGCCAATTCGTTATCGACCAAAAGCGATCGTTTAAATGATCCTCATCTAAATTACATTGCCAACCTGTTTCCAGCACTTAATACCAAACGTTGTTTTGAGCTGATTTACAAATTACTGGAACGTATATGTACCAATTACAATATTCAGGTTTCCAATAGACTGATCATAGAATTCCTGTTTTACGGATGTTGTATTATGGATAGAAGCACAAAAACAGATAACATGTCAGGCAATTCTGCACCGTCACTTCCTGCCATGCCAGAACTGTTAGATACAATTATTCACGCATGCAGCTATTCTGACGAATTAAATGCCTCTGATTTTACTGACACTGACTATCGTATTCTGTACGACTGCATTTATCCTTATATTACGAACTAAGCACCCTATATGCGAAATCTGGCATTTCAAATAATCGAAAACAATAGTATAATAAATAGGAATATTTTTGAGAGTATAAAATGAAAAAGAAGGTTCTATCATGTCCAGAAAAGAAGTTTTATTTCAATATTATTATGAGCATATCCGCCATAACATCGGCAATTTTCTGAAATGGCTTGTGTTAGCTGTGCTGACCGGTCTGATCGTCGGCGGTGCCAGCGGCATCTTCGCCAAATGCATCAGTACGGCAACAGCTTATCGTAGTGAACATATAAAGATTTTTCTCCTGCTGCCATTTGCAGGACTGTTGATTGTATTTCTGTATCAAAAGTTGGGAAGTCATGACGGTGGTACCAACCAGGTGCTTGCAACAATTAAATCAAAAGATAAAATCCCATTTATCTCGGCTCCGTTAATCTTCCTATCCACACTGCTTACCCACTTCACCGGTGGTTCTGCCGGCCGCGAGGGTGCTTCGATCCAGTTTGGTGGAAGCCTTGGAAGCTGGCTCGCCAGACTTGCGAAGCTGGATGAATTTGACCAGCATGTAATGATCATGTGCGGCATGAGTGCTGCATTCGCTGCCGTATTCGGTACGCCGATGGCTGCTGCCGTATTTGCCATGGAGGTCGCAAGTGTCGGTGTTATGTATTATGCCGCATTGTTTCCATGTATGATCGCATCCATCATTGCATCACGTTTCGCTGACGGCATGGGCGTGAGTCCGGAAACATTTCTGGTAGTAAAGGTTCCGGAGCTTACGATTGCAAATGGACTAAAGATCGGTCTGGTTGCCGTGGGCTGCAGTTTCTTAAGCATTCTGTTCTGTATTCTGTTAAAGTACACAGGAAAGTTCTATCAGACCTATCTGAAGAATCCATACCTACGTGTCTTTGCTGCCGCCTGTATTATCATCGCATTGACTGCACTTTTGAATACCAGCGACTATATGGGTGCCGGCGGTAATCTGATTACCCGGGCCATCGAAGAAGGTCAGGCAAGGCCGCTTGATTTCCTGTGGAAAATGATTCTGACAGCGCTGACCATGCGCGCCGGATACCGGGGCGGCGAAATCGTACCCGCATTCAGCATCGGTGCCACGTTCGGATGTGTTGCCGGAAGCCTGCTTGGTTTATCGCCTGGACTTTCTGCTGCTGCCGGAATGGCTGCTTTGTTCTGCGGTGTTACCAACTGTCCGATTACTGCTATGCTGATCTCTTTTGAATTGTTTGGCTTCTCCGGAGTGGCATATTACCTGATCGCCATATCCATCAGCTATTCGCTGTCCGGATATTACAGCCTGTATTCCGACCAGACAATAATCTATTCCAAATACAAAGCAAGATACATTAACAGAAAAACCAGTTAAATCCAAAGAAAGAGTGAATGTCGTTTTCTACGCTACATTCACTCTTCTTTATGATTGCTTCTTATCTGTCAAACAGATATTCAAAATACTCTCTCAATTCATCTTCTGTTGCGCTCACATAACAGCTCGGATCACGCATTCCCGCTTCTACAAGTTTATCCAGCCATTCTTCTTTCGTTTTGCCCAGATCACGAAGTTTCGGTATCTTAGCCATATCATACAGATCTTCAACTGCCTTGCAGATAGCATCTGTCAGAACTTCTTTCGGTGTGTCCTTTGGAAAATCAAGACCAACTGCATCAGCAAGTCTCCAATATCTTTCCTGTGTATTACGTTCCAGTTTTGCACCTTGTCTTACAGACGGCACCAGCCCCATTGCACATCCCTGTCCATGTGGAATATGCCACAACGCTCCCATTGCCTGCGCCATGCCATGTCCAAGTGTCAATCCACCTGCACACATACAGATTCCGGCAATCATCGATGCAAATTTCACATGTGCTCTTGCTTCCAGATCCTGTGGGTTTTCCAATACCTTTGGAAGCCATTTGAAAATCATACGTACATCTTCCAATGCAAGCATATCTGACCACTCATTGAAATTCATTGTTGGTCTTACTTTTCCAGCCAGACCGCCAATCACATAGCTTTCCATACCGTGTGCAAGCGTGTCCATTGCAGTAGCCGCTGTCAGTTCAAATGGCATGGACACATCCAGTGTCGGATCCAGCAATGCAATATGAGGCAGAATCTGAAGACCTCCAAGTAACGCTTTATAGTCAATCTCATCATCTGTAATTACAGCACCTGTTGAGACTTCACTTCCCGTTCCCGATGTAGTCGGAATCATCATAAGAAGTGCATTGGCACGTTTGATCGGTTTTGATTTTCCACGTCCTCCAAAGCAGAAATCCATAATATTGTCTGTATCCGGATTACCTAACAGCGTATAAATACCTTTCGCCGTATCCATCGAACTGCCTCCGCCAATACCAATTACCGCTCCTACCTTTTCCCTGCGGGCAATCTTACCGCCTTCATTAATATCTCCATAAAGCGGATCTGGAACAATCTTTGTAAATTCCACAACATCAATATTCACAGCTTCTAATATCGCAATAACCTGATCTGCAATCCCGGCATCCCGAACACCCTGGTCAAATACTACCATAGCTTTCGATACGCCCATCATCTTAGACAATACTCCCGCTTTTTTAATTGCGCCTTCTTCAAAAAATACCAATGGTATCTGTGTCATAAATTTATTCATAACAGTCCGCCTCGCTTTCTATATTTTCACTACTTTATAACCGTTTTAATTTGTGATATCCATCAGATACTGCATCACAGATTTTTCCTGGTTTTCCGCTGTCCCCAATACGCACCACATGATCGAATCTTGCCTCCAGCATATCTAACAGGCTGGTATCTGACACAACTCCCAGTGCAAGAACTGCCTTATCACACAGTAAATATCCATCCAAACCTGTTTTTCTGTCATGGAAATGTACTTTTCCTTCTTCAATTCCTGTAACTACCGTATTCTTTTTCATTGCCACTCCGGCTTTTGCCAGTCCAAGCTGCGCTTTGATTACCGAATAAACAAATGCGCCCATACCAAGCATCGGCATCATCTCGCACATTACCACCTTACTTCCTTTTGATACCAAAAGTTCTGCAGTCTCTATACCTGTCATGCCGCCTCCAATGACAACAACATTCTTTCCAGACAGATCTACTTCACCCGACAGCACTTCGTTTGCTGTAACCGCAAGCTCCGTTCCGGCAAATGGTGGAACCATCGGCGTTCCTCCTGTTGCAAGAATAACAGCTTTTGGATTCATCTTTTCGAATTCCTCCAGCACATTTTCTGTAACTTCACATCCCAGTCTGAGTGTAATCCGTTCATTCTTATCGATTTGTCTTTCATAATAGTGAATCAGATTATCCATTCGGAATTTGCCCGGTGCTTTATTCGCAAGCTGAAGGCTTCCGCCTATTTCCTTTTTCTTATCTACCAGTAATACATCATATCCTTTTTCCGCACAGGTAAGCGCTGCCTTTGCGCCTGCCGGTCCTGCTCCGATTACAATGACCTGCCCTTCTCCTGGAGTCAGTGTATTATCATCCACTTCTCTTCCTGCCAGCGGATTCACTGAACAGCGGATTGGTGCCTGCAATCCTGACAAATTAATACAAGTATTGCATGATAAACATGGTACAATATCTTCTTCTCTTCCTGTTCTCGCTTTATTCGCCCATTCCGGATCTGCGATCAGCTGACGTCCAAGCATTACCATATCTGAGATTCCATCATCAAGCATTTTCTCAGCTTCTTCCGGTGTCTTGATGACATTAACAGCCATCACAGGAATCTGTACTGCATCTTTGATATTTTTTATGATTGCATCACGGCTTCCGGCTTTCACCTCCGCACTGCAGATACAATCCAGTCCGCCCATAGATACATTAATCACATCAGCGCCATGTGCTTCCAGCAATTTTGCAACGCCACGCATATATTCCATATCAAAAGCTTCTCCACCCGGGCGAAAGTCAGCTTCAATACCATTAATACGACACGAAATCGGAAAACGCTTCGGAACCATTGTTCGAATCAGGTCTAATGTTTCAGTTACAATACGGCAGTTATTCTCCAGACTTCCTCCATATGCATCCGTACGGTCATTTTTCGAAGGTGTAATAAACTGTGAATATAAATATCCATGTGCGCAATGTACCTCTACACCATCAGCACCTGCCATCCATGCAGCCTTTGCCGCCTCTGCAAAACATTTTTCAATTTTTTTAATCTCGTCTATGGTAAGTTCATGTGCCGGCGCCGCTGTAGGATCATTCTTCATAGACGCTGGCAGTGCAGTGCTTGATACCGGCTGACGTCCTCCATTTAATCTGTCCGGTGCATATACACTTCTTCCCGGATGATGAAGCTGTATAAAAAGTTTTGTATCATACTCATGAATACGCTCTGCAAAATATCGGAAAGAATTCAGATTTTCCAATGTCAGTAATTTTGCCTGGCTTGCACACGCCGTTCCCGCAAGTTCATCAGGACAGACTACGGTAAATCCATTAATGATAAGTCCCACTCCGCCGGCTGCTCTTGCCGCATAATACTCAATCGCTCTTTTACTCACATCTCCACCGCTCTGACCAAGTCCCTCAAACATAGGAGACATTACAATACGATTCTTCAATGTAATGCCGCCGATATTTACTTTGCTGAATAATTTTTCATACTTCATATCTTCGTCCTTCCTTTCACCTTTATGATGTTTTTATGGCAATACTCCGTGTTGCTTTAAGCAATTATATGCATATGGTTATCTTTTTGTCAATACATTTTACATTTTTTGTTGCTTATAGCAATATTTTTTATTGCATTTCACGAAACAATGCGTTAAAATATAAACATAGAATTCTATGATATTGGAGTATACAGATGGAAATACATGAAAATCTTCAAAAGCTTTTGAAAGAGCTGAACATTTCTCAACGGCAATTTGCTATGGCTCTGCATCTTGATCCAGGTTATTTTTCGCGCATCATCCAGGGCAAGACCGCTCTGATCCCGCGGCTTCAGCTCCTGATCGAGAATACCTATAATGTCAATGGAGAATGGCTCAGAACCGGCAAGGGCAATATGTTCAAATCAGATAATAATTCGGCAGTCAAAACAAAAATACTTGCAGAGATAGATAAATTAAACGAAGAACAGCTTAATCTGCTAGAAGCCTTTATTCAGTATCTGAACAAGACTACCGACCATCAAGACCATAATCCGGGAGGTAACGCATGACACACACACTTGCACATATCGGTCTGAATGTTTTGGACCTGAATAAAAGTATTGAATTTTATCAGAATGCCCTAGGTATGCACGAAGTTTTCCGCATGTATCCCAAAAGTGATCTGGATATGATCTTATGCTTTTTGAGTGATGAACGCTGCGGATGCATGATCGCATTGATGTGGTACGGAGAACGTGATGACAGCCTGCCTTATGATCTGGGTGAAAATGATATGAATCTTACTTTTACAACAGACGACTTTGAAGGAAGCTATCAAAAGCATAAAAAAATGGGAATAGTCTGCATGGAAGGGATGGAAAAAAGAATTTATTATATCGAAGATCCTGATGGATATCAAATTTCCATTGTACCTGACAAATTTCATCCGATTACTTTTGCAGGGAAAAAATCAGATTCTTAAATACTGCACGTATAACAACATAACAGGGAGAGACCACTAAGTCTCTCCCTGATTTTATCTGATATTCATTTTATCTAATCTTATCTGCGTTCTATCTTGAGCATTTGTACAGCAGATCTTCCCATCTTCTGTCTACTTCCTTCTGGAATGCTTCAATCAGGTACTCATTGCCTGGTTTGAAGAGATGTTTGAATCTTCCCTGTTTCTTCAGAAATTCTTCTACCGGAAGTTTCTTCTTCGGCTCGTAGTTCAGGATCCATTTACCCTCTACGACCTCAAACAGCGGCCAGTAGCATGTCTCCACGCCCAGCTTACAGATCTCCATGATATCCGGTGTATTGTATCTCCATCCACGCGGACATGGTGCCATGATGTTCAGGAATGCCGCACCCGGTGTGTAGATTGCCTTTTCAGACTTAATGTGCAAATCCTTGAAGTTCTGTACAAATGTCGTCTGTGCTACGTACGGAATATCATGATCAGCGATGATTGCAGCCAGATCTTTTCTGTTCTGTGGCTTACCGTTGCTCTCGCTTCCTACCGGTGTCGTTGTAGTATCTGCAAACATTGGTGTTGCAGATGAACGCTGGATACCAGTATTCATATATGCGCCGTTATCGTAGCAGACATACACCATGTCGTGATTTCTTTCCATTGCTCCTGACAGAGACTGCAGACCGATATCATAAGTACCGCCGTCACCGCCAAATGTGATGAACTTGTAAGTCTCATCCAGTTTACCTTTTCTCTTCAGTGCCTTGTACGCACCCTCTACACCACTCATCGTAGATCCCGCATTTTCAAATGCATTGTGGATGTAGCTGTCTTCCCATGATACGTATGGGTATGTAAATGTAGATACTTCCAGACATCCGGTCGCATTACCGATGACTGCCTTATCTCCTTCGTGAAGTCCGCGAAGTACGTTACGAACTGCGATCGTACCGCCGCAGCCTGCACACATTCTGTGTCCCGGAGCCAGACGTTCCGGTTTATTCATTGTCTCTTTGAAATTATAAGCCATTTGTCGTCCCTCCTTACTCTCTGATACCCATGTAACGATATGTCTCACCTGCATCATCGTTATCGATCATGGTCTGCAGATCTGCAAATACCTGTTCCATATCTTCTACGCGTACGTCACGTCCGCCAAGTCCGTAAATGATGTTTGTTGCAAGTGCTGTGCTTCTTGCGCGGAACATTGCTGCCATCACATCAGATCCTAACGGTCCGCCGTGGTTAGTGTAACCTTCGGCACGATCCATAATCGCAACTGCTTTGACATTTTTCAGTGCTTCTGCAATTGCCTCTGCCGGGAACGGACGGTACAGACGGATCTTCAGAAGTCCGACTTTCTCTCCCTGTGCTCTCAGTTTATCGATTGCATCCTTTGTTGTACCTGCTGCCGAACCGATCATGACAACTGCGCGGTCAGCATCTTCCAGCTTATAAGCCTCGAATAATCCATATTCTCTTCCGGACATCTCAGCAAATTCTTTCGCAACATCCAGCACAACCTTCTCTACGTGCTTCATGCCTTCTGCCTGATTTCTCTTAGCTTCCATATAGAAGTCTGTGACAGAGTAAGGACCAACAGCCATCGGGCACTCTGGATTCAGCAGATAATTCTCCGGCTCGTACTCGCCTACGAATCCTTTGACCTCAGCATCATCCAGCAGTTCGATGTTCTCTACTGCGTGGCTGGTGATGAAACCATCCTGGCAGATCATGATCGGCAAACGAACATCCTTGTGTTCAGAAATGCGGAATGCCTGAACCATGTTGTCGTATGCTTCCTGATTGTTCTCTGCATACATCTGGATCCATCCTGCATCTCTTGCGCCCATACTGTCAGAATGATCGCAGTTGATGTTGATCGGACCTGACAGTGCACGGTTCACCAGTGCCAGCGCTAACGGCAGACGGTTGGAAGCGGCAATGTAAAGTTCCTCCCACATATATGCCATACCGCAGGAAGAGGTTGCAGTCAATGCTCTTGCACCTGCTGCCGATGCTCCGATCGCAGCACTCATAGAGCTGTGCTCACTTTCTACCGGAATAAATTCTGTATCTACCTGTCCATTTGCTACAAAAGAAGCAAAATACTGTGGGATCTCAGTAGACGGTGTAATTGGAAATGCCGGAAATACATCCGGATTAATCTGACGAAGCGCGATTGCTACGGCTTCATTACCTGACAAACGATCTCTTTTTCCCATCTTATTTCACTCCTTCCATTGTAATTGCACCGAATGGGCATGCCTTTACGCAGATACCGCATCCTTTGCAGTGATCATAATCAAATTCTCCACGTTTCATATCTTTGATCGGAATACAGCTGTCCGGACAGACCGGTGCGCATAACAGACACTGTTTGCATTTATCCGCGATAAATTCCGGCTTCACATGTGTCCATTCTCCTGTCATAAAGTCTTTGGAAGTACCTGAACCGGCAATTACCATACCTTCGGTCAGATCCTGCCATTTTGCTTTTAATCCTAATTTGCTGATATCTGTTGCCATTAGTGTACCTCCTCAAATGCCATTTCAAGAGCCTTCATGTTACCATCGATTACCTCTGGCTTGCTGGCAAATTTGTGACGGAAAGAAGCCTGCATCTCACGTAAAAATGTCTCTTTATCCATGATTCCTGCTACTTTTACGATTGCTGCCAGAAGCGGTGTATTCGGGAAATATTTGCCAAGTGTTGCCATGGATACCTTCTTGGCATCAATCACATACACATCACCCTTATATCCTTTCAGGTGCGGAATGATCTCTTCTTTGGTACGTTCTGTGTTAACCAGGATCGCTCCATCCTCTTTTAATCCGCTGGTCACATCGACTGACTCCAGCAGGGATTCATCAACAACAACGACATACTGTGGATCGTAAATGTTGGAATGTGAACGAATCACGGTATCACTGATACGGTTGTAAGCTGTGATCGGTGCGCCCATACGCTCCGGACCATACTCCGGAAAGCCCTGTACGTATTTACCGGTCTGAAATGCTACGTCTGCCAGCAGAAGCGCAGCAGTCTTGGCACCCTGGCCGCCACGGCCGTGCCATCTGATCTCTGTGTGGTTACTCATCTTCTTTCATCCTTTCTGTGTGTATTTACTGGGTGTTACATTGCGATACACAAAAAGATCCGCCCCAACTAGGGACGGATCTTTCTAATCTTCTATCTTCCGCAGCCACCCTGTTCTAACAAACAAGTATGTATCACGCACTAACATACGCAATTCCTGTAACGGGAAATGCCCGTGGAAACTTACGCGCTGCCTGTATCCTGTCCATATCATACATAAACAGCATACATGATCTTCAGTCTCCATTCTCAGAGATGATTTTCAAAGTGGTATCTTCACTGTCTCGCACCAACGACAGCTCTCTGGGGAACATATCCATTCTTTTACTCTTTCTCTTCACAGAATCTAAATCATAATTCAAATTTTAGAGTGCAATCTGTTTTGCACTTAATGTGATTTTATCCTATTTTTTCCAGTACGTCAATTACTTTTTTCGTCACTTTTAAAAGAAATATGACCATCTAGATACTGATAATAATTCTCATGCAATACCATCTCGGATACGCTGAATTTATCATAGACGACTGCCGACATCTGATCCAGATATTCCTGCGTTACTTCCTCATCTGTCAACGGCGTTACCGAACCATTGACCGCATTGTAGATACATTTACCGGAAATGAAACTGCAGTTCGGGAAACATACCAGCTGTTCGCTGTCCGACAGAATATCCCGCCCTACCATTAAACGGGAATCGTATTCCAGCCCCAGCAGATTGGAAATCGTCGGAAGAATATCTACATCATAACAGTATTTATCTACCTGTACCGGTTCTTTCATGCTGCCGGACCAGATGATCAGATTATTCTGATACCACTCCACTCCCGGATCCAGTTCGTGTCCTGCCAGTTCATCACACACAGGCTTGTCATCATATGGAATGTGATCCGCACCCAGCACGATAACTGTATGATCTGCAAGTCCGCGGTCTTCCAGTTCTCCGACCAGTGTCTCCAGTGCTTTTTCCAGCTCTAACTGACATGCCAGATACCCCTTCGTAGTCTCCGAATACGGAAGATCTGCCACCTGATCATAATTCTTATATGCCATCTGATTACTGTTCACATCGTACATCATGTGTCCGCTGACCGTCATATAGTATGTATGAAACGGCTCCTGATCCATATACATATCCATGCTCTGCAGCATCAGCTGTACATCCGACTGTGGCCAGTAATCCTTTCCGCTTTCGGTCTTCTCCGTCTCAAACCAGTTACCGGTTCCGTACCAGTTATAGCCCATATTCGGATGCGATTTGTCACGTCCATAATACGTATAATCATTATTATGGAATCCGTTCAGTGTATATCCTTTTCTCTCTAACTGTCTTCCAAGTGTAAAGAACATATTATTACCATTCTCGCCCGCCTCGCGCATAGAGACGATTCCATCTGTCGGTAACAGTCCTGTCAGATTCGCATACTCACCATCTGAAGTACTGCCATACCATCCCGGCGTATAATAATGATTGAACACAAATCCTTCGTTCTTTAATTTATACAACATCGGAGTCCGCTCTTCATCGATCACATATCCACTAAATCCCTCTGCCGTAATAAAGATTACATTATACCCTTCAAACATGCCTGTATACTCGTTCTTATTGGTACCGCTCTGCGCCTGAAAATACTGAGTAAGCTGTGTCACAGAATCATTCGGCGAAGCTGCCAGGATTCCATCGAAATCAATATCCATGGTATTCGGCGAAGTGTCAATTCCACTATCCTCTTCTTCGTTCTTTCCGTCATCTTTCCCGTCTGCATTTTTCTTTGCGTCATCTGCCACAGCCGTCTGCAGTGTCCGCGTCGGTTTTCCTGCGACCTGATACCAGGCATCCAGACGGTTCGTTGTCAATACGCCAAACTGCTCCACTGTCATATCCGTAGATACATTATGATAATAGATATCATTCAAGCTATATGGATCCTGACTCATACAGCCAAGGATCAGAATTGCTGCCAGATATATTTCTGCTGCCAGCGCAATTCTTTTCAGACTTTCTTTCCAGGAATACTGCTGAAATACGATTATCTTCTTCCACTTTCCGATAATCAGCAGAATCATCGGCAGCCACAGCAGCACCAGTCCACCGATCGTCAGCAGAATATTCTTCCCGATTACATCCATAAAGTCGAATGCCTGTCCTGCCACACCCAGCATACTAAACAACGCCAGGAACTTCTGAAAAACGGATTTATATACAATCTCCGCACAGAAAAACAGGCACAACACCGCGGTGACAATGATCGTCACAATATAAGCTGCACGCTCCTTCATTTTCCCGATCAGTGCCCCGATAAGCACGCCTCCCATTATCGAGAACAGTGCGACAAAAAAGAAGCTGCCGGACAAAGACCGGAATTCGTATATATGAAATACCGTTTCCAGATATAAAATCACTATAGAAAAGTAAATTGGTAAAGTTAGCTTTCGTGTCCTCATAATTCCTCTCAATTCCTCCTAATCATCTGTTTTCAAAGATGAGTACAGTGCCACGCCAAGGATCACCGCTCCTCCGATCAATTCCCGCACAGTCGGAACTTCACGAAGAAAAACAAACGCAAAAATGATCCCATAGACCGTTTCCATTCCTGATATAATTCCCGCCGTCTGCGCGCGTACCCCTTTCTGTGCAGCCACAAACAACGAATATGCAATAGCAGTACAGATAAATCCGATTGCTGCCACGCCCGCAATATCAACAGGTCTCCAATCTGCTTTTACAAGCCACAGCGCCGGAAGAAGCACAATCGCTGCTGTCCCCTGCTCATACAGACAGATTGTCCGTCCGGTGTATTTTCCTGAAAAATAGCGGTTGCCCAGCGTCATGACTGCATAAGTAAAGCTGCACAGCATTCCCCATAAGATGCCCACAGTCACCTGATTCTCCATAGAAAATTCCGGCACGGTAATATACACACCCGCCAGCAGAATCACTGCACTGACTACACTCCTCG
The DNA here is from genome assembly GCA_963592205.1 of bacterium. Taxonomy (GTDB): domain Bacteria; phylum Bacillota; class Clostridia; order Lachnospirales; family Lachnospiraceae; genus Claveliimonas. Next base: position 26,035 of record CAVAVU010000069.1, read on the forward strand.
CCCGAAGCTTCTCCTTAAATACGATCGGCTCCATAAACGTCAGAAATAATGGAAATGTAGAAAATGTAATCGTTCCAATCGCTACCGACGACACCTGTATCGCCTGAAAGAAGCTAGACCAATGAATCGCCATAACCACACCGGTTCCGATGATCAGTGCATAATCCTTTTTCGATTCCAGTGCCAGCTTATCCTTCTTTACAACCGATATTGCCAAAAGCAGCAACGAAGAACAGATTACTCTTCCCATCGCCACCAGCACCGCTGGAACCTGCACATACTGCGCAAGCACTCCTGAAAAGCCAAACAGCATAACCGCCACATGCAAAAACAAAATACTCTTTTTATTGTTTTCCCTCATCTTTTCCTCACTCTCTAAGATAACATTTTATATAAAGAAAAAAGCCATAAAACCTGAATTAACAAGTCTTATGACCTTTCAACAGTCGGAGTGACAAGATTTGAACTTGCGACCTCTACGTCCCGAACGTAGCGCTCTACCAAGCTGAGCCACACTCCGATTCAAGAACCGGATACATATCATGTATCCGGTCTTAGTAGCTACGGATAGAGGACTCGAACCTCTACTAACAGAGTCAGAGTCTGCTGTGCTGCCATTACACCAATCCGCAATAGTGTTTCGCATCAGCGACAAATATTATTATAGCAGAACTTTTCTAAAATGCAAGTACTTTTTTAAATTTTTTTAATTGTTTCAAAAATTATTGAACCAACAGCTCCTGCTCAATCTCCATACCATGCTTCAGAATGCTGTTTTTAAGGGGTTCCAGCACCCCTGCATCCAGCATTTCCAGCTTTCTTCTCTTTCCTGCTTCCACCGGAACACCTGCCCCATCTTTCAAAGCTTGTTGATATATCTCTACATCCATCTTATATGGATGCAGTCTCGAAAATACTTCTAACTTATTAAACTGGAAAATACGGATTCCTCCATAATCCAAGTCGCCCCAATGTTCATACTCCATCTCTCCACCAGCTGATTCTTCGATTTTCTTCAGCACTCTTACTTCTTTTGGTGAAAAGAATCCATGGCAAAATACATAAAGTTCTTTTTCATTGAACTCCATTTTCTCATAGTTAGCCTTATTCTCAATAATCAATATGCGCTGAATGCCCAAAAGCTTCACTGATTCTATATGCTCCAGCGTCTTTGCATTCAGCACCGTTCCATACACCTGGTTTCCCGTATCTATTACATGCCCGTCATCCAGCGTGCAGATCACCCTGCCTTTCCACTCTAACGTCTGTGAATAGGACAGAATCCCATGTGCAGCAAGCATCTCATCCTCACTCATATCCTCTATATATTCCGGAGAATAATCCTTGATAATACCGCACACACGCCTCTGGTACAGTGCACCTTGTTCATCATCCATCTGCTTTCGAAGCTGTTCGCTGCACTTCCCTCGATTCAATTTATCGAGTTCATCTTCATAATATGCCGTAAGCCAGGTGTCTTCCGCCTTTTCTTTCCACTGTTCCAATGTGTGAATATACCGAAGCTGTCGTGCCCGCGGATCTTCGATACCAACACGCCGGCAGAGCTCCGGCATAACATTCACAGCACAATGAATCTGAACAATATCCATTCCAAGATTTCCAGAATCATATTTAATCGATCTGCCCAGCACAGGATCTTTTTCAATTATTTTTGCCTGCTTTATAAATGCTTCCCGTCCTCCTGCCGCCTTCATCATATCAGCTGTCACTTCTGGGTGACACATACCCGTCTTAGTTCCCTTTCGATATGCCTCACCATCTATAATCTTAATCAGCTGTTGTATCAGTGTCTGACTGCTCTCCTTCATCTTTCACGCCTTCCTTGCCTGCGTTTCCTTCCATCATTTCCAGATACTGTCCTTTATCGATATGCATCATGGATATCTGATTCTTATGCCTGCGGAAACCATATACACTGTCCACGTTGCGGATCAATGACTGCAGACGTTCGTCCGGCACGCACACGATCAGCTGCAGTTCCAGTTCTCTCGCATAGCGCAGACACACTTCGCTTCGCTCCTTGTCCATCTTGGAAAATGCCTCATCCAGAAGCACCAGACGAATCCTTGGATCTCTGCTGCTCTGCTGCATGTACAGCATTGCAAATCCTGCAAGCAGTGCTACGTATTTCGGGTTCTGTCCCTCACCGCCCGAATCACGTCCCGCCATCTCGTCTACGGAATTCTTCTTTACATTACCATTCTCATCTTCCACACGCTCATACATGCTGAATGTGAGATAGTTCCGGTAATCGGCATATTTTTCCATCTCCTGCTTGTGCAGGCTTCTCTTCTGCCCGTCTTCATCCTTCGGCGGCATGAATTTCTCCGTCAGACGTTCGATCTGTTTCTCATATTTCTGATAAAATGTATCTTCCCCAAAGCTCAACTGTCCGTCAAATCCATCATTATCCAACACCTTGCTGTCCAGTTCTTCCGCCATCAGCATCTCATAGAACTGTCCGTTCTCATTATCCGCCGGAAGAATATCGATCTGATATGTACTGTCCGAAAAACGGATACGGGACAACATCCGGTTGATCTCTTTCCGGTGCCGATATGCTGCCTTAATCTCTCCATGAATCGTCGCAATCACATTTTCCCGCAGGGAATGATATACCAGCAGATACTGCTTCTCAAATTCTGCCTTGAACTTCGGCTCATAATCCTGCTGAAGCTGATCCAGCACTTTGTCATATGCATCATTGTCATGCTCCAGACTGGTAAATCCATAAGCCGGATATTCATTATTGAATCGGATACGTGCGGAAGTCCGCTGATCACCGGCTGACTCTTCCTGCGCAGACAGCTTCGCAAGTAATTCAGTATTTTCTCTCCGATACGCCTGTTCGGTACGGCTTGTGAGCACTTCTTTCACCTGCGCCAGAAGTTCCTGATTCGGCACAAATCCTTCCTGCAGCAGATTCAGACGTTCTTCATAACTCTTCCGCTCACTCTCTGCGATCCGTTTATCTCCGGCACGTCCGATCCGTTCCTCATTCACAGACTTGATCTTACGTTCCAGATCCTCCACTTCACGTTCCAGCGTCTCCCGTCTGACATTCAGTTCTGCTGTTCTGGTTCCGTCTTCCAACTCTTTTAATTCCTGCTGAAGCTGGTCCTTTTTCGCCAGATAACGCTCCAGTTCATCTGCTGCCCCGGCAAGACTTAATATCTGCTCCGGATCCTGTCTGAGCCGTTCAAAGCGCTGCGTCTGACTCAGTGTATCCCGCATCTGGATATCCTCAATCTGCACTTTCTGCAGGTCAAACACCTCATCCTCCAGCTCTTTTAACTTCGCCTTGGATACACGGGTTCCGATACACGCATAGCGGGTATAATCCATTTCCCAGAGATGCCGGAAGATGTAATTACTATAAGAATAGCAGTCCGGTGTCACGCCATCGCGTACCTGATGCAGATCCTCCACGGTCTCGCATTTGTAAATGCGTCCCAGATACCTGCGCAGGCACTGATCTACATACGGCTCTTCACTGCGTACTGCTTCATAGAGTGTTCCCTTTTCGGCTTTCGGTTCATCACGCTTAATAGCTGCCGTATTGATCAGATCTATTTCTTCATATTCTCTGCGCTTCATCCTGCGGAATATCTTTGCAGCATCCAGCGCATACTGCGGTTCCGTAACCAGACTATGCTTAATCCTGCCAAGTCTTCCTTCAATCGCATTCTTCCATTTTTCATCCGTAATATCAAAGAGATCTCCGAAAATCTCTACATGGATCGTACGTCCGTACTGACTGCTCAGTTCGCTCTGCAGCTGCGCTCTGGCACTCTTTAACTCCTTGCGGTATGGCTTGCGGTCATTTTTCAGATCCTCCACCATCTCCTGCTTCTCTTTCAGCTCTTTGGCAGTCTCACGGATCCGGTCATTCAGATCAGCCAGTTCTTCCTCGATCAGTTCCATTGCCGACTGAATACCCTTTTTCAACTTCTCTATATTAGAAACCGTCACTTCTCCGGCCAATACATCTTCCAGACACTGCAGTGTCGGATTGCTGATATATCCGCTGATGTCTTCATCTTCTGCCCACTGCGAGAGTCCCGCACGGATCTCCCGCCACTGTCTGGAATTGCCGGCTAACAGCTGAAGCGTGGTCTCCAGATCTTCCAATTCTTTCTTCTTCACACCGTAGTCACTCGCGTGAAGCTCCGCACGCACTTCCACTAATGCATCCGTCTTTACTTTCTTCTGCTGCTCCAGACCTTCCTGCTTCTCCTCCAATGCCTCAATCCGTTTACAGATACCTTCCAAATCAAGCTTCTTAGCTTCCAGTCTGACACGGCAGTTCTCGATATCTAAGATACGCAGGATCTGTTCGGTACGGATCTTATCCGTCTTCACCTGCAAAAGTTCCAGATTATGCGTGCGGATCTCCGACAGAATCTCAATCCTGTGCTCCAGATCTTCCACACGCTCCTTGATCTCACGGTACGCTCCCAGCTGTTCGCTGATCGTAGACACCGTATCTTCCTTACTCCGCGGGAACATATAATCTTTGATAAACTGCCCCGTTCCGTTGGTCATCCGTAGCGCAATGGCGCTCTTCTCCATCGTCATAAATCGTCCCGGATCAATATAGCCAAAGATCACATCATACAGCGTATTCAGATATGCCTCTCTGGACGGATATACGCGGTTCACATCGCCCCGTCCCCTGTTATCATCCGAATTCTTGCGCTCATCCACCAGCTTCCTTATCTGACCGATGGTATACGGCGTACCTCCCTCCGTCAGATAGGTATCCTCCGGAATCTTACCGGAATGGCTGAAGAAATGATATCTGCGCACATCGGTATCATTCTTTCCTACTTCAAATGCTGCGCCGATACAGGTCGTTACATTGCTTCCCGTATCCAGAATCTCCAGCACAAGCTGGGAACAGAAGTCCACATTCTCACGGTTCGCGGTGCCGTCCTTCTGCGCACCCCGGAGGTAGCTCAGCACGCTTCGTCTGTTCTTCGCGTCATCTGCCGCTTTATTCAAAAATGTCGCAGCAATACTTCCATATAATACTACCTGCACTGCGTCCATAACAGTAGACTTGCCCGAACCGCTTTTGCCGCTGAACAGATTCACGTACTCATGAAATTCCATCACTTTATGACTGATACCGCCCCAGTTATTGATCACCATCCGGGTAAATATCTTCTTCGATTGTTTCATTTGCCGCTTCCTCCTTGTATTCTTCGATCAATGCATTAATATCCGAAGCCGTCACATACAAATTGATCGTACTGTACAGATAGATCGGAGTCTGATCCTCCACATCTCTTACCGCGCCCGGAAGTTCGATCATCTGATGCTTGCTCATCAGATACAGCGCTTCCCGCCATTCTGCCACCGTCAGCTTCCGGTTCAGCAGATTTGTATTCTTTCCATAGGTGCGAATCTCTTCCAGGTTCGTTACCGTTGCTTCCAGTCCTTCTCCAAGGATCTTATCGCGGTAAATGATCCTTGCAAGCAGTATAATGATCGTGGTCGTCAGGCTGATCTTCTCTGTCTCCACGCCTTCCCCTTTCAGCCGGAAAATGTGCTCCTGCGGATCATGCACCAGTTCACATCCAAGCACAGACAGATAATCTTCGATAAATTCCTTATGCCGGACGCAGATCTCATAATCCGGATTATCCCTCGGCACCAGTGTTACCGGATCATAGCGCATCTGCACGATGCAGGTCTGCCGGAATAACTTTGATATTGTTTTTTTGAGATTATCCGCTTCTGTAAGCGATAATCCTTCCATATATGCAATCATTCTGTCATCTCCTATATTCTTCCGTATCCTATACTCGTCATCCTTGTTATCTTCTATTTCTCCCTGACAGTAAGTTCCGAGAACCGGTAACCATCTTTGCTTTCCAGTTCTTTTCCTACTGTAATTTCCTTATCGGTATCTGCCACTTCGGTAGCCTCCTGCCATACAAAGAATAATTTCTCCAGGTCTTCTACCGATTGTATCGTATCTTCCGTAACCGTAAATCTGCCATCCTTTTGATTCTTTCTCCGGAATTCGGCAATCTCCTGACTGGTATACAATGGCTGCAGTACAAAGGAATCCAGCGTCTCTTCCGTCTCAGCTGCTGCCACAACCTGCGGTACAAATACATCTCGCTCGGTCTCCCGTCTCCGGTAAAGACTGCGGTCCGTCATTACTTTATACCGTTCGGTAAGTCTCATGCGGTTCGCCAGCTTCGTGAGCATCTCTTCTTGCTTTCCGCTCTGGTTCAGCAGATTCACAAGCGTCACCGTTCGGTCTTCTTCCACGGCTCCCTCCATCAGAATGTAACGGATTCTCGCTGCCGCACGCCCTGCAAATACAGTCTTCTGCTCGATCAGCATATTGTATCTCCGCTCAATCGCATCAAATTCCCGTTCAATGCGGTACAGCAGGTCATTCGCTTCCCTGCTCAGTTCCAATGCACGTTCTAATCTCCGATACTGCGGTGTGAGTTCATACAGCACTTCTTCCGCCTGATCCAGATCTTCTCTTTTCTGCTCCTCATATTCCGCCTTGCGGAGCAGTATCTCCTGATAGCGGTCTTCATTCTCTACCAGATTCTGTTCAATCAGTTCTTTCACCGCTTCCTTATAACGGTAAAAACTGTCCGTCGTAGTCAGGATTGCGTATTTCTTACTGTCGCTGTTATTGATCTCCTTCACCAGTACTTCCTGGATCCCCAGAAAACTCTTCTGCCTGGACAGTTCATCGAAGTAGCCACGCATACTCTCCTGCATATTGGCAAGCATCTGCAACAGCCCTCGTGATGTGGACAATGCGCTTTTCAATATCTCATTATTCTTCTCACGTTCCGTGCTATACGTATGAAGATAACTGTACACCGCCAGCACGCTCTCACGTTCCTTATCACGGTTATCACTGTACAGTCTCTGGAACAGTTCTACGAACTGCTGGCTGTATTCCGGAAATGACACCACATAACTGTTCAGTGTTTCATCGTAATCCCGCTTCAGCCATCCCCAGTCCTCCAGATGCTTCAGACAGATCGATGCCATGTTCGAGCGTGTCAGCAATTCTCCTTCTTCATCAAACTGCTCCTCGCTCCAGTCCAGCGTTGTCTCCGCGATCCGCTCATTCATCACTGCACGGCATTCACTCTCCGTCAGTCCCAGTAGCGAAAAAGACCTGCCGGACTCCTCGTAGATTGATACCAGAAACTGCTGATAGTAGTCCATATATTTACTTGCAAATAATTTATAAAATTCCCGTGGAATCTTATTCATCAGATTCATAAGTTTCTCCCTTTGTAAACCGTAATTATATATATTTTAACATTTTCCGTAAAAATATGCCACCGTTCTGTAATTCCTCTCTTTATCCCCCACACCCCGCCATCTGTCTATTGCCTCCCCTATTCAAACCCGCTATAATAAGCATGGAAAGGGGCTTTTATGATGAGAAATTTTGAAGCTATTATCGAAAAAAGAAGAGATTCCATTCTTCGGAACAGTCTGCTGTCCGATGAATTTATTAATTTTGTACAGAAGAACAAACGTCCATTTGACGAAATGATGTCTTATTATCAGTGTGCCATCATGGAGGTAGAGACCAAATTCCGTGTACTGAACGAGCAGTATTCGCTGGAATACGACCGCAATCCAATCGAGGACATCAAAAGCCGCACTAAGTCTATGGAGAGCCTGATGCGTAAGATCCGCCGCAAAGACATTCCGCTGACAGTATCCTCTATTGAGGAGAATATCCATGATATCGCCGGTGTCCGCGTGATCTGTTCATTTCCGGATGACATCTATATGCTGGCAGACTGTCTGCTCAGTCAGGACGATATCACATTAATTAAGAAGAAAGACTATATCAAGAATCCAAAGCCGGGCGGATACCGAAGCCTGCATCTGATCATCAGTATTCCGATCTTCCTGCAGGAAGGCAAGCGCATGGTAACTGTTGAAGTACAGCTCCGCACGATTGCCATGGATTTCTGGGCAAGCCTGGAGCACAAGCTTCGCTACAAGAAAGACATACCGGAAGATCAGGCGCATTATCTGGAAGAAGAGATGCTGGAATGTGCCAATATCAGTGCTTCACTGGATGCGCGTATGCAGCATGTAAGGGATGTTCTGAACGGAACCTCCAGAGATGTATTTTTATAAAAACAATATTTTCTTCTCTTGACATCTGAAAATGCAGGATTATAATGACTGTTATCACCAATCAAATGCGACGAACAGGACAACGCTTTTCGTTCATATGTGTTTACAGAGAGTCTTCGGCTGGTGTAAGAAGGCATCACAGGAACAGAAAGTTATCACCTGCAAGCAGCCTGAGTCAACACATTTATATTAAGTTATACATTGCAAGTAATTCAGGTCGGAGATCCACCGTTATAAGGATGCTCATTCGAAGGATGAGACTGAGAGGCCGGGTATTCCGGCAAGAGAAGTGGTATCGCGAAGGTTTAAGCTTCCGTCTTCTTATGGATAATCCATAAAGGGACGGGGGTTCTTTTATTATATCCACTCACATCGATCGGATTTGATGTTGAAATATCTTATAGTATCAAGTAAAGGAGTGTATTAGAGTATGAACACATTAGTAATCGTTTTGATCGCAGCAGTATGCCTCCTGGCCGGATATGCACTTTACGGTCGCTGGCTTGCGAAAAAGTGGGGCATCGATCCTACCGCAGAGACACCGGCCGTCAGACATAATGATGGCGAAGATTATGTTCCGACCAACGGATGGACCGTATTTGCACATCAGTTTTCTTCTATCGCAGGAGCCGGTCCTGTCACCGGTGCCATTCAGGCAGCAGCATTCGGATGGCTTCCGGTACTTCTCTGGATCCTGTTAGGCGGCATCTTCTTCGGTGCAGTTACCGACTTCGGTGCACTGTACGCAAGTGTTAAAAATGAAGGTAAGTCTATGGGACTTCTGATTGAGAAATACATCGGCAAGACCGGACGTCGTCTGTTCCTTGGTTTCTGCTGGTTGTTCACACTGATCGTTATCGCAGCATTTGCTGATATGGTTGCGGGCACATTTAACGCATATGTAGAAACAGACGGAGTTGTATCCCTCGCTGACAGTGCTAACGCAAATGGTGCAGCAGGATGTATCTCACTGCTCTTTATCGCATTTGCAGTTGTATTTGGTCTGATCCAGAAAAAATTCAATTTCAAAGGCTGGAAACAGGTAGTCGTAGGACTGGTATTCACAGCAGCTGCTCTGCTGATCGGTATGAACCTTCCGATCATTGCCACAAAAGATACCTGGTCATACATCACATTTGCTTATATCTTCCTGGCAGCCGTACTTCCAATGTGGCTTCTGATGGAACCAAGAGATTATATGACCACATTCATGTTTGCAGGTATGATCATCGGTGCTGTACTCGGTCTGGTCGTAGCACATCCATCCATGAACCTTCCTGCATACACAGGCTTCAGCAACGAAGCACTTGGCAATCTGTTCCCGATCCTGTTCGTAACAGTAGCCTGCGGAGCTGTATCCGGATTCCACAGCCTGGTATCTTCCGGTACATCTTCTAAGATTGTTGCAAATGAAAAAGACATGTTAAAGGTCGGCTATGGTGCCATGGTACTGGAAAGTCTGCTGGCTGTTATAGCTCTCTGCGTTGCAGGTGCTGCCGCTGCTTCTGACGGAACTGCTGCCGTAGGTACACCATTCCAGATCTTCTCTGCCGGAGTTGCAGGATTCCTGAAGATGTTTGGTATCCCTGCATTTGCAGCACAGTGCTTCATGACAATGTGTGTATCTGCTCTGGCCCTTACAAGTCTGGACTCCGTAGCACGTATCGGACGTATGTCCTTCCAGGAGCTCTTCAGCGTTGATGACATGGAACATGCAGCAGGATGGCGTAAAGTTCTCTGCAACAAATACTTCTCAACCATCATTACACTGGCTTGTGGATTCATCCTTACCAAAGTCGGATATGCTAATATCTGGCCGCTGTTCGGAAGTGCCAACCAGCTGTTAAGTGCACTGGTACTGATCACACTGTGTGTATTCCTGAAAGTTACAGGTCGTGAGAACCGTACACTGTTCCCACCACTCATCATCATGCTGTGTGTAACATTTACCGCACTGGTACAGCGTTCTATCGCACTGGTCAACGCATTCAGCGCAGGAACTGCAGTATTCATGGTAGAAGGACTTCAGCTGATCCTTGCGATCCTGCTCATCATCCTTGGTGTTAACATCGTAGTAACATCTGGAAAAGAGCTGTTCAAAAAGAAAGCTGATAAAGCTCAGGCTTAATATCATAATTTCAAAGAGCTTCAAAAAAAGAACTTTAAAGGGCGTGAATCGTAATTTGATTCACGCCCTTCTCTTATCTCATTATTCTCATTCTGTCTAATGACTTTCTGATCTTATCTCTACTGCACGCCAAGTCCTTTTGCCACCAGCGTGATAAAGTCCTGCACATTCGTTACCATGGTTGTTGCGCTTAAGCTTCCACGATCCAGCAATTTATTCACTACAAATTCATCTATATCAATTGTGTACAGATACACCGGTCGGATTGTGCCATCCTCAAGTACACGGAACGATGGTGTCATATTACCGGTTGCAATGGTATGAAGCATAGTCGCCATACAGATTACTGTTGTCGCATTGCGCACCAAACCACGCATAGCATCTGCCGCATCGTAAACATTACCAATCACTTCTGGCAATGGTCCGTCATCACGGATAGATCCTGCCAGTACAAACGGCACATCATGCTTTATGCAGCTGCAGATAATGCCATCATCCAGATGATAATCTTTAATGAACTGCGGAATTGATCCGCTTCTTCTCACCTTATTCAGCACATCCAGATGATTATAATGACCATTCGGCTGTGACTCCTGCGTATAAATATCCTGTCCCAGCGCAGTATGTAACAATGCTCCTTCCAGATCGTGCGTTGCAAGCGCATTGCCCGCCAGCACGCCCTGTGCATAGCCATTTTCAATCAATGCCTGCATAGCAGCTCTTGCATCCGCATCAAACGCAAATGCTGGTCCCATTACCCAGACTACATTACCGCCATTTTCTTTTTCATATTTTAGCAATTCGAATAATTTATCATAATCTCTTGCGTAAGACGTCTCACGACTTCTTCCCTGACGAAATACGAACTGGTCATCAAGCTTTTTCCCCGGCTCTTCAAAGCCATGACAGTGCATATAGATGCCTTCCTCGCATCGTTCCGTTCTGCCAATGATCACCCGATCACCTTTCTTCAGATTCCTTGCCTCAACAACAGCCAGATGCCCATCCTCGCAATATACCACACAGGAATCCATACGACTTTCTTCTGCCAGCTTCCATTCCCCGTCTATTTTAAAATACTCGGGATACATCGATGTGCTGTGGAAATTCTCCGGTGCTACGCCATCCTTTTCCGCTGCTTCATACTTTGCATCCGGTGCATTTACAAACATCTCTTCTCCGAAATCTGGGTGTCTGTACTTTGGCATTTCAAATCTGTTCATCGTATCTCCTCCTATGCTGTCATCGTTTTGCTGCTATTTCTTCACATGAATATCCATACTTCCGGACCGGAATCCTTCCAGATCCACTGTAATATAATCATATCCCAGATCTTTTAATTTCGCAACAATCTGCTCACGATACTCCAGCAAACGAGGCATCTCGTTCACATCTACTTCAATTCTCGCAATGTCCTGATGAATACGCAGACGTACATTGTAGAATCCAAGTTCTCTGATATACGCCTCTCCTGCATCTACTTTGCGCATTGCCTCATAAGAAATCCGCGTACCATATGGAAATCTGGTTGCCAGGCACGGCATAGAAGGCTTATTGGATACTGATATGCCAAGTTCTCCTGCCAGCTTCCTCACCTCTGCTTTTGTCATCCCTGCATCCGCCAGCGGACTGTGAATATCAAGCTCACGAATCGCCCGAAGTCCCGGCCGATATACATGAAGGTCATCCTCATTGGTTCCTTCCATCATCGTGGACACACCAAGCTTCCCGCCCTCTTCTATCAGATTGCGGAACAGATATTTCTTGCAACGATAACAGCGGTCCACCGGATTGTCCAGAATATCTGCGCCTTTCAGCTCATCAATTTCAAGTACTCGGAATTCTGCTCCGATCTGCTCTGCTGTCACTCTTGCATCTTCTACTTCTCCCGTCGGATGGAGCATTGTATGCATCATAACACCATACACTTTATGTCCGGTTTCCGCAGCTGCCTGCACTGCAAGCTTCAGAATCAGACTGCTGTCCACGCCGCCCGAAAATGCAACCAATACATCTCCCTGCGCATATCCAAGCATCTGCTCCTGTAGTTTTTCTTTCTTCTCTTCATATGTCATGTCACATATTCCTCCTGCCTTCTTCTCCTGTCAAAGTGACGTCAAATTCTACCGGTCTGCTGCGCCACAGCCTACACTTTTATATCCGCTGCAACTGCGCTTACTACACGCCAGGCTTCCTGAAACGACATATTCTGCGTCCTGCATAACTCTACAGCACTGGCATATTCCGGATACGCCCTGACTTCTTCTCCGATCCGGCATACCTTTATCTGTACTTTGCCATAAGGCGTCTCGACCTGACGCAGTTCTCTTGGCAGCACCGCGCGTTCCATACGACATCTGCGTACTCCGATCGTCGTCGTGTTGCGGAACAGCACATCCTGCAATTTCTCAATATCCGGCTCACGACAGATAATATTAATCTGAACCGCCGGACGGTTCTTCTTCATATAAATAGGTGTATAATAGACATCCCTTGCACCTGCAGCAAGAAGTTCATCCATCACATATCCCAGCACTTCCCCGCTGCAGTCATCCAGATTACTTTCCAGTCTCCAGATCATATCTGCATCTTCAGCACTTCCGCTTTCCAGGAGCATCGCTCTTAACACACCTGTTCCTTCATACTCTCTCTTGCCTGCACCCATTCCTACTTTGGCGATCCGATATGTCTGCGGCAATTTGTCTCCGGTACGCACTGCTGCCACAATCGCTGCTCCTGTCGGAGTTACCAATTCTCCCTGCACGCCTGTCGGCTGCAATGTAAGTCCGTGTGCCTGCGCAATATTGGTCACTGCCGGTACCGGAACCGGAATAATGCCATGCTGGCAGCGAATGGTTCCCTGTCCCTCACATACAAATGGTACAATCACCTCTGTAATATCCAGATTGTCCAGACATACTGCCACAGATATAATATCTACGATAGAATCTACTGCTCCTACCTCATGGAAATGCACCTGATCCACAGGCACTCCATGTGCTTTCGACTCTGCTTCCGCCAGAATCTCAAAGATACGAATTGCGGTCTTTTTCGCACGGTCTGTCATATCCGCATGCTCAATAATATGCAATATCTCATGCAGACCACGATGTTCATGATGATGCTCATGTCCGTCATGCGTATGCTTATGATAATGCTCGTGAGTGTGTATACTTCCATCCTCATGTACATGCTCGTGGCTGTGATCATGATCATGCGTATGCTGGTGTTCATGCCCATGCAGATACTCCATATCATGGTCATGATTCTCATGCGCTGCATCCAGTATCACATCAAAATCACAGGCATCCAATCCTGACTTTACTTTTCTTGTAATTGCTACCTCAAATCCGTCTACCGGAAGGCTGGCAAGTACTTTTCGTAACACCTGCTCATCTGCGCCCAAATCTAACAGAGCTGCCACTGTCATATCTCCACTGATACCGGAATAACATTCCAAATATAACTGTCTTTTCATCCTGTCCACCTATCTCCTTTACTTTACTGCCAGCCGGTTAATCTGTGTCGCTGTATATCCGGCACCGTATCCGTTATCAATATTAACAACTGAAATCCCATTTGCACAGGAGTTAATCATAGTCAGAAGTGCGGATAAACCATGCAGGCTCGCACCATACCCTACAGAAGTCGGCACAGCGATTACCGGATTGCTTACCAGTCCTCCAATCACACTTGCCAGCGCACCTTCCATACCAGCTACTGCTACGACACAATTAGCTTCCTGAATCGTATCTAACTGTGCAAATAACCGATGCACACCGCTGACTCCTACATCATATATTCTATCTACGTTTGCGCCAAAGAACTCTGCTGTCTGTGCCGCTTCTTCCGCTACCGGAATATCCGCCGTACCTGCACTGCAGACAGCAATCTTTCCAACACGCTCTTTATCTTCTTTCTCAATTTTCAAAATACGGGAAACCGGATCATATACAACCTGCGGAAGCACCTGTTTTACGATCTTATACTGATGCTCGCTCGCACGTGTTCCAAACACTTCCCCATTATCATCGTATAATCTCTGATAAATGGATGCCAGAAATTCATCTGCCTTACCACTGCAATATACTACTTCCGGAAAGCCAGAGCGGATCTCACGATGTGAATCAAGCTTCGCATATCCCATTTCTTCATAGGGCTGCTTACGCAGATGCTTTTCTGCCACTTCAATATCCATCGTTCCATTTTTCACCTGTTCAAGTAAATCTTTCACGTTCATTTGTCATTTCCTGCCTTCCATCTATCTTATCATACTTTTCTTTTTATTTAAATTAAAAAAGATTGCACCTTATACGCAATCCATACGCGCACTTTTTGTGCACGTCTCGCTTACAGGGAATGTACCTTCGGCACATTTCCCATTTTCTTTTTTTCATATTACATCTGGAGGGATGCATTATGGCTGTTAACTCATACTTATGAATATTACAAGCGCGAACTCTATAAGTTTAATTATCATTCTGTCCGAGCGTGTACAATCGGGGTAGTACACGCCCTTACAGAGCATAATTAACAATGTTACAGCCGAGTCTATGCCTCAGCCTCAACTTCTGCCACGCCCTCTTTTTCCTTAAAGAGGAATGACAGCTTCGTCTCAGCAATAATAATTGCCAGGAACATCAGTGTAAATCCTGTTACGGAACGAACCGTCAGCTGCTCGTTGAAGAAGATTACACCAAATACAATACCAAAGATATTCTCAAAACTCAGAATGATCGATACACTGGTTGGATCCTCTGTCTTCTGTGCCATTGTCTGCAACAGGAAGCAGAGTCCGGAACAGATCAGTCCAAGGTACAGAACGCCTACGATTGCTGAACTATGCCACTGGATAGAAGATACATCTTCCATAGTCAGTGTATATGCCCAGGCAAGTACTGCACATACCATAAACTGCAGCATCGTGATCAATACCGGATCTTTATCCTCGCCCCATTTCGCGATCGCGATAATCTGTGATGCCCAGAATACTGAACTGAGGATGGAAATACTGTCACCAAAACTGATGCTGAATCCGCCCGCTACAGATACCAGAATAATACCAGCTGTACACATGACTGCTGCAATAATATTGAATTTATCCGGTCTCTTTTTCAGCACTAACCAGCCGAGAAACGGTACGAATACGCAGTATGCGGATGACAGGAAATGACTCTTTCCAGGCATTTCAAGCATAACGCCAATGGTCTGTGTGAAATATGCACAGAACAGACACAATCCGATAATGATACCACTCTTGATATATTCCTTATTTAATTGTTTTAATTTTTTATTATTGACGATGGCAAGTGCGATACTTGCAATTGTAAAACGCAACGCGAGCAGTGTTCCTGTCGGCAGATAATCCGTCGACCCTTTGATTACTACCATAGAGCTTCCCCAAGCTACAGCAACGAACAACAGCGCAAGCTTACCAAATATTCCCTTTTTCGTTTTCACATTAAACCTCCAAAAACCTCTCTCAAACAGAGACAAACTCTCCAGACCCTCTCTCGACCTGAGACTATTTCATTACGCCAAGCCCCTTAGCTACCAGTGTAATGAAGTCCTGTACGTTAGTTACCATAGTCGTTGCTGACAGGCTTCCTCTGTCAAGCAGTTTATTAACTACGAACTCATCTGCATCAACAGTGTAAAGGTATACCGGACGAATAGTTCCGTCTTCCAGCACGCGGAATGAAGGTGTCATATTACCTGTTGCAATTGTGTGAAGCATCGTTGCAAGACAGATACCTGTTGTAGACTTGCGTACCAGACCTCTCATAGCATTTGCAGCCTCATATACATCACCGATTACTTCCGGCAGTGGTCCGTCATCGCGAATGGAACCGGCAAGTACGATCGGTACATTATTCTTAACACAGCTGCAGATAATTCCGTCATCCAGATTATAATCTTCAATAAACTGTGGGATAGATCCGCTTCTTCTAACTCTGTTCAGCACGTCTAAGTGATTGTAGTGTCCGTTTGGCTGAGATACCTGTGTGTAGATATCCTGTCCAAGTGCTGTATGTAACAGCGCTCCTTCAAGGTCATGTGTCGCCAGCGCATTACCCGCCAACAGTCCCTGTGCATAGCCATTCTCTACCAGTGCCTGCATAGCTGCTCTTGCGTCTGCGTCAAATGCAAAAGCCGGTCCCATTACCCAGATAACATTTCCACCGTGCTCTTTTTCATATTTCAGCAATTCAAACAACTTATCATAATCTCTTGCATAAGATGTCTCACGGCTTCTTCCCTGACGGAACACAAACTGGTCATCCAGCTTCTCTCCCGGCTCTTGAAATCCGTGACAGTGCATGTAGATACCTTCTTCACATCTCTCTGTTCTTCCAAGAAGCACTTTGTCCCCTTTCTTAATGTTTCTTGCTTCGACTACTGCGAGATGTCCGTCATCACAAAGAACTACAATCCTGTCGTTTTCTTAATATATGCTCCGATCGCCGACTCACTCATATAGAATTTCTGCGAAAGCTGTTCCAGAGTATGATCTCAACCAGTTTATTCGTGATAAACAGGTTCCTCAATGCCCTGTCATGCAGCTCTACCATTGGACGTTCTGTGATCCTGCGCAGTACCGGCATCTCAATACTTCCAGAATTATAAAATGTTTTAACAATCTCATTGACATTATCATAATAATATATAACCAGATAAAACGTAATTGGCTTCTTCACCTCAATTACTTCCGTGATCTGCCACGGCAGTATGCCTACACAACAGCCTTTTTTCAAGTAATATTTTTTATGATTAATTAATACGGTTGCTTCACCGTCATTAATCAGCCACATCCGGGCCATGGAATGCAGAATCGGCGATGTCGGAGTTGCGATTGTCTCAGTCTCAAAACTGCAGATCATCGGCTCCGAATCATTCCTGTCGCAAAAATTCTGTATTGTAATCAAATCCGACATCCCCTATATCCTCCTTTGATTTGTGTCATATAAATTCATTATACGACATAATAATATTTCAAACGGACATTTTCCCATCGTTCGTACGTATTTAAATGTTTTTGATGATTCTC
>CAVAVU010000070.1:0-13501 GCA_963592205.1 bacterium
CCATGCCTCGCAAACCCGCATAAATACTGAATGTATGGAGTTTTGCTCATGGCTAATATCTATAGAAAAAGAGTGCTACCGATAGACGGTTAGTCCAATTTATTTAAGCAAAATAGCCGCTTAGCTTGTCGAACTTGGGCGGCTATTTTTGTGTCTTATGATTATCTTTACCAAAAACATATCCTATACTAAAGCAAGTCAAGCCAAAACTTATAACTGCAATAAAATCCACAATGCTCATGGTTCAGCCCTCCTTTCCATGTGATTCCCTTATGGGTTTCTATGTAATCAGAGGGTCACAGTCCCCCCCTGTTGAAGGACTAACCGCCTACCGTTATGGTAACACCCTTAATTAAATAATATCACTATTTCTTTATATTTTCAACCAATAGTTTTCTTTTTAATACTTTTGTTACAAGCTTTCCTTCAATATCTTTACAACTTCTTCTCTTCCGAGTACTTTATATCCGCCGTCCAGAATAATAGTCGCATCTGCAATGCCTTCTACCATCTCTTCATTGGCTCCAAGCTCAGTCAGATTCATCACAAGTCCGAGTTCTTTCATCCACGCCTCCATCTTAGCCAGACCTTCCAGTGCGATTTCTTCATCACTCTTGCCTGACGGATCTACATCCCAGACATTCTCTGCAAAGCGGACGAATTTCGGAAGTCCATACTGCATGATGTATTTGTAATATGGTAAAGATACTGCTGCCAGCGTCATGCCATGTGTCGCATCTGTATAAGCTCCTACCGCCTGTCCCAACATATGAACCATCCAGTCTTCTGACTTGCCTCTGGATACTAATGTATTCAACGCCCATGTGGCGGTCCACATGATATTGCTTCTCGCTTCATAATCCTGCGGATTCTCATTTGCGATTCTGCTGGAATGAATCAATGATTTCATCAGACCTTCGCTGAGATAGTCACTGGTATTGTCATCCTCGCCGGAGAAATACTGCTCGCAAATATGATTAAAAATGTCATAGATACCAGATACCATCTGATAATGCGGCAGTGTCATGGTATACTCCGGATTCAGGATAGAGAATCTTGGCATGATCTTTTCATCCTGGAACACATGACCGATCTTCAGCTTGGATTCGTGATTGGTAATAACTGCTCCGGCATTCATCTCAGATCCGGTTCCTACCATTGTAAGCACGCAGCCTACCGGCAATGTCTCGCAGTCAGGCTCCTCGAATTTCAGATAATACTTCTCCCATGGCTCTTCGTCACAGTTCACAGATACAGAAAGTGCTTTGGAATAGTCACAGACAGAACCTCCGCCTACTGCCAGAATAAAATCTGCATGATGATTTCTTGCGATCTCCATACCTTCGTGCAGTTTGTCTACTGTTGGATTTGGCATAACGCCCGCAATCTCAGCCACATTTTTATCATTTGCCTTTAATATCTGCATCACTGCATCATAGATACCGTTCTTTTTAATCGAACCGCCACCGTATACCAGCACTACATTCTTACCGTATTTCGGCAATTCTACATTCAGATTATTCAATGCGTCTTTTCCGAAATAAAGCTTTGTCGGATTACAATAACTAAATTCTCCTAACATCAGATACTCCTCCATTTCAGTTGTTCATTTCTATAATTAATCTTATATCGAACTAACTATACACCATGAAGTTAACTCCAGGTCAAGCATTTTTCACATGACTTTCACGCAGTTTTTCACCATTTCCAGTTCTTCTATATAGATGCAGTTCGGGATCGTTCCATTTTTCACTTCCTCCATGCACTCGTCAAAGTCAAACCACCTCACTTCACTGAGCTCTTCTTTCTGTATCTGGAATGCCTCTGCCTCCCTGTCCATCCACAGCAGATATACATTGCTGATCTGGTTATCTTTGAACTTTTCTCCATAAAAGATCTCTTCAAAGTGGAACTTCCTCTGACCACAGTACATCAGATCTTCTGGTTGTACTTCCACGCCCAGTTCTTCTTTTAATTCCCTGAGTGCCGATGGCACAAATTCCACGCCTGCCGGAATATGCCCTGCACTGGAAATGTCATAGCATCCCGGATAAGAATCTTTTTCTTCACTTCTCTTCTGCAGCAGTACCTGCAATCTGCCGTCTTTCCTGCGCACCAGCCACACATGAGATGTCCTGTGCGGGATTCCTTCCCTGTGCGCCGTCACACGGTCAATCACCTCTCCGGTCGGCTGACCGTTATCATCTACAATATCCAACATTTCTTTCGCCATATCTATCTCTCCAATCTCGCACACTGCTGTTCTTCTGCTGCCTCCAGCGATTCATAACCATAAAGCGCAGTCATATTGCGAAGTGTCTTCTCTGACAGATTCTCATGGTCTGCTTCCATCTGCTCATACAGCTTCTTAAGCAGTCCCACAGTCCGGTCAGAATACGTACTGATCTCGCCTCTGGCATACGTCTCTATCGAAGTATCCCACGGCGTATCTTCTGAAGTATGGATCACACGCCCTGTGCTTGCAATCCCTGGGAATTTCGCCGCAAAATCTTCTTCCCAGCGTATCTGCTGTGCGATCATTTCCTCCTGCATCCGGATCCGCTCTTTACTACGCTTCGGAAGCACCGGTTCCAGTTCTGCATATTGTTCCGGCGCAGTGCTTGCCATCATGCGGGCATATTTCTCTGTCAGCAGATTCCAGTGCGCCGCTTCTGCCTCAATCAGATCCTGTCTGTAGCTTTCCAGCAGTTCCTGCGTCCAGTTCATAAACTGACTCTTCCGCATGATAACAAATGTCTCATGGTCATCCTGACAGCTTGCACGTCCACCTTCATTCTGCACATACTGAAACTGTTCCCATTCCCGTTCGATCACTTCATCTATTAAAGCTTCTCGTCCTTCCATCTTATCCTGCATCTCATTTTTATCTTGCATCACTCTGCAGCCTCCTTATGATCTCCTGTTTCTGGATTTCCAGAAATGCTTCTTTATTATCCGTCAATTCCTGCCGATTCAACTCTTCTACAATCTCCACGCAGATATCCTCGATCCGGCTCTGTACTCTGCTCTGACTGTCATCCTCCGCACCAGCTCCGATCATCTTCATCAATTCTGTGAGTTTTTCCTTCAGATCTGTCAATACATGAAACTCATCCATTCCCCGCATCTTCCATTTATAAAATGGCTGATATAACTGATTTAGGTGATAGCCCGTCTCAATCGCCGCATTTACAAATTCACTGATGCACAGCCATGCTGCTGCCTGATCGCTACGTTTGCACATTCTTCCGTAATTGTACTGACCAGCCTGTGCCATCACGCCAAGCGACATGGCAAGCTTCCGCAGACGCACAACTTCCGGATATGCTGCAAATGCTTCTCTTCTTCCGGTAAATTCACCCAGCGGGTCGGCAAATATCTCACCATTTGTTACCGTCTTAAGTGCTGGTATCGGAATCGACATCCAGCTCGCAAGTCCATTGCGTGTTTCTCTGTCCGGAGCCTGAGCATAGCCGGTATATCTCCGAAAGAAGTCATCCATGCAGAGCACACCCACACGGTCGCCGCCCTGAGCCGTCACATTCCTTGCTGGGAATCCCATATACTCTCCCGGAAGTTCTGCATAAGCTCTCTGCATCTCCCGACCCACTGCTTCGTAATCTTCCCTGGTAAGCCACAGACAGAATCCCGGACCAAAATCATGATCCGTCGACATTACATCATCATAACCCAAGCACTCCGAGCCTTCGCCCACAAGTCCTGCTGCCACCCGGTCCACATACTCCGGGAACTTCTCTACCAGCATCGGCTTTCCATATTCCTCATAATACTTTCTGGAAATGTCCATACCTTTCAGCTTATGATTCCGGACTGCTTCCGCACGCTTTTTCGTATCTTTCACCAGCTCCAGATTACGAACCGTCACACGGTAATAGTCATTCTCTCCGTAATTCGCCAGGATTTCCTCAATCGCCTTTTCATATGTCTCGATCGACTTGTCCAGTTCTCCTTTTCGGAAATATCCTTCCCCAAGTCCCGACAATGCCGATGCATAATGCGGATCCTTCTTTCCTTCCTGACGTTCAAAGATCTCTGCTGCCTGCTGCATATGCTCCAGTCCTTCATCCAGTTCCTGTAACGCAAAACAGAGATTACCGATATTCGCATGTGTAATCGCAATCTCTACCTCTGACTCTTCCAGCTTCCGGATCAGTTCCATCGCTCTCTGCAGATCCGCTTTTGCTTCCTTAAGACGCCCGGTATTTGCATATAAAATGCTTCTATTATTATATAATGTCGCCATCCGGTAATCCGGCTCGTGTAATCTCTCCTGAAATATTGCATAGGCTTCCTCGTAATTAGCTTCCGCCTTATCCATCTGCCCCATCACACGCTGTGCCGTACCGATATTCAGCAGCATCGTGGCATAATCTGTCGTTCCCTGTATGCCAAGTTGCTCCGCGATCCTCACAGCTTTCTCAATGCACCACTCGCACTCCTCCGGCTTACTCATCACACGGTAATAGCCCATCAACTCATTTAATATCGTCAACATCGCCGGACCGTCCAGACATTTCCCAGCTTCTTCCAGCCCGGACTTCAAATACGCCTCTACACCTTTCGGGTTCGTCGCATACATGTGATCTAATTCCTGCAAAAATTCATTTAAATCAAACATATTCTCTCCTTTTTCAGGTTGCATACTCTTCTGATTACTTAATAATCATTGTATCAACTCCTCCATATAACGGCTAGTGCCATATCCACAAAATCACCTGCTTTTTCCGCAAAATAGTATCAAATCCCTACACGCTTCCATTTACTAAATGAGATATTTTTACCATTTAACAAATGATTTTCTTTCTCATTTACTTCAATTGACAATTACTGGTTCGGATGGTAAATTCTTCTACAGGCATAATTAGTTAACACTAACTATGCCTGTTCTTTTTGATACCCCATGTCACAAGAACACAACGCAAAGGAAAAAGGAAAAGGAAGGAGCACAACACATTATGAAGAAGTTATGGCGCCGCCTTGGCGCACTCTTAATCGCAGTAGTCATGGTGCTGTCTGTCACTGTCCGGGAGTCAGGCACAGTGTACGCTGCAGGCACACTGCCAACACAGGTGGTTAACTGCGAGAACAGTTCTTTTAATGGACTTCTGACACTCGGATTTGGCGATGATACAGCTGCCACCAATTACGTGAAAGCCATTAACAAAGTAACTGTTAATGACACAGAATTTACCAAAAGCACTTTCAGCTACTGGGGCAATACCGGTACGATTTGGAACACGGAAAGTGCAATGGGAGCTTACGGAAGCTATCAGGCTCTTAAAATCTGCAACGAGAAAATCACATTTCCTGCTAAGATCGTAATTTCAGCAGCCGGATACGATGACATGACCATATCTGTCAAATACGAAAAATACGAATATACCGCTGAGATCGTACAGAACAACAACAAACCATCGACAGATTCTGACTACAAAATTGTTCTGAAAGCATCTGCCAACGGAACCGTAAATGTAGACAAGGTGGCTGCCAAAGAAGGCGAAAAAATCACAGTAACTGCCACACCTGCTGATGGATATGTACTGGATACTATCTCTGTAAAGGATTCCAAAGACGCAGATGTAACCGTAACAGACAATACATTCACCATGCCGGCATCTGATGTAACAGTAAGTGCAGTATTCAAAGCATCTGCTCCTGCTGAAGATGGTGTCGTAAGCATCGACAGCATCAAGATCAGCACAGATTCCTTTGACAATAACTGGTATTTTACATTCCCGGAAAATACTGACTATGTATCCAAGATCACAGGTGTATCTGTAAATGGCACAGTCTGGGAAAGTAAATCCTTTAATCCATCTGACGGTGGCGCCTATTGTGCGGATACATCCAATAACCGTCTTACATTCTCAAAAAAAGGATATGGAAGCAATCCGGTTCTGAAAAGCGGAGATGTAATTACGATCACAGCCGATGGATATAAGGATCTTACCTTTAAGATTCTGATCGACACCAATGGTAAGATGAACGTCACAGCTGATGATGGTCAGGGCGACAACATGCAGCTCTATGTGAAGTTGGAAGGTAACTTTGAATGCGCTATTGTCGGTCAGAAGGATTATGATGGCGTATCCAGTGCTACCGGTGCTGCAAGTTCCAATAACAACAGTAATGTAACCGTATATGGTGCATTAGTAGAAAAAGGCAAAGAGCCAGCCGACAGCGATTGGAAAGAACTGGATAATTATTCTGACATTAATGTTGTCGGAAGCAAGTGCAAGGTTAATATTGTACCTGACACATCAAAAGGAACCCGTGAAAATGCTGACAGCGGTATGGAAGGTGTATATCTGACTATCAGCAGCGCTCTTACACTGAATGGAACACCAAAAGATGCCGGTGATTATCTGATCTCTGTCAGCGTAACAGATGATCAGGGACGTACTGCTGAAAGTAACGCACTTCCATTTACCATTTATTCCGGAAACGAAAAGCTTGCTGATCGTCTGGTACTGGACAATCTGACGCAGACCCAGGATGGCAAATATATGTGGAACATCATGGAGCCATGGGCAATCAGAGACTTTGGTTCTAACACCGGCGAAGAAGAAAGCGTTCGTGTACCGGCAGAGGTAAAAGCGTGGTACGGTTCCAACGAATCCGGAACTTACGGATACCTTGGATATGATATCCCATGGAAAGATGTTCAGAAAGGCAATATTCCACAGACCTTATACATTCCAAGTGGATGCAATCTGACATTTGTTAATATGGAGATTCTCAGCAGCGTCCACATCATCGTAGAAAATGGCGGTACACTGAACCTGATGGATTCCACCGTGCAGGGCATCATCGATGTACAGAGCGGCGGTACATTTTCCATGAACTATGACAACTTTAATAAGAAATTTGTAACAGGTGCTTCTGTATGCGGACAGGTTCGTATGGCAGACGGTTCTATTCTGGAAAATGCAGCCATTTACTCTCATGCTAATTACCTTGCCAACGGTGATCTTACTGACCGTTCTACCTCTGACCCGGTTGTAACTACTACCGGCAATGTAACCGTAAAAGGTAATGTATTTATTCAGGGAGACTCAGCCGGAACAGAAATCGGTCAGACTGCTCTTCAGGTAAAAGACGGTACACTTACTCTTGAAGACGGAGCCACGCTTGCAGCCTTCGGTGGTGACGGCAAGACTCTGATCTATTCTCAGGGCGGTACAGCCATCAAGCTTGACAATGGCAAAATTACCGGACCTGGTAAACTCATTGCAATCGGCGGAGATGTGCTGTTCGGAGACGGCGGTAATGCTGTAGAAGGAAATGGTACAATCTCCACTACAGAAACGTTCCTTCAGGGTTCAACTGCATTTGGAAAAGCAACACCTGGAAAAGCAACTGATGGTACGATTAGGATCTTAAGCCCTAAGCAGTCTGTCAAAGATGGCGAACAGCGTACAACCGATTCTAACGATCCACTGGAAGACCTCTATTGGAAGACTGGCATTGATTCAACTCCTCCATTGGATAAGTATGTAACAGAAGAAGTTCCGGTTACTACTTACACTGTAACCTACACAGACGGCGTAGACGATGAAGTCATCTTTGACGATCAGGTAACTACAGATCTGTTAGAAGGAGATGCTACTCCTGCATTCAACGGCACACCGACCCGTAACGGATATACCTTCAAAGGATGGAATCCGGCAGTTGCAGAAACTGTAAGCGGTGATGTTACTTACACCGCACAGTGGGCGAAGAAAGAATCAGCAGATCCTAAGGATCCTTCTAAGCCGTCCTTTGAGAATCCATCTAATGGTAACTCAGGAAACGGTAATACTGCAGGTAATACCGCTGCTCATACAAAAAACACAAAAGCTTCTAATGCAAAGAAGACACCAAAAACCGGTGATACAAGTCATATGATGCTGTGGATCGTGCTGATGCTCGCAGCCATAACAACGAGCGGAATCGTTGTATATAGAAGAAAACGTTCTTAATCTATATTTCGCGTAATACGCAAAAATTGCCATCGGGCAGTACTGCTATGTACTAAGCCTGATGGCAATTTTATTATTTTTATATCTTATATAAACTGTGCAAATACCGATGCTCCTACTACGGTAAGCAAACCCGATACCACGATCGACAAACTGCTCATAGCACCTTCAATCTCGCCCATTTCCATGGCTTTTGATGTACCAATCGCATGGGATGCTGTACCAATCGCAATGCCTCTGGCAATCGGATCCTGAATGCGAAATACCTTGCATACAAACGGTGCGATAATATTGCCCAGTACTCCGGTAATAATAATGATCGCAACGGTAATTGTCACATATCCGCCAAGTTCTTCCGATACGCCCATTCCAATTGCCGTTGTGATTGATTTCGGCAGAAATGTTACATACTCCTCATGACTGAATCCAAAAATCAGACTCATTGCCAACACACACAGCAATGTAGTAAGCACCCCTGATAAAATGCCCGCCACGATCGCTTTCCAATGCGCTTTCAACAATTCTATCTTTTCATATAATGGCACTGCAAGACACACGGTAGCCGGAGTCAGCAGATAACTCAGATATTGCGCTCCGGAATAATATACATCATAATCAATATGTGCACATGCCAATACTGCGATTACTGCCACAATTGATATTAATACCGGATTAAATATATCCATTTTCAATTTATCTTTCAGTACACATCCCACACCATATGCCGCAATGCTGATCGTCACACCGAAAAATACGGAATTTTCAAAAAAACTCATTACTTGTCTTCCCCTTTCTTTTCGCCTTTCAGCATCCAGTCTGTTACATGTCCGGATACCAGCATTACCAAAAGAGTAGATACAATTGTAATCGCTGCATACGCTAACAGCTTCGGGCGGATGATCTCCCATGAAGTGATGAGTCCCACTGCCGCCGGTATAAACATAAGCGGCATGATCTCAATCAGAAATACCGCCGTTTCTTTCACATCTTCCAGCTTGATCCATTTCATACACAGGCATACAAACATCAGTACCAGTCCGTATATACTTGCAGGAATCGGTAACGGAATCGCATAGTTAAGCAGTTCTCCGATAAATGACACTGCAAGGATTATTCCAAATTGTCGTAAATATTTCATAACGTCCTCCTAAAAAATCAACGTTTTTCATTATAAGCCTGCCATTTTAAAAAGTCAATTTGACAGAGTACTTTTTCCCCCTGTTCGTGAATAAATTAATCAAAAAGGATTAGATATCTCTATGAATCTTCACTCTGATCATCCTACCATCAAAAAAACTTTTTCCATTCTGTTCCTGTTCTCGCTGGCATTCCTTACAGGACATTTTGCCGGTTTCCTGCACACACATTTCTTTTCGGACACTGACCAGGCTGCCATGACTTCGACAAATGCCCGGATACGCTCTTCCGCAGAAGGCAACTGGGGACTCAGCTTTCAGGAAGACGGCAAACCTCCGGTCGGTAATGCCACGTTCGCCGAGCTTGCCGAATATAACGCATATTATGCACAGGATACTACCGACAAAGTCATTTACCTGACCTTTGACGCCGGTTATGAAAATGGTAATACCGCACCGATTCTGGATGCACTGAAAAAGCACAATGCTCCTGCTACATTTTTCGTTGTCGGTACATTTATCAAAGAGAATCCTGATCTGGTCAAACGAATGACAGAAGAAGGACACATTGTCGGCAATCACACCTACAGCCATCCCGATATGTCCCAAATCGCAGATAAAGAATCATTTCAACATGAATTGAAACAGGTAGAAGATCTGTATGAACAGGCTGTCGGTTCACCGATGACGCGCTTCTACCGCCCGCCGCAGGGAAAATACAGCACTTCTAACCTGGCTATGGCAAAGGAGCTTGGTTACAAGACATTTTTCTGGAGTCTCGCCTATGTAGACTGGTATCAGGATAATCAGCCAACCAAAGAAGAAGCCTTCGACAAGCTTTTGACACGCATCCATCCCGGCGCTATCGTACTGCTTCACAGCACCTCTTCTACCAATGCTCGGATTCTGGATGAACTGCTCAGCAAATGGGAGAAAATGGGATATGAATTTCGTGCGCTGGATGAGTTGAAATAACAGATGTTTTTCCTTATAATATGTATTAGTGCCAGTTCTTGGTCGAGCTGATAAATGCACAATACAACGTATGTTATAGGGGGACTTATATTATGCCGGGAAATATTTCGGTTTTATTTATTATGGAGCTCATCGGAACTGCAGCATTTTCCTGTTCGGGAGCTATGGTTGCGATCAAAAAGAATCTGGATCTGCTGGGAATCGTGGTACTCGGTGTCATCACAGCTGTTGGCGGTGGAATGATGCGTGATGTACTGCTTGGCATTCACCCACCGACACTTTTCCTGAAGCCGGTTTATGTAACAGTTGCGGTTATCGCGGCAGTGATCATTTTCCTGCTGATGCGCTCAAAATGTATTGCTAAATTCCTGCTGACTGCAGAGTATTATGACTGGACGATGAATCTTCTGGATGCGATCGGACTTGGTGCTTTTACCGTGGTTGGTGTCGATACATCCATTTCCGCAGGGCAGGGACACTTCCAGTTTCTGACCATTTTCCTCGGTGTAATTACCGGTGTCGGCGGTGGTCTGCTGCGGGATATGATGGCATGTGAAGTACCTGCGATCCTGCGCAAGCACGTATATGCCTGTGCATCAATCGCCGGAGCTGTCTTCTACGTATACATAGACAGCCGCATCTCTCAGAATATGGCATTGATCCTCAGTGCCGCTCTGGTGGTTGTGATCCGGCTGCTCGCCAGACATTACGAATGGAATCTGCCAAAATGCAATATTGACCACTCGAATTTTAAATAAATCTATAAGAACATATAGCACGAAACGGAGGATAAGATCATGAATTACTCAGAATGTACAGAACAAGCAAGAGGACGTATCGGAAATTACTGCAAAGCCTGTCCGGAATGCAACGGCAAAGCCTGTCGCAATCAGATGCCGGGGCCTGGTTCCAAAGGTATCGGTGACACCGCGATCCGCAATTATGATAAATGGAAAGAGATCCGCCTGCAGATGGATACGATTGCTGAAAATAAGCCTGTAGACACCAGCCTGGAACTCTTCGGCAAGACATTTCAGTATCCGTTCTTCGCCGGACCGGTCGGTGCCGTACAACTCCACTACGGAGACTGTCTGGATGATGTATCGTATAATGACATCCTTGTATCTGCCTGTGCAGAATACGGAATTGCCGCATTTACCGGTGACGGTGTAGACAGTAATGTAATGGTAGCTGCAACCAAAGCGATCCAGAAGACGAACGGCATTGGTATTCCTACGGTAAAGCCATGGAATCTCGACACGATCAAAGAGAAAATGGATCTGGTACACGCATCCAACGCATTTGCCGTAGCAATGGATATTGATGCTGCCGGACTCCCATTCCTCAAGAATCTTGACCCGCCTGCCGGAAGCAAGACAGTCGAAGAACTCCGTCAGATTATCAAGCTTGCCGGTACTCCGTTCATCGTAAAAGGCGTGATGACTGTAAAAGGCGCCATCAAAGCCAAAGAAGCCGGAGCAGATGCAATCATCGTATCCAACCATGGCGGTCGTGTATTAGACCAGTGTCCGGCAACAGCCGAAGTACTGGAAGATATTGCGAAAGCTGTCGGCGGTTCCATGAAGATTCTCGTCGATGGCGGTATCCGCAGCGGTGCAGATGTATTCAAAGCTCTTGCGCTCGGTGCTGACGGTGTTGTCATTGCCAGACCATTTGTAACTGCCGTATATGGCGGTGAAAAAGAAGGTGTCCGCTCTTATATTGAGAAAATCGGCAGTGAACTGGAAGATACCATGAAAATGTGTGGCGTATCCAGTCTCGACGAGATTACCAGAGACTGTGTATTCGTAGGTTAATATTTTACATAATGTAAAATAAAGCTTTCTGCTTCAGCGGTGACAACCGTGAGGCGAAAGCTCTATTTTTATGGTTTCTTTTCCCTTACTTTCTACATTTGGTGTATCAATTGTTCTTTACGCGCCTGTACAGTCTCCCATTGTTTATCAGATAATTCCTTCGGCTTCTCCATTCGATCCAGCACACTCAGATCCATCTGCAATTCTCTCTGCGCCTCTATAGCCGCCTGCAAAAGCGTCATATCCTGTTCCGTTGTCTGGGAATGTACATTTTCGTATTCCGAAAATGCATGGTCATGATCAAATAACGGTACGTATCCTGTCAACTGACCGCTTTCATTATCCATAAGAAATCCCCAGTTCTGCTCATGCCGGTCATTATTATTTAAAATATAATCCGCAATCTGCATTTCCAAATATGCCTGTTTATCTATCTTCATTGCTTCCTCGTAGGCATTCAATCCATATGCATCACAGAACAGCTTAAATTCTTCAAATGTCACAAGTGCCTGATCTTCCGTTGTAAAAAGTCTAGACTTTACAATCTTTTCTCCCACTCCTTCGATCCACCCACGCCGTTCTTCGCTCAAATACATCCTCACCTCATCTGCACCAGATTCATAGTAAGGGATATGTTTCATCTTAAGCGCATCCAATATCTCAGAAGCAGGGAGTTCATTTTTACCGACTTTATGAAGATATAATCCATCTTCACTTCTTATCCATCCCTTCGCATTGGCTCCTAATGTGGTCAATTCCGGCGTATGGATCGTATCTTTCGAGTACTTTTCCACCTGATAATGTGTATTACTTCCCGACAGTGATACCTCTGTGATGAAAAATGATAATTTATTCTGAAAAAGATTCACATCTTTCCATTCCGCATGATCGTCCGTCTGACGAATCCAGTACGCATCCTCCAGACTCACTGCCCTGCAAGCTTTACATACCGCATACCGATTCACCTGAGACAAGCGCAGACTGTTAAGAATCTCCTTCGCATAGCTTCTCCCGATTGACAATGTTCTGTTAGATGCCCATTCTATAAAGTCAATTAACGCTACTTCCGGCTTGCGAAGTGCAAATGGAAGCCTGTCGAAATCTTTTACTACACATTGACCATTGCTCTCAATCGTCATAAGCAGATCATCTTTTAATAATAGTTCCATGCTGATATCTCCCTCTTGGTTTGTCTGCATTATACCAGATTCTAATTACAAAAAAAAGACTGCAAACCCTATGGTCTACAGCCTTACTCATATATACCTTCAAAACCGTATACAAGAAACTCTACATCTTCTCTTACCTATCTCCGTCTTGGTTATGCCCTCGACCGATTAGTATCAGTCAGCTCCATGTGTTACCACACTTCCACCTCTGACCTATCTACCTCGTCGTCTTCAAGGGGTCTTACAACTTTACGTTGGGATATCTCATCTTGAGGGGGGCTTCACGCTTAGATGCCTTCAGCGTTTATCCCTTCCCGGCTTGGCTACTCTGCCATGCTCTTGGTAGAACAACAGATACACCAGCGGCCAGTCCATCCCGGTCCTCTCGTACTAAGGACAGCTCCTCTCAAATATCCTACGCC
>CAVAVU010000071.1:0-35383 GCA_963592205.1 bacterium
AACAGAGTGTGAGTATTCAGCCCCATTATTATGCGGTTTTGCGAATGTGCGGGTGAATCGATAAAATAAAAAGGAGAGTGTTTTAAAATGACAAAGATAGATATTATCAGCGGCTTTCTTGGAGCCGGTAAGACTACATTAATTAAGAAGCTTTTAAAAGAAGCATTTCAGAATGAACAGGTCGTACTGATTGAGAACGAGTTTGGTGAGATTGGTATTGACGGTGGATTCCTGAAGGAAGCAGGAGTAGAGATCCGTGAGATGAATTCCGGATGTATCTGCTGTTCTCTGGTAGGTGATTTTGGTACTTCTTTAAAGGAAGTAATCGAGACATATCACCCAGACCGTATCCTGATCGAGCCATCAGGAGTTGGTAAGCTGTCTGATGTAATCAAGGCAGTAGAGAACGTAAAAGACAGCGTAGATATCGTATTAAACAGCTATACGACAGTTGTAGATGTCAATAAATGCAAACTGTATCTGAAAAACTTTGGTGAGTTCTACAGCAATCAGGTAGAAACAGCCGGAGCTATCATCCTGAGCCGTACAGATGTGGCAAAAGAAGGCAAGGCTGAAGAGGCTGTTAAGATGCTCCGTGAAATGAATGCGAATGCAGCAATCATTACAACACCGATCGAACAGCTGGATGGCGTTAAGATCCTTGAGACGATGGAGCATGTAGATTCGCTGGAGAAGCAGATGTTAGAAGAAGCACTGCACAGCCAGCATGAACATCATCATGATCACGATGAGCATGAACATCATCACGACCACGATCATGAGCATGATGAGAACTGCACCTGTGGATGCCATGACCATGACCACGATGAGCATGAGCACCATCACGATCATGAGCACGAGCATCATCATGAACATGATGAGAACTGTACCTGCGGATGCCATGACCATGATCATCACCACCATGGACATCATCATGCAGACGATGTGTTCTCAAGCTGGGGCAAAGAGACTGTAAAGAAATACAATAAAGAAGAATTAAAGGTGAAACTTGCAGCACTGGATGCAGCAGATACTTATGGTGTAGTACTGAGAGCAAAAGGTATGGTTGCAGGCGATGACGGACAGTGGATTTACTTTGACATGGTTCCGGGCGAGCAGGAAGTCAGAACAGGAGAACCGGAATTTACAGGACGTATCTGTGTAATCGGTTCTGAACTGAAAGAAGATGCACTGGCAGAATTATTTGAGGTATAGGTGACAGATTATGCAGATGGTAGATGACGCAAGAGTATTGGTTTATCTGATGACAGGTTTTCTGGAGAGTGGTAAGACTTCTTTCCTGAAGAATACAATCGATAAGCAGTATTTTCAAATAGATGGTACGACAGTTATTATCCTGTGTGAAGAAGGCGAAGAAGAATACGAAGAGGATCTTCTTGCGCGGGCAAAGGCAAAGCTTGTTACGGTAGAGGATCCGGAAGAACTTACAAAGGAATTCCTTCAGGGAATAGAAGACAAATATCATCCGGAGAGAGTGATCTTTGAGTGCAATGGCATGTATCAGGTCAGCAAGATGGAAGCATTGGATGTTCCGGAAGGCTGGGGATTGATTCAGGAGATTACTACGGTAGATGCAAGTACATTTGATGTGTATATTGCCAATATGAAGTCACTGTTTGTAGAGATGGTGCGTAATGCAGATATGGTACTGTTTAACCGCTGTACGGAAGATATGCCATTAGCCGGTTACCGCAGAAGTGTAAAAGTAGTCAATCAGGGAGCACAGATTATATTCGAAGGTGCGGAAGGCGAGATCGAGGATATTTTCAGTGATCAGATGCCTTATGATCTGGATGCACCGGTTGTTAAAATTGAGGATATGGACTATGGTATCTGGTATGTGGATATGATGGACAACCCGGAGAAGTACAAAGGCAAGGTTGTGGAGATCCAGGGAAGAGCCAGAAAGGTCAAAGGATTCCCGAAGGGTGAATTCGTACTGGGAAGAAGTGCAATGACCTGCTGTGCAGATGATATTACATTCCTTGGCTTTGTATGCAAGCATATGGCAATCGAAGATATGAGGGCAAATACCTGGGTAAGAGCCAGAGGTAAAGTGGGCTTTGAGTTTAAGCGCGCCTATCGTGGCAGAGGTCCGGTGATCACACTGGAATCCCTGGAGCCGATTCCGGAGCCGGAAGACGAACTGGTATATTTTAATTAACCGATATTGTTATCTGGCATAAGATGACAATGTAAGATGAGAATGCAGGAGAGAATATGAATATATTTTTAGGTATTATGATACCGTTTGCCGGTACAGCACTGGGTGCTGCATGTGTGTTCTTATTAAAAAATGATATTCGGGCGGGAGTCCAGAAAGCACTTCTGGGTTTCGCGTCCGGCATTATGGTGGCCGCCTCTGTGTGGTCACTTTTAATTCCGGCTATGGAAATGTCCGAGTCCATGGGAAAGCTTCGCTTTATCCCGGCGGCACTCGGATTTATGGTTGGAATTCTTGTACTGTTGTTGATGGATAGTTATGTGCCGCATCAACATCTTGGACAGGAAGAAGCGGAAGGTGTAAAGAAGAACTGGAGTCGCAGCATGAAGATGGTCATGGCAGTGACAATCCATAATATTCCGGAAGGAATGGCTGTGGGAGTTGTATTTGCGGGAATTGCGGCAGAGCATGCAGATATCACGCTGGCGGGAGCATTTGCATTGTCAGTTGGAATCGCGATTCAGAATTTCCCGGAGGGTGCGATCGTATCCATGCCGCTTCGGAGTGAAGAGAACATGAACAAAGGGAAAGCTTTTCTGTACGGGGCCGGTTCTGGAATTGTAGAGCCGATTGCAGCGGGAATCACGATTTTACTGCGGGATGTGCTGATACAGGTACTTCCGTACTTGCTTGCTTTTGCAGCAGGTGCCATGATCTACGTAGTTGTGGAGGAATTGATACCGGAAACAAGCGAAGGAGAACACAGCAATATAGGTACGATTGGGTTTGCACTTGGATTTACGATTATGATGGTGCTTGATGTAGCTTTAGGATAATTGAGTAATTCGTTAAGGAAAGTTTCATACTTTCTTCATAGA
This sequence comes from bacterium, assembly GCA_963592205.1. Lineage (GTDB taxonomy): Bacteria > Bacillota > Clostridia > Lachnospirales > Lachnospiraceae > Claveliimonas. The sequence continues at coordinate 3,064 of CAVAVU010000071.1, forward strand.
CATGAAAGAAAATTGGCGTATAATGGAAAAAGATGTTGAGAAATAACGTCAGATAATGTACAGGAAGTGAAGATAGATAATTATGGCACATAAGGGAAAACGACCAGTTAAAAAGAAAAGAACGGCGGAAGAGCAGCCGAGACGCAGAGAGCGGATCACACCGGAGCGGTATGATCCGGATTATCACGAGGGACTGACGACGAATCAGGTCATGGAGCACCGGCTGCAGGGATGGAGGAATCTGTCCGTAGAAGCACCGTCCAAGACGACAAAGGATATTGTCAGGGAGAATACATTTACTTACTTTAACCTGATTTTTTTCGTGCTGGCGATTCTGTTGATCATTGTAGGCTCGTTCCGCAACCTGACATTTCTTCCGGTCATTATTGGTAATACGCTGATTGGTATTTATCAGGAGATACGTGCGAAGAATATACTGGATAAGATGAGTATGCTGAATGCGCCGCATGCGAAAGTAGTGCGTGATGGTAAGGTACAGCAAGTGGCTTCGGAGGATCTGGTGCTGGATGACATAGTGATCTTCAGTGCCGGTAATCAGATCTGTGCAGATGCGATCGTGTCTGCCGGAGAGGTGCAGGTCAATGAATCACTGCTGACCGGTGAGTCGGATGAGATCACGAAGCGCAGAGGCGACCAGCTGATGTCAGGAAGCTTTGTTATCTCTGGCAAATGTCATGCGAGACTGGACAAAGTAGGCGAAGATTCGTACATTTCCAAGCTGACGCTGGAAGCGAAGAAGATGGGCGAAGGTGAGCAGTCTGAGATGATCCGTGCATTGGATAAGCTGGTGAAATGGGTCGGTATTGCGATCATTCCGATCGGTATCATTCTGGTGGTACAGAGTTTCTTCTTTAATCATGACCCGTTCAGGACGAGTGTGACGTCGATGGTTGCAGCTGTGATCGGTATGATTCCGGAAGGCTTATATCTGCTGGCAACGGTTGCGCTGGCAGTTAGCGCGATGCGTCTTGCCAAGCAGCAGGTACTGCTCCATGATATGAAGAGTATTGAGACGCTTGCGAGAGTCAATGTGCTGTGTGTGGATAAGACGGGAACGATTACTGAGAATACCATGGCAGTCCATGAAGCGGTAGAGACACTGGATTATTCCAGTGCAAAGGAAAAAGAACAATATCCACCGTTGGATCAGATGATCGGTGATTTTGCAGCGGCGATGACGGCTGACAATATCACCATGGAGGCATTGAAGGCGTATTTTACAGAGAATACAGGTAAGAAGGCGGTAAGCATGACGTCATTTTCTTCCGCGGTGAAGTACAGCAGCGTTACATTTGAAGATGGCGCATATGTGCTTGGTGCTCCGGAGATGGTGCTCCGTGATGACTATATTCTCTATGAAGCAGAGATTGAACAGTATGCGAAAAAGGGATACCGTGTACTTGTATTTGGTAAATATGAAGGCGAGATAGACGGTAAGAAGCTGACCGAAAAGGTAGTGCCGTTAGGATATGTTACACTTGCCAATCCGATCCGTGACAAGGCAAAAGAGACGTTTGAATACTTTGCGGAGCAGGATGTGCAGATCAAGGTCATTTCCGGAGATAATCCGATGACCGTATCCGAGGTCGCAGCCCAGGCGGGAATCGCAGGAGCGGAGTATTATGTGGATGCATCCACGCTGCAGACGGAAGAACAGGTGGCGAGAGCCATGGAGAAGTATACGGTATTTGGTCGTGTGACTCCGAACCAGAAGCGTCAGTTTGTGCATGCGTTGCAGAAGGCAGGTAACACGGTTGCCATGACCGGAGACGGTGTTAATGACGTATTGGCATTGAAGGATGCGGACTGCAGTATTGCGATGGCGTCCGGAAGTGAGGCGGCCACCCAGGCGGCGCAGGTGGTGCTGCTGGAATCAGATTTTTCCTGTATGCCTTCTGTAGTGTTGGAAGGACGACGTGTCGTTAATAACATCCAGCGTTCAGCGAGTCTGTTCCTAGTTAAGAATATATTTTCATTCCTGCTGTCGATCCTGTCTGCGGTATTTATGATCAGTTATCCGCTGGAACCGTCACAGGTATCATTGATCAGTATGTTTACAATCGGTATTCCGGGATTCTTCCTGGCATTGGAACCGAATAAGACCCGTATCAAGGGACACTTTATTACCAATGTCATGCTGAAAGCGCTTCCGGCCGGACTGACTGATGTATTCGCGGTAGGTGCGCTGGTTGTCTGCGGACATGTATTCGGACTTCCGTCGGCAGATATCGCAACGGCAGCTACGATGCTTCTCGCGATTGTCGGATTCATGATCCTGTATAAGATCTGTCAGCCGATGAACGGTGTCCGGCTTGCTGTATTTATCGGATGTATCGTGGGAATGATCTTCTGCGGTGTATTCCTGAATAAGCTGTTTGCCATGAGCGGTATGTCTACGATCTGTATCCTGCTGTTTGTGATGTTCTCATTTGCGGCAGAGTCGTTCTTCCGCTATCTGAGTATTCTGGTAGAAGACGGAAGACTTCTGGTTAAGAGATTTCGTGGGGAGATTTCCAAGGAGGAACTGATCCACAAGCTGGAAGGAGAAGAACTTGACAGATAAGACGGATTCTGTTATGGTAGGGAAGCTAAAACCTGTATGGATTTTTCTGGTATAACCATTTTTCGCCATACGATCACTAATGTATAGTGGTTGTATGGCGAATTTTTATGTAATGAAACATCAAGAATTGTGAGGGAGGATATGATGAACGATACATTTATGAAAGAGAAGCCGATTTTACCATTGCTGACATCGATGGCATTACCGATGGTGGTGTCAATGCTGGTAAATTCGCTCTATAACATTGTGGACAGTCTGTTTGTGGCACAGATCAATGAGAAGGCAATGACGGCATTGTCGCTGGTCTATCCGCTGCAGAATCTGATGAATGCGATCGCGATTGGTTTCGGCATTGGTATTAATGCGGTAATAGCGTTCCATCTGGGAGCGGGGAACAGAGAAAAAGCTGATATCGCTGCTACGCATGGATTTATCTTTTCGTTGATCCATAGCGTGATCATGATGGCAGTAGGGATATTTCTGATGCCGATGTTTCTACGGATGTTTACCGCGGATGCGGAAGTTATTGAAATGGGAATGCAGTATTCGGTGATCGTATTTTTATTTGCACCGGCGATCATGATTGAGCTGGTATTTGAAAAATTATTCCAGGCGACCGGTAATATGAAGATTACCATGCTGAGTCTGATGTGTGGTTCTATTGCGAATATTATCTTAGATCCGCTGATGATCTTTGGTATCGGACCGTTTCCGGAGATGGGGATCCGGGGCGCGGCACTGGCAACGGGACTTGGTCAGCTACTGACCTGGGTGATCTATATTGCGGCATACCTCAGTCCGAAGCAGACGGTGCATTTCCGGTGGAAATACCGTCATCTGGACAGCGCGATTGACCGTAAATTGTACGGAGTCGGAATCCCCGCAATTTTCAATCTGGCACTGCCGTCACTTCTGATCTCGTTGTTAAATGGACTGCTTGCAGCTTATTCACAAAGCTATGTGGTGGTACTTGGCATTTATTATAAGCTACAGACATTCCTGTATCTGCCGGCAAATGGTATCATTCAGGGAATGCGTCCGGTAATCGGTTATAATTACGGAGCGGGAGAAAAAGAGCGCGTGAAGAAGATCTATCGATTGACACTTTATATGACAGGAAGTATCATGATTCTTGGTACGATCCTTTGTCTGTTGGCATCTGGTCAGCTGATCGGATTCTTTACGACGAATGATGAGACGATCCGGATCGGACAGACAGCACTTCGTGTGATCAGTATGGGCTTTGTGATCTCGGCGGTATCCGTAACTACATCGGGAGCGCTGGAAGGTCTTGGAAAAGGGAAAGAATCTTTCCAGATTTCATTATTCCGGTATCTGATTACGATCGTTCCGGCGGCATGGCTGTTGTGCCGGATCGGCGGTGCAGAGCGGGTGTGGCATGCGTTTTGGATCTCAGAGACGATCACGGCATTGATTGCATGGAGGATTTACCATAAGTCGGTGAAAATGAATTAGCCGAATTTAGGAGGATGTGGTATGGCAGGAAAAGAGAATACTTTGCAGGAATTTGGAAAATACGTGTCTCAGAGCGTGCTCAGTCAGCTTGGCGTATCCTGTTATATTCTGGCAGATACGTATTTTATATCAAAAGGTGTTGGGGCAGATGGTCTGACAGCACTGAATCTGGCAATTCCGGTATTCAGTGTGATGAATGGCTGTGGCTTTATGCTGGGCATCGGCAGTGGAACGAAATATGGCATTATGCGGGGAACCGGAAATGGCAAACGAGGGAATGTGTTATTTGCCAGCAGTCTGTGTGTGGTGACGGTGCTGGCAGTGATCTTTATGCTGATTGGTCTGCTGGCAGCAGATCCGATCACGGTGCTTGTAGGAGCCAATGCGGAAGTCTATGATATGACAAAGACTTATCTGCAGGTGATTCTGTTATTTTCACCAATGTTTATGATCAACAGTCTGCTGGGTGCTATGATCCGGAATGACGGCAATACGTCTCTGGCAATGACTGCGATGCTGAGCGGATGTCTGTTTAATATTGTATTTGATTATATCTTTGTATTCCCGATGGGGCTGGGACTCTTTGGTGCAGTGCTTGCAACAGCAGTAGCGCCGATTATCAGCATATTGATTTTATTGCAGCATTTTATAAAAAAGAAGAATCAGTTCCGGCTGATACGTGTCCGGCCTGATGTGAGGCTTGTGGCATCGGCGGCAGGACTTGGTGTGCCGTCGCTGGTAACAGAAGTGTCCTCCGGACTGGTAATTGCGGTATTTAATCTGCTGATTCTGCGTCTGACTGGAAATGTGGGTGTAGCGGCATATGGTGTGGTGGCAAATATATCCATTGTAGTGATCGCCATTTACAATGGTATCGCACAGGGCGTGCAGCCACTTTTGAGTCGGGAATACGGACGCAGTCAGGAAAAGAATGTACACAGATTCCTCAGTTGGGCAATGCTGCTTACAGTTGTACTTGCGATTGTGATATATGCGGGAATTTATTGGAATGCAGATGGGATTGCGATGATCTTTAACAGCGGTCAGGATATGGATCTGCAGAGAATCGCAGTAGAAGGACTTAAGATTTATTTTACAGCCTGTCCGTTTGTGGGAACGAATATCCTGCTTGCAATTTATTTTGCGGCAACGGATCAGGCGGCACCGGCACAGATGATCTCGTTACTCCGTGGACTGATCGTGATCGTACCGCTGGCATTTGTAATGGCAAATGTGGCTGGACTTACCGGTGTGTGGATGACATTTCCACTGACGGAGCTGGTAGTGTGTGTGCTGGCGTGTGGATTATATAAGAAGAGGAAGAAATGGAAATTATTTAAAGTGAACGAATAATAATTGATAAAATTATGTTAATGTAGTATAATGGCTATGTTGTCGCACCCAATCTGGCAACAGAAAGGGGGGAGCCAGTTGGATATATTGATATCAGTTATGGTTTCTGTTGTGGCAGGTATAATATGTAATTATATTTGCAAATGGTTAGACAGAAATGACGGAGACAACTAGCCTGAAAGTTTAAGCCACTTTACGGAATAGAAAACCCCACAAGCTGGAACCTTGTGGGGTTTTCGTTCGTCCAGTTGGACATTGATATCACTTATCTATCAATACTATAGCATATGTTGATAGACCTTTCAAGTATTTCACGCAGGAATAAAAATATTCTTTTTTGCAAAATATTTTTGAATTATCTCAGCGCTTCTACAATCTCCGGAAATTCCATTCCATGAGATGCTTTGATCAGCACGTTATCTCCCTCTTTCAGAATATCTTCTGTCTGCGCAAGGAAGTCTGCTTTTGTCTCAAACCAAAGCGCCTTTGTGCCGCCAGAAGCAGCACCTTCGGCTATCTCTTTTGACATTGGGCCGATGGCACATACAAGATCAATACCGATCTCAGCAGCGTATTCGCCGACAGAACGGTGAAGTGCCGCATAATCAGGTCCCAGTTCACCCATATCGCCGAGTACGGCAACTTTACGTCCGATACCCATATTCAGTACATCCAGAGATGCTTTCATAGATACCGGGTTGGCATTGTAGCAGTCATCCAACAGAATCAGGTGATCGGTCTGTATGATATTATTACGTCCTGGAATGGATGGCAGTGCTTCGATACCTCGTTTGATCTCATCTGTAGTAAGTCCAAGTTTAGAACCGACTGCAGAGCCTGCCAGTGCATTGGATACCATGTGGATACCAGGAATCGGTACAACACAGGAGAAGCTTCCTTCCGGCAGATGAATCGTGCAGGAAGTTCCTTTCAGTCCCAATGGTTCAACATCTGTTGCGTATACTTCATTCTTATCCTGATCCAGTCCATAGAAGATCGGATCAGAGCCTTTTACAGGTCCGATGGTGGAAAGAAGCGGATCGTCTCCGTTCAGTACAACGGAACCGCCTGCTTTCATATCCTGGAACATCTGTGTCTTTTCCTGCATGATGCCTTCACGTGTCTTCAGAAATTCGAGATGCGCGACACCGATATTGGTGATCACACAGATATCAGGACTTGCAACGGTGGAAAGCTTGCGCATCTCACCAAAGTGGTTGATACCCATTTCCAGAACGGATACCTCGTGTTCTTCGTTCATTTCGAAAATGGTCAGTGGAAGACCACATTCGTTATTGAAGTTACCCTGTGTCTTGTGGACGTTGTATTTCTGAGCCAGTACGGATGCGATCATTTCTTTGGTGCTGGTCTTGCCAACACTTCCGGTGATACCTACGACTTTGACATCGAAGGAGTCACGGTAGAGTTTGGCAATGTCAAGCAGTGCCTGGCCGGTAGCTTCTACCAGTATGTAAGGATAATCGGTATCTCCCAGATCTTCGTGGGATACGACACAGAGCGCACCCTTTTCAATCGTATCCGGGATGAATTTGTGTGCGTTAAAACGCTCACCATTGATCGCAACAAAGAGAAAGTCCTTTTCAACTTTGCGGCTGTCGATGGTAACTCCGGCAACTTCGCGGTCTAAGAGACTTTCATCACCGTGATAAGTACCCTGGCATGCGTTTGTGATATTTCTTAAAGTAAGATTCTTCATATGTCTGCTCCTAATTCTGGTATCTGGTCTCTAATGATTTGCGGATGATCAGTTCACAGAATTCTCCGTATTCATATCCGGCAGCTTTTGCAGCCTTCGGAAGAAGACTTGCGCTTGTCATGCCCGGAAGTGAGTTGACCTCCAGACAGTAGAATTCTCCGGTGTGGTTATCTACGATAAAATCTGCGCGGGAATATACATCCAGACGCAGTGCTTCGAATGCTTTTTCACCGGCAGCCTGAATCTGTGCAGTCTGTTCTGCGTTCAGTGACTGGGCAGGGCAGATCTCGCTTGCTCCGCCGATCTGATATTTATTCACGTAGTCAAATACGCCGTCCTTCGGAATGATCTCAACCAACGGAAGTGCTTTACCGTCTACGATACCGCAGGCGTATTCACGTCCATCGATAAATGGCTCGATGACTACTTCGTCTTCGTTCTTAAAGGATACTTCAATAGCATCACGATATTCATCATCGGTATGTACGATATGTACGCCGATGCTGGAACCGCCGGAACAAGGCTTTACAACTACCGGAAGGTGGAAACCGAGTTCATCCAATGTGCGGTCTTTGTCTTTGCGGAACAGATGGGTACCGGCTGGTGTCGGAACGCCCTGTGCCTGAAAGATCTCTTTGGTAACACCCTTATCCATAGACAGTGCGCATCCCAGTGAGTTCGGACCGGTATAGCGGATGCCGAGGATGTCAAAGGCAGCCTGCAGCTTGCCGTTTTCCCCAAGACTTCCGTGCAGAGCCATAAATGTAACGTCTGCCATAGAGCAGAGGTCTAATACATTTGGTCCGAGATAACTTAAAGAATCTCCCGGACGGGAAGCCCAAAGTGCATCCAGATCCGGTTCTTTGATCTGAATGTCGGTAGCGATGCCAAGACCGCCGTCTGGCTGGTCAAATACTTCTTCTAATTTGTCAGAATCCCACTCAAGTCCCATGAATGCGTCCAGTAGATATGCCTGATGTCCGCGTTCACGCAGTGCCTTGCATATACTGGCACCGGAATTCAGGGAGACGTCACGCTCATTACTGTAGCCTCCTGCTAATACGATAATCTTCATGATATAAATACTCCTTATATAATTCTTATACGATGTTCCCCTATGCTTCTCTTCCGAGCTGGTTCAACAGATCTTTCTTCACTGCATACAGCTTATCAGATAAGTCTACGTATACGCGGTGTGGGTAGAACAGACGCTTGGTCTCATCCCACAGAGTCGCTTTCTCCTGAGTGCAGTATGCTGCAATTTCTTTTACAGATGGAGACTGGTAAATACATTCCCCATTGCGGAAGACCGGAACCATCAGCTCGCGCATGGTGTAAGAACCGCCTTTGAGTTTGGTCTTCTTCCAAGTCTCCAGTGGATCAAAGATCACCAGATCTTCATCCGGGTTGAATTCTTCGTCTACGAAGCAGATCAGGTCGGCACGGATCTTGCCGGTTGCCTTGTCGTAGATTCGGTAAATTGTCTTATTACCAGGGTTGGTAATCTTTTCTGTATTCTCAGACAGTTTGATCTTTGGTACAAATTCGCCGTCCTCTGTCTTGATGGCTGCAAGCTTGTATACGCCTCCGAATGACGGGCAATCCTTGGATGTGATCAGGTTCGTACCGACACCCCACGAAGTGATTGCTGCGCCCTGGATCTTCAGATCGTGCAGCAGATATTCATCCAGGTCGTTGGATGCTGCAATCGTAGCATCTTCAAATCCGGCTTCATCCAGCATCTTACGAGCCTTCTTAGACAGGTAAGCAAGGTCACCGCTGTCCAGACGGATACCGTAGCGGGTCAGTTTAACGCCTGCGTCACGCATTTCCTGGAATACACGGATCGCGTTCGGTACACCGGATTTCAGTGTGTCGTAAGTGTCAACAAGCAGTGTGCAGTTATCCGGATAGAGATCTGCATAAGCCTTGAATGCAGTGTATTCATCCGGGAAACTCATGATCCAGCTGTGTGCATGAGTTCCGAGTACCGGTACATCAAAAAGCTTGCCGGCAAGTACGTTGGAAGTACCGACGCATCCACCGATTACGGCTGCTCTTGCACCATAAAGACCAGCATCCGGTCCCTGTGCACGACGAAGACCGAATTCCATGATTCCGTCTCCGGCTGCCGCAAATACAACACGGGAAGCCTTGGTAGCGATCAGAGACTGGTGATTGATGATATTCAGGATCGCAGTCTCTACAAGCTGTGCTTCCATGATCGGAGCGACAACCTTAAGCAGAGGTTCCTTCGGGAAAATGACACTTCCTTCCGGGATCGCATAGATATCACCGCTGAAGTGGAATCCACTTAAGTAGTGTAAGAATTCCTCATCAAAGATGCCGAGACTTCTGAGATAGTCAACATCCTCGTATGTGAAATTCAGTCCTTTTACGTATTCGATGACCTGTTCCAGTCCGGCACAGATCGCATAACCTCCATTGCAGGGATTCTGACGGTAAAATACATCAAAGATAACCGTCTCGTTCTGTCCCTTTTCATAATAGCCCTGCATCATGGTTAATTCATAAAAATCAGTCAGCAAGGTTAAATCTCTCTGGTTCATTTTGATTTAACTCCTTTATATAATTTTTTATTTCGTATTAATTTAATTTTATATTGATCTAATACAGATGCCTACGGATTGCTACGTGTTGCCACTCTCGCATCTTCGCTCCGCTTCGGTCGGCGCTAAACATGTGTCGCTGGCACATAGCGCCCTGGCATCTTATTATACCATTCTACTCCGCAAATGAAAAGATTGCTTTACACCAGAGCGGCATTTTTGCGGATTGTTTCCTGGATAATATCACTTACATAGGTATCCAGATGCTTGCGTGTCTCGCGATCCAGCTCCTTTGGATAGATCGGAGCGCCGTATTCGATGATTACGTGTGTCTTTTTGATCCGTGGCAGATGTGCTTCGAAGATCTCGATGGTGTTGTTCATGGAGATCGGGATGATGGCACAGCCGGATTTTTCGGCAATCTTCAGTGCACCGCCTTTAAATGGCAGCAGGCTCAATTCCTCGCCTGTATTTCTGGTTCCCTCCGGGAAGATGCAGATGGAGATACCTTCTTTTACATAGTCGATGGCTTCCAGGATCGTCTTCAGCCCCTCGCGTACATTGTCGCGGTCCAGGAACAGGCAGTAGAGTGCCTTCATCCAGTCGCGGAGCAGTGGATACTTTAACATTTCTTTCTTGGCTACGTATCCGGTCAGACGTTTGCAGCGGGAGTAGGTCAGCAGAATGTCAAAGTAACTTCTGTGATTACCTACAAAGAGAACTGCTTCGTCCGGTACATGTTCCTCCCCAATTACGGTAATCTCGGTGCCGCTGATCTTTAAGATCACGCGGAATGCCCACTGAACTAACCGCAGGGAGGCGTAGTCGCCGGCTTTTTTATTGACCTTGCATACGAGGCGCAGGATCAGATAAACCGGAATGCCAAGGATCAGATACAAAAATAAAAATAATGCAACAAATATAAATCGAATCATAACTGCCCTCCTCTAATATCTGCCGTAGAGCTGTGACATGTCGCGCAGTTCGCGTGCCAGATCCTCGGTGAGGAGACCGGAACGGAAACGCCAGCTCCAGTTGCCGGCAGCTCGGCCAGGCATATTCATGCGTCCTTCTTTACCGATGTCCAGTGCATCCTGTAATGGGAAGATCGCGTAGGCAGCGGTGCTTGACAGACACAGACGGATCATCTGGAGGCTGATCGTATCGGTGTCAGCCGCGTGCAGATAACGGCGGAGCTTGTATTTGCAGTCATCGCGGAGTGTCTCATACCATCCACGAGTGGTGTCATTGTCATGAGTTCCTGTGTAGCAGACGCAGTTCGGAGTCGTGAACTGATGAGGCAGGAAACTGCTTTCGCCCGTATCTTCAAATGCAAACTGCAGTACTTTCATTCCAGGAAATGCGAAGCTGTCGCGAAGTGCTTCTACTTCCGGTGTGATCACGCCAAGGTCTTCTGCAATGATCGGAAGATTCTCACCAAGTGCATTCTGGATAGCGGAGAATAATTTACCTTCCGGTCCTTTCTGCCACTGTCCGTTTACTGCGGTCGGCTCTCCGTAAGGCACAGCCCAGTATGCTTCAAATCCCCGGAAATGATCGATTCGGAGAATGTCCAGAATCTGTAACTGATTCCGCACACGGGAGATCCACCACTGGTAGCCCTCACGTTCGTGTGCGTCCCAGTCATAGAGCGGATTGCCCCAGAGCTGGCCGGTAGCTGAAAAATAGTCCGGCGGTACTCCTGCAACAGCAGTTGGGAATCCTTTGGTGTCTAACTGGAACAGATGCTGGTTCGCCCACACATCTGCACTGTCCATGGATACGAAGATCGGAATGTCTCCGATGATGCGCACGCCTCGTTCATTGGCGTAGCGTTTCAGATCCATCCACTCCTTGAAGAACAGGAACTGGACAAATGCATAGTATCGGGATTCGCTCGTAAGTTCTGCTCTGAGCGCAGCCTTTCTGTCAGGATCCGGTCGTCTGCAGTCCTCCGGCCAGTCCAGCCAGCAGCGTCCCTCGTGACGGTCCTTCATAGCCATAAATAACGAATAATCAGAGAGCCATGCATCCTGCTCTCTGCAGAAGTTTTCAAATTCCCAGTTCAGATGAGAAGCTTTTCCTTCCTGAAAAGACTGGAATGCCTTGCGGAGCAGTCCGTTCTTCCACGGTATCACTGCGCCGTAATCCACCTGTGTCGGATCGCCCTGCGGGCAGGAATTCAGGTCATCCTGGCTGACAAGCTGAAGCTCCTGTAAATAAGCCGGGCTGATTAAGAGCGGCTGTCCTGCAAATGCAGAGAAGCTCTGGTACGGAGAATCTCCGAAACCGGTGTGCGTCAGCGGCAGCACCTGCCACAGATGCTGACCTGCCTGCGCCAGAAAATCTACAAATTCATAGGCGCTGCGTCCCAGATCACCGATTCCATACGGGGAAGGGAGCGAAGTGGGATGTAATAAAATGCCGGATGTACGCGGCAAAGATGTTCCATTCATATAGTATATATCTCCTTAATAGTATCTTATTGTAACGATACTGTTTATCATAGCATAATTTAGGCATTTTTCCTAGTGATTCCGCGTAGATATGTATATCAGCAGAGCAGGTCTGGGGGATTCGTGTGATGAGGGAGGGAAAAGGACGAACATATAAAAAGGCAGGGAAAATGCTGCCTGTCGCAATGATATGTGCGGCACTGTTGTGTGGATGCAGAGTGATGCACGTTGACACAGAAAAAGTGCGTGACCTGTCCTACACGATTGTGGATGAATACGATGTGCCGGAAGAAATGAAGGAGGCAATCACAGATCAGAAGCAGGAGTCATTTTTATATACCTGGGCAAACGAAGGAAAGCTATACATTGTGCGGGGATATGGCAGGCAGCCGGAAGCAGGGTATCGGATCCGGGTAGATGCATTGTATGAAAGCAGCAATGCGCTGATATTTGCGACAACACTTCTGGGACCGGAGCCGGACACCGGAACCGGGGACGGCACGACCTGTCCGTATCTGGTGATTCAGACGGATTATAATTCCAGACATGTCATCGCAAAGTAGCAATATCAGAATGGAAAGTATAACAAACATAAAACAGGAGGATTCAGATGGAACAGTTAAAAAAGGCGGTCAGGAAAAGTGTAACAGGACGGAAGATGTCAGATCAGTTCTATGTGGACGGTGATGTCAATGTGCTGGACGACAAAGGGGATGTGGGGCAGATCGTGTACAGCCAGGGAACGCTCCGGGTGGATGAAATGAAGCAGTCTGGCAGCTATGTGCGCGTATCTGGACGCATCCAGTATCAGATCCTTTATCTGTCAGGCAGTGATGAAGGCGGCATTCAGGTGCTTCAAGGGAAACTTCCGTTTGAGGAAATGGTATATGCGGAGGAAGAACCGATGGGAACGCTGTGGATGAAGGAAAGTAACGCAGAATTAACGGTGACTGCGGTGCATGCAAGAAAGCTCAGACTTCGTGCCATGGCGGAGCTCGAAATTATTTCCCAGGGAGAGGAAGAACAGTATCTGACACTGGATGTAGAGGAAGAGCCGGGGCTGTGCAGACGCTGGAAAAATGTCGAGATTCTGACACTTCATAAGATCTGCCGTGAATCATTTCGGATTAAAGAGGAGTGTGCTCTTCCGAAACAATCCGAGCCTGTGGGCAATGTGCTGTTTACTGATATTACCCGGAAACGGACGGAGATCCGTCTGGTGTCTGATGCACTGCAGGTGCGGGGTGAATTGTTGGTCTTTGTGCTGTATGAAGATGTGGATGGAAAGCTTGGATGGACAGAGCAGGCAGTGCCTTATGAGGGAAAGATCGACTGTTATGGTGCGGATGAGACCATGTATTATCAGGCGGAACCAAAGATCATGGATGCAATGGTGGATGTGAAATTAGATGAGGACGGGGAACTCAGAATCTTTGGCGTAGAAGCAGTCATGGAAGTGTATGCGGCTGTGTACGGCGAAGAACAGGCGGATGTGCTGGAGGATATGTATTCGTTAAAGGAGCAGGTTACGCTGGAAAAGGAAAATGTAGAATTGTCAGAGCTTGTGATGCAGAAAGCGTGCGAATATTCGATGGCAGAACAGATTCAGATTCCGGAGTTAAATGGCCAGGTACTGCAGATCTGTCATACCTCCGGAACCGTCCGCCTGGAGCATACGGAGATCGTGGCAGAAGGAATTATGTGCGAGGGCATATTGCAGATCGGATTCCTGTACATTCGGGCAGATGATGCAGAACCGTTTGAAATCTGGCAGGGCATGGTGCCGTTTACTTACGTGGCGGACTGCAGAAATGCGGAAGCCGGAATGGAATATGAGATCCAGAGCTCTTGTGGTCAGCCTGTTAGGAAATGGAGAGGCAGAGATCAAAGCCACGCTGGAATTCCAGATATTTTTAAGGCGCAGAGAAACCGTGTCGAATATCTGTGGGATTCATACGGAACCACTGGATAAAAAAGCACTTTCTGATGCGCCGGGAATTGTCGGTTATGTGATGAAAGACGGTGACAAATTGTGGAATCTTGCCAGAAAATATCACACCACGGAGGAACGTATCCGGGAAGTCAATGAAATTGGTGATGGAGAGCCGAAAACAGGCGAAAAAATATTGATTTTCAAGGAAAATCTGGGTATACTGTAGAAAAGAATTTTGTATACAAGATACAAGGAGAATACAATGGATAAATTAGAGCTGAAAGCACTGGGTAAGCTGAATCTCGGCCTTGATATTCTGGGACAGATGGAGAACGGATATCACGAGGTGCGGATGGTGATGCAGACCGTGTATCTCTATGACCGGGTGCTGTTAGAGAAGACGGACGGTGATGAGATCCAGATTCAGAGTAATCTGTCTTATCTGCCGGACAATGAGAATAATATTGCATACAAAGCGGCAGCACTGTTAAAAGAAGAATTTCATATCAAAGGAGGCATCCGCATTACGTTGGAGAAGCACATTCCGGTTGCAGCAGGCATGGCAGGCGGAAGTGCCGATGCGGCAGCGGTGCTCTTTGGTATGAACAGGATGTACCATTTACGGCTGTCTGAAGAAGCGTTAAAGGAGCGTGGCGTGAAACTGGGAGCAGATGTGCCGTATTGCATCATGCGGGGAAGCGTGCTGGCAGAAGGAATCGGTGAGGTGCTGACACCACTTCCGCCGTGCCCGAGATGCTATGTGCTGATCGCAAAGCCGCCACTGTCCGCGTCGACAGAAAAAGTCTATACCAGATATGATGCACTGGAGCATGTAGAGCATCCGGATATGGAGCGGGTGCTCAGAGGATTTGAGGATAGCGATATCAAGGAGATTGCAGCAGGTATGGGGAATGTACTGGAGCAGGTTATGATCCCGGAATATCCTGTGATCGGAGAGATTAAGGAAATGATGCTGGAGACGGGAGCGCTGGGAGCTATGATGAGCGGCAGCGGTCCGACCGTATTTGGCATTTATAAGACGAGAGGCGCAGCGAAAGAAGGTGCTCGCAAGATAAAGAGCAGAGGTCTGGCAAGACAGGTGTACGTGACCAATGTTCATAATGTAAGGAGGAAGCCATGAAAGAACCAAATTTTGAAGTGACTATGAACGAATATCTGCCACTTCGCGACGTTGTGTTTAATACACTTCGGCAGGCGATTTTAAGAGGCGAACTGAAGCCCGGCGAGAGACTGATGGAGATCCAGCTTGCGAACAAACTGGGTGTGAGCCGGACACCGATCCGGGAGGCAATCCGTAAGCTGGAGTTAGAAGGTCTGGTGCTGATGATCCCGAGAAGGGGAGCAGAGGTGGCGGAGATCACAGAGCAGAATCTCCGGGATGTGCTGGAGGTAAGAGAAGCGCTGGAAGAACTGTCTGTGAAGCTTGCATGTGAACATGCCACACAGGCGCAGATTGAAGAGATGAAGCAGGCAGCACAGGTATTTGAAGAGAGTCTGAACGGAGATGATGTGACAAAGATTGCGGAGGCAGATGTGGCGTTCCATGATGCAATCAACATGGCGACTGCCAATCAGAAGCTGATCCAGATTCTGAATAATCTGCGGGAACAGATGTATCGTTACCGGGTGGAGTATCTGAAGAATAAAGATGTGTACGAGCAGCTGCTTGAAGAACATGAGATCCTGATCCAGGCGGTCGAAAAGCGTGACAAGGTGCAGGCGGTCGAGATTATTTGCAGACACATTGATAATCAGGAAAAGGCAATTGCAGAATTTATCCGCAATAAAAAGAGCGGACGCGTTTAGAAAAGAAAGAATATGTATATACTCCTGACAGAAGGGAGTGTGTACATAATGGAACATTATAATAGAAGACAACAGGAAGAACGAGAAAGAATCATACAGAGAGGCTGTCTGGTCTTTGCGATTTTTGTGGCAGCAGTGCTGACTGTGTGGCTTGCGTGGCAGCGTGGGATACTGGTAGAGGCAAGGACAGAAGCGGCAACCGTGGATCTGGCAGGACAGGTGCTCAGGTTTCATGTGCTGGCAGACAGCAACAGTCTGAGTGACCAGCAGATTAAGATGCAGGTAAAGGAAACGGTTGTGGTCTGGCTCCGTGAGAACCGGCCGGAGGATGCAGACAGGAAAGAAATGGAAGCATTTATCAGAGAACATCTTGAAGATATCAGGGAACTGGCACAGGAGACTGTGCGGCGGGAAGGAAGCACAGATACGGTTACCGCAGAGCTTACGAGAGATGAATTTCCAGAGAAGACTTACGGAACACTTACATTTCCGGCAGGGGAATATGAAGCGCTGCGCATACGGATCGGAGCCGGGGAAGGGCATAACTGGTGGTGCTGTCTGTATCCGGGACTCTGTTTTACCGATGCAGTACATGTGGAGGCTGATAAGAAGGACATGCAGGAGCTTCGGACGTTGGTTGATGAGGATGCCTATGAGATGGTCACCTGCACATCCAACTTTCGGATCAAATGGTTCTTTTTCGGAGGACACGAAGGAGACGAATAAGAATGTATTATACATTTGACAGCAGAATCAGATACAGTGAGATCGACCATCACAGGACGATCACGCTGCCGGGAATCATCAATTATTTTCAGGACTGCAGCACCTTTCAGTCAGAGGATATCGGCTACGGAGTAGACCGTTTCCGGACGGAAGGAAAGGCGTGGATCCTGTCCTACTGGCAGGTAGTGGTAGAGCGTTATCCGAAGATCGGAGAGCGGGTGAAGGTGAGTACCTGGGCGACAAGCTTCAAGGGGATTCTGGCAGAACGTAATTTCCAGATGGTGGACGAATCCGGTGAAAAGGTTGCTTATGCAAATTCGGTCTGGACACTGATGGATATGCAGAAAGGCCGCCCGGTCAAGCCGGAGCAGGAGGAGATCGATGCTTACGGTCAGGAAGCACCGCTTGAGATGCATTATGAGCCGCGCAAGATCCGTCTGCCGGAACAGATGACAGACGGCGAGATCTTTAAGGTGCGCAAGTATCACATTGATACGAATGAACATGTGAACAACTGCCAGTATGTACAGATGGCGCTGGAAGTTGTGGAGAAAGAACTGAGTGTCCATCAGGTTCGTGTGGAGTATAAGCGCTCGGCAGTGTATAATGACAGTATCCTGCCAAGAGTGGCAGAAGAAGATAACCGTACGGTAGTAGAACTGTGTGATCCGGAAGGACACATTTATGCCGTAGTAGAATTTACAGGAGAATAAAGAATGACGATAGAACAGAATCTTGGAAAACGAGTTACCTTAATGGTAGTAAAAAAAGTAGAATTTGGTGTATATCTGGGAACAGATGATGATAAAGTGCTGCTTCCGGGCAAGCAGGTGCCGGAAGGCATTGAGATCGGTGATCCGATCGAGGTATTTATCTATAAGGATTCGCAGGACAGACTGATCGCAACGACCGCAGAGCCAAAGATCACATTAGGTGAAGTGAAGGCACTGACGGTAGCAGATACCGGACGTATCGGCGCGTTCTTAGACTGGGGACTGGAAAAGGATCTGCTGCTTCCGTTCCGTGAGCAGACAGCAAAGGTGAAAAAGGGCGAGGAGTGTCTGGTCGGACTCTATGTAGACAAGTCAGGCAGACTCTGTGCAACCATGAAAGTATATGAGATGCTCCGCAAGGATTCTCCGTATAAAAAGGATGACAAGGTGCAGGGCATTATTTACGAACACAGCGATAATTTCGGATGGTTCGTAGCAGTGGATGACCGGTATTGTGCTTTGATCCCGAAGCGTGAAGCCTATGGCAAGTTCCATGTGGGTGAGCGTGTAGAGGCGAGAGTTGCAGCGGTGAAAGCAGATGGTAAGCTGGATCTCAGTGTCCGCGAGAAAGCATTTATCCAGATGGATGTGGACGCAGAGAAGATTCTGAAGGATATGAATAGCCGTGGCGGCAGGTATCCATTTACCGATAAGGCGGATGCAGAGACGATCAAGCGAGAGACCGGGCTTAGCAGAAACGCATTTAAGCGCGCGGTAGGACGGCTGCTGAAGGCAGGCAAGATCGAGATTACACAGGATTGCATCCGGACGAAATAAGGCACAGACCGACACAGAAGAAAGCAGGAAAATGGAATGGCATTTGCACATTTACACGTCCATACAGAATACAGTCTGCTGGACGGTTCCAATAAAATTAAAGAATGTGTAGCGCGGGTAAAGGAACTTGGCATGAACAGCGTGGCGATCACGGATCATGGCGTGATGTATGGTGTGATTGATTTCTACCGTGCAGCGAAGGCAGCGGGGATTCATCCGGTACTGGGAAGCGAGGTCTATGTGGCACCGGGGTCCAGATTCAGCAAAGAGCCGGGGCAGGGCAGTGAAGACCGCTATTATCACCTGGTATTGCTGGCGGAGAATGACACGGGCTACCACAATCTGATGAAGATCGTATCCCGAGGATTTACCGAGGGGTATTATTATAAGCCAAGGGTGGATCTGGAGCTGCTGGAAGAATTTCACGAGGGCATCATTGCACTGAGTGCGTGTCTTGCAGGAGAAGTGCAGAAATATGTGGCACGCGGACTCTATGAAGAGGGCAAAGAAGCGGCACTGAGATACGAGCGTATTTTCGGAAAAGGGAATTTTTTCCTGGAGTTGCAGGATCACGGGATCCCGGAGCAGCAGTTAGTCAATCAGGGCTTGCTGCGCATGAGCAGAGAGACGGATATCCCGCTTGTTGCGACCAATGACGTACATTATACTTATGCGGACGATGTGAAGCCGCATGACATTTTGCTGTGCTTACAGACCGGTAAGAAGCTTGCGGACGAGGATCGTATGCGCTACGAGGGCGGACAGTATTATATTAAGTCTGAAGAAGAGATGAAAGCGCTGTTTCCGTATGCACTGGAGGCGCTTGAGAATACACAGAAGATCGCAGACCGCTGTCAGGTGGAGATTGAATTCGGCGTAACGAAGCTGCCGAAATATGATGTTCCGGCTGGCTGGACATCCTGGGAATATCTGAATAAGCTCTGTCACGAAGGATTGGCAGAGCGCTATCAGCCTGTGTCCGAAGAATTGAAGACGAGGCTGGATTATGAATTATCGGTTATTAAGACCATGGGATATGTGGATTATTTCCTGATCGTATGGGATTTTATCAAATATGCAAAGGATCATGGCATCATGGTAGGTCCGGGGCGTGGCTCCGCTGCCGGAAGCCTTGTTTCTTACTGTCTGGGGATTACGACGATTGATCCGATCCGGTATCAGCTGCTCTTTGAGCGTTTCCTGAATCCGGAGCGTGTATCCATGCCTGATATTGACGTGGACTTTGAGCCGGAGGGCAGACAGGCGATGATCGAGTATGTCAGCCGCAAATACGGCGCTGACTGCGTGGTACAGATCGTAACCTTTGGTACGCTGGCAGCTCGAGGAGTCATCCGTGATGTGGGACGCGTAATGGATCTTCCGTATGCGTTTGTGGACAGTATTGCGAAAATGGTGCCGCAGGAGTTAAATATCACACTGGATAAGGCGCTTGATGCCAACGGGGAGTTCCGTAAACTGTATCAGGAGGATGAGCAGGTCCGTGAACTGGTAGATATGTCCAAACGTCTGGAAGGTCTGCCGAGACATACGTCCATGCATGCGGCGGGTGTTGTGATCAGCCAGAAGTCGGTGGATGAATATGTGCCGTTGTCGCTTGGATCAGATGGTGCTGTGGTAACACAGTTTACCATGACGACACTGGAAGAACTGGGACTGCTGAAAATGGACTTCCTGGGACTCCGCAACCTGACGGTGATCCGTGATGCGGTGGAGATGATCGGGAAAGATACAGGAAAGGTACTGGATCTGAACCAGATTGATTATGATGATAAAAAGGTGCTGGATTATATCGGAACAGGTAAGACGGACGGTATCTTCCAGCTTGAGAGTGCGGGCATGAAGAGTTTCATGAAGGAACTGAAGCCTCACAGCCTGGAGGATATTATTGCGGGTATCGCGTTGTATCGTCCGGGACCGATGGATTTTATCCCGCAGTATATCAAGGGTAAGAATAACAAAGAAGATATTACTTATGATTGTCCACAGCTGGAACCGATCCTGGAACCGACTTACGGATGTATCGTTTACCAGGAGCAGGTTATGCAGATTGTGCGAGATCTGGCTGGCTATACACTGGGACGAAGCGACCTGCTGCGCCGTGCAATGTCTAAGAAAAAGGGCGAGGTCATGCAGCGGGAACGCCAGAACTTTGTATATGGTAATGAAGCAGAAGGCGTACCGGGATGTATTAAGAACGGCATCGATGAAGCGACTGCGAATAAGATCTATGATGAGATGATCGATTTTGCCAAATATGCATTTAACAAGTCACATGCGGCGGCTTATGCGGTGGTATCTTACCAGACCGCATATCTCAAGTATTACTATCCGGTAGAATTCATGGCAGCACTGCTGACTTCGGTTATCGATAACTCCGGCAAGGTGGCAGAGTATATCTACAGCTGTCGTCAGATGGGGATTCAGATTCTGCCGCCGGATATCAATAAGAGTGTGGGCACATTCTCGGTAGAGAATGGCAATATCCGTTTCGGGCTGACTGCGATTAAGAGTGTGGGACGACCGGTGATCCAGGCGATCATCGAGGAGCGGAATGAACGCGGTGAGTTTAAGCATCTGAAAGACTTTATCGAGCGCATGGGCGGCAAGGAAGTTAATAAGCGTACGATCGAGAACTTTATCAAGGCAGGTGTATTTGACAGTCTGGGAGGCACCCGTAAGCAGTTTATGATGATCTACATCCAGATCATGGATCAGGTCAATCAGGAACGCAAGTATTCCATGACCGGGCAGATGTCGCTGTTTGATCTGGTAGATGATGAGCAGAAGAAGGAATTCGAGATTCCGCTGCCGAAGGTGGGCGAGTACGAGAAGGAAAATAAGCTTGCATTCGAGAAAGAAGTGCTTGGTGTCTATCTGACCGGACATCCGTTAGAGGATTATGAAGAGAAGTGGAGGAAGAGCATTTCCAAAACAACATTAGATTTTCAGTTGGATGACGAGACAGGCAGATCCCGTGTTCATGACGGAGCAAAAGAAATTGTCGGTGGTATGATCACCAACAAGACGATTAAATATACGAGAAATAACAAGACCATGGCATTCCTGACCATCGAAGATCTGATGGGAACGGTAGAGGTTGTGGTATTTCCGAGAGATTATGAGCGTAATCAGAATTATCTGAACGAGGACAGCAAGGTCTTTGTGAAAGGGCGTGTGTCAGAAGAGGATGATGCGCCGAGCAAACTGATCTGTGAGACAATCATTCCGTTTGAGCAGACGAAGCGGGAACTGTGGATCCAGTATGGAGATAAGCTGGAGTATGGGGAAGATGAACCACATCTGTTTGATATGCTCAAAGAGAGCGAGGGTAATGATACCGTAGTCATTTATTGTAAGAAAGAACGTGCGATCAAGCGGCTTCCGGCAGGGCGTAATGTGTGCGCAGAGCCGGCGTTGATCGTGAAGCTGAAGAATTATTACGGTGAAGACCGGATCAGGGTTGTGGAAAAGTCCATTGAAAGGTAGGGGTTAGTGTGAATACAGAAGAATTAAGAAAAGCACCGATCGGAGTCTTTGATTCCGGCGTCGGCGGGCTGACGGTTGCGAGGGAGATCATGCGTCAGCTTCCGGATGAAAATATCGTGTATTTTGGAGATACGGCAAGACTGCCATATGGAAGCAAATCAAAGGAATCGATCATCCGTTTTGCGAAGCAGATCATCCGTTTTCTGCAGACCAAAAAGGTAAAAGCGATCGTGATCGCATGTAATACGGCGACAGCACAGGCATTAGAAGTCGTGCAGAAGGAATTCGATACCCCGATCATTGGCGTTATTGCGCCGGGGGCGCGGGCAGCAGTCAAGGAGACGAGAAATAAAAAGATCGGCGTGATTGGAACAGAAGGAACGATCCGCAGTAATATGTATACAAGAATTATCCAGGAAATGGATCCTGAGGCAGAAGTAGTAGGCAAAGCGTGTCCGTTATTCGTGCCCCTGGTAGAAGAAGGATTTGCCAAGCATCATGTTACCGAAGAAGTAATTGATATTTATCTCCGTGAGATCCGTGATTCGGAAGTCGATACGATGATTCTCGGATGTACCCATTATCCGTTACTGCGCTCAGCGATCATGCGTTATATGGGTGACCGGGTACACATTGTAAATCCGGCATATGAGACAGCCATGGATCTGAAGAAGATTCTGGAAGAACGCGGTATCAGCCGTGGTGAGAATGAATTTAACAAGTATGAATTCTATGTCAGTGATGCTGCGGATAAATTCAAACAATTTGCCAATTCCGTATTACCATATGATGTGGGAACGATCCGGCAGATTAATATCGAGGACTATTAGAGAAAGTATCAGGTGAACAAAGATGAAAAAGGATGTACTGATCAGCATTACCGGTCTGCATTACGGAGACTGGAATGCAGATGGAGAAGAAGTAGAACCGATCGAAGTCATCACTCCGGCTACGTATTATCTGAAGAATGGCAAACACTATGTGATCTATGACGAGGTGGCAGAGGGGATGCCGGGAAGTATCCGCAATACGGTAAAGATTACCGGGGACAGTATGTTTGAGATTACCAAAAGCGGTCGTGGTGGAAGCAAGATGGTATTCGAGAAGGACAAGATGCACATGACGAACTACCAGACACCGTATGGTGAAGTGTTGGTAGGTATGCATACCAGAGATATTCAGGTCAATGTGGAAGAAGAGAATATTGATGTCGAGATTTCTTACGGACTGGATGTCAATGAAGAAGCAGTATCGGAATGTCAGTTAAAGGTGAATATCCGTAGTGTGGGATAAAATAGCGGGAGGTAGTTATGGATAAATTACCCTGTAGTATTTTTAATGATGTAATCGGACCGGTTATGCGTGGACCATCCAGTTCACATGTTGCAGGAGCAGCAAGAATTGCAGATCTTGTGCGGCAGTCAATGAAAGAAAAAGTTGTAAAAGCAATTGTTGACTTTGATGTGAACGGATCTCTGGCTGCATCTCATACAGGACATGGAACAGATATGGGATTTGCATGTGGTCTGATGAATATGCCGCTTGCAGATCCTGCTGTAGATCAGTATGAAAAGATTCTTGGAGAAAAAGGAATTGAGATTGAATATCGTATTTTAGATTACGGAGCAGTACATCCGGGAAATTATCGGATGGAAATTCAGGATGCGGCAGGCAATGTCAGACACTGGGAAGCGATTGCCATCGGTGGCGGAATGGTAGAGCTACAGAAGCTGGAAGATTATGAAGTAACTATTTGCGGAGATTTTTACGAATTACTGATTATATGTGAAAAAGAAGAGGATACCGTGAAACAGGTAGCGGCTCTGACCGGTAAAAGTGAGTTTGTTTTGGCATGCGCAGGAAAAGAGAGCACTTTGATTAATATGAAATTTGCAATGCCTCTGGAAGAATGTGTGCGCGAACAGATCGAAGCATTGGAAGGAGTTTGGGATGTAATCTATCTGGAGCCTGTTCTGCCGACACATTCAAGTGCAAATTGCGATGTGCCTTATTCTACGGCAGAAGAATTGATGGAATATGCGAAGGATCATCCGATGGAAGCATGGAAATATGGGGCTTATTATGAAAGCTGTCGGGGAGGAGTCTCAGAAGAAGTGGTATTCCATCAGATGGAAGCGATTTTTGATGTAATGGAACAGGCGGTAGATCATGGATTGGCAGGGACGGAATATAAAGACCGGATTCTGGGTGTACAGTCGCAAAAGATCGATGAGGCAGAAAAGCAGGGGAAATTGGTTCCATGTAATCCGCTGAATATGATCATCAAGTGTATTACAGCAGTTATGGAGACAAAAAGCTCGATGGGACTTATCGTGGCAGCTCCAACCTGCGGTTCCAGTGGCTGCCTTCCGGGGACGATTATCGGTCTGGGGAGAGCCATGAACCTGTCAAAAGAAGAGATGGTAAAAGGACTTTTTGTCGCAGGACTGGTGGGCATATTTTTCGCTGAAGAAGCAACATTTTCAGCCGAAGTTGGCGGATGCCAGGTTGAATGCGGTGCCGGATCCGGAATGGCTGCCGGTGCTGTTGTACAGATGATGGGAGGAACCATTGAAGAATGTATGAATGCGGCATCAGTGGCACTTCAGAACATTACAGGTCTTGCCTGTGATCCTGTGGGAAACAGGGTAGAAGTACCATGTCTTGGAAAAAATATTATGGCAGGAAGCAATGCTGTGTCAAGTGCCAATATCGTTCTTGCCGGTTATGATAAAGTCATCCCTCTCGATGAAACAATCAAGGCGATTTATGAAATAGGTCTGTCGCTACCGTTGGAACTTCGCTGTACGTTTGGCGGATTAGGAAAGACTAAGACTGCATTGGAAATACTGAAAAAAACAGAACGGCATTTTGCAGAATAATTGATGGAAATAAAGAAATGGTGAGGAGCGACTCGCAGGAGTCAATCCTCACCATTTTAAATGTTCATATGAAATTATTTGTTACGAAGTCTTGCGAAGAAGCCTTTCTTCTTCTGTGGTGTCTCAAGTGAACCACGGATACCTCTTACGGCTGTAATGTAGATACCGCTTACGGTAGCCTTGACTTCCTTCTTAACCGGGATCAGATCGTAGATCTGATTGTCGCACATCATGGTCATGATTCTCGGACCGATCTTAGCCTTAACAACCGGAACCTTGGAACGTCTCAGGTACTTCGGTGTGTTGTCAACGATGATCTGTGGAAAGCCTGCATCTTTCAGCTTCATCTTCTTCTTGTCAATGACCAGAAGACTGACCTGCTGTGCTGCTGCAGCTAACTGCTCCTGCTGTGCTTCCTGCTTCTTCTGCATACGATTACCAAAATAGTACAGAAGTCCCAGTACAACGGCAACAACTACTAATATGATTAATAAAACGATTGTAAATGTACTCACGGGAACCCTCCTAAATATGTATTCTTATCTGCGGTGAAACAAAATATACCTGTCTCGACCGAATCAATACATATTCTAACATCGTTTTTCCCTTAACGCAAGCAATTTACACGATTAGGGGGTTACTTTTATAAAAGAACCATTGTATAATGAAGCATTATCAGAGGAATAAGATCTGAGAGTACAGAGGTGAGAGCATGATAGAGCTTGTAATGGATGGAATCCGCCTGTCATTCTGGTGGATTATGGACCATTTGCTGATTATTAATATTATATTGTCAATATTGATCATTTTCTTCCAGCGGCGCAATCCGACGACGGTCTGGACATGGCTGCTGGTGCTTTATTTTATTCCTGGTCTGGGATTCATCCTGTATCTGGTACTGGGACAGAACTTTCATAAAGACCGGATGTTCCGAATGAAGGAGATCGAAGGTCAGGTCAAATATGCCGTCCGCAAGCAGGGCGAATCGATCTACCGGCGGGAACTCAGGTTCAGGGATCCCGAGCTTGACAGGTACAGGCAGTTGATGTTGTATAATCTGAACGCCTGCGAGGCAGTGCTTACCGATAATAATGACATTCGCATTTACACAGATGGCAAGGAAAAGTTCAAAGCACTTCTCTGGGAAATGGAACACGCCAGAAGTTACATTCATCTGCAGTATTACATTATCAAGCGAGATGAATTGTGGAAACAGATCGAAGAGGTACTGATCCGCAAGGCGAGACAGGGCGTGGAAGTCCGTGTGCTGTTTGACAGTATGGGATGTCGTACGATGCATAATAAGGACTGGGAGCGTCTGGAAGCGGAAGGCATTCATGTGGCAGAGTTCTTCCCGGCGGTACTTGGGAAATTGCAGCTCCGTGTGAATTACCGTAATCATCGTAAGATTGCGGTGATTGACGGTCGTATCGGATTTGTCGGAGGATTCAATATCGGCAGAGAATATCTGGGTAGAGATCCGAAATTCGGTTATTGGCGTGATACACACATCTGTCTGGAAGGTTCGGCGGTATTGTCACTTGCGATTCGTTTTATTCTGGACTGGAACTATGCGGCTTCCGAGAACCTGTTTCTGGATGACCGCCTATTTGAGACACCTCGGTTTGAGCGGAACGGCAGAGAGCCGGTACAGATCATATCCAGTGGGCCGGACTCACACAGTCAGGAGATCCGTGATAATTACCTGCATCTGATCCATCTGGCGAAGAAAAGCATCTGTATTCAGACACCGTATTTTATACCGGATACGGACATTCTGGATGCACTTAAGATCGCAGCAAAGTCAGGCGTAGATGTGAGAATCATGATCCCATGTAAGCCGGATCATCCGTTTGTATACTGGGCGACATACTCTTATCTCGGTGAGATGGTAGAAGCGGGAGCCAAATGCTATACCTATGACAATGGATTCCTGCATGCCAAGTGCCTGTGCGTAGACGGTCAGGTGACCTGCATGGGTACAGCGAATATGGATATCCGAAGCTTTGCGCTGAACTTTGAGGTGAATACAGTGGTCTACAGTGCCCGAGTGACCAGACAGTTAGAAGCAGCATTTCATAATGATATGGAGAAGTCAACGCTTGTTACCCGTAAGATGTATCGGAATCGTGGTATGGTGATCCGGATCAAGGAGCAGGTATCGAGACTGCTGTCTCCGGTGTTATAGTTTTAATATGTAAAGATTCTGTGAAAAAGGTTTTTTTGAAAAGTTAAATGTGCTATACTAAAGAGCGTTTGATGAAAGAAAGTACGAGGTGTATTATGAAAAAGAAATTAGCAATGTTAGTTGCGGGAACCCTTGCAGCATCTATGCTTTTATCAGGATGTTCCAGCAATGACGCATCCAATGATTACGTAACAGTAGGTGGATATAAAGGTGTAGAAGTAGACGATGTGGAAGAACCGGATGAAGTAACGGATGATGATGTCAATAATTACATCGATGCAGTCCGTAACCAGTATGCAACTTCCGAGCAGATCACAGATCGTGGTGTTATCGCCGGAGACACTGTCAATATCGACTTTGTAGGTAAGATGGACGGAGAAGCATTTGACGGAGGAAGCTCAGAAGGCTATGATCTTCAGATCGGCTCTGGTTCCTTTATCGATGGATTTGAGGATTCGATTATCGGTCACATGCCAGGTGATACATTTGACTGGAATGGCAAGTTCCCGGATGATTACAGTAATAATCCGGATCTGGAAGGAAAGGATGTTACATTTACCATTACAGTGAATTACATCAATGGTGAGACTCAGCTTCCGGAACTGAATGATGAATTTGTACAGGAAGTATCTGAGAACTCTAAGACAGTCAAAGAGTATAAGAAAGAGATTAAGAAACAGCTTACAGAGAGCAACACGACAGACTACGATACACAGCTTCAGGATGAGGCATGGAATGCTGTCCTTGAGAAGGCAGAGGTTAAGAAGTATCCGGACGGAGATGTAGAGGATATTGAGAACCAGATCAAAGAGCAGTATCAGAATGCGGCAGATTCTTATGGAATGGAATTTGCAGATTTCCTCGCACAGTATTACAGCATGTCAGAGGATGATTTCAATGATCAGGTCAAAGATGCGGCAAAGGAGACTGTAAAGCAGAGACTGGTAGCACAGGCAATTGCTGATAAAGAGAAGCTGACACCGAGCAAGAAAGAGCTGAACAAAGAATATAAGAAGCTTGCAGAGCAGTACGGATATGCAGATGTAGATGCACTGAAGGAGATTGCAAGTGAGGATACACTGAAGAATATCGTAATTACCAATAAGGTAAAAGAATTCCTGGCAGATAACTGTATTCAGGTGAAGAGCGATAAGTCTTCGTCATCAGATTCAAGTTCATCAAGTTCTAAATAATAGAATATAGAATAAGTCTTCACAGGGGCTGCACACGAAATGAGTAGTGTGTGGCTCCTTTTTGAATTGTGGAATAAAAAATCCCTTAAGCAGACGGGGGAGGGTACGTTTGTCTGCTTAAGGGATATCAATATTATGGATTAAATGCCCAGTTTCTCTTTCATGTAGTCAACCGGAGTATCTTTTCCTGTGTAAAGCTTGATAGCGATCAGTGCCTGGAACAGCATCATGCTCATACCGTTCATGACTTTCTTGCATCCGGCTTCTTTTGCCTGCTTCATCATGACTGTCTCACGAGGAGCGTATACAGTATCTGTAACGATCAGGTCTTTGTGGAAGAATGAACCATCCGGAATATTGGACAGGTCTTCCAGTGGGTGCATTCCAACACCTGTTGCATCGCAGAAGATATCTGCTTCATGCATTTTCTCTTTTAACAGATCAAGGTCTGCAAGGTCATGCATTTCTGCTTTGCAGTTGGTGTTCTTGTTGATCGTCTCTACCATCTCTACTCCTCGATCGTAGAATTTATCTTTGATATTGAAAATGTGCATTTCTGCGATTCCGTCAAGAGCGCCGCGTACTGCGATTGCTGTAGCAGCTCCGCCTGTTCCGATCAGAACCATTTTCATACCCTTGAAGTCGATTCCTTCTTCTGTGATTCCCTGCCAGTATCCCATACCGTCAGTGTTGTATCCTTTTAATTTTCCGGTTACTTCTCCGTTTTCATCACGCTGGTTTACAACTGTGTTGATAGCGCCGCAGAGTTTAGCAGCTTCATCAACTTCTTCCAGATATTTGTGAACAACTGTCTTGTTTGGCATAGAGATGTTGGAACCCAGCATCTTCAGTGCACGGATGCTGTTAACAGCTGCCTCAAGGGAATCGTTATCAACCTCAAATGCAAGCTGGATAACATCATCACCATTTACATCATATGCAAGATTGTGTGTGGTTGGTGACTGTGTGTGACGGATTGGGTAAGCCATAAGTCCTACGAGTTCTGTATGTCCTGTTATATTTGGCATAGTAGTTTTCCTCTTTTCTTTTTGATGTTGTTGTAGGTATTATGCCGCCTACGGATTGTTCCGTGCTGCGCACTCTCACAATCCTACCCGTCATTCGCATATCGTGGGATTAGCATCCCACTTTTAAGCTCATGTCGGGGCGGGTTTCAAGGTCTAAATCATTTATGAGCAAGCTCATATAGATTTAGACTTTGAAACCCTGGCAGCATCATATTATTTGAGTTCGTCAAGGTCAAGATATCCGTGTGATTCGAGTACATTCAGGATTGCTCGTCCGTCCATAGTACCTTCCATAATACGGCGGGCACGTACAGAATCACCGACCTGATAAATTGCTACGTCTGTATCACCGAATGCTTCTTTCAATTCCGGAAGCAGTGGATTGTTAGCTCTCATACCAAGGCAGTTGAATCCAAGGTCAAATTCAAGCTCTGTAATTTCTCCGCTTGGAAGTTTTACAACGAATGAATTCTCTTTTACTTCCTGAAGAGCTGTATTCACATATTCTTTTACTCCATATTTGTCGTGTGTTTCACGCATAGAGCATTTTGTGATAGGATCTGCAAGCATACCGATCTGTGGCAGCATATCAACGATTGTACATTCTGCTCCGCGTGGTGCAAAATACTCAATTACGTCAAGACCAACAGATCCACCGCCGATTACTACGACTTTCTTGCCTTTGCAGACATCCTCTGGATATTTGCCATCATTTACATTGTTGATCATGTTGAAGATGGTGCCAACATTACCTGCTTCCAGGTTTTCTTTCAGTCCCTTGATCGGTGGAACAAGCGGAACAGAACCTGTTGCATTAACAATGATGTTTGGTTTGAACTTCTTGATCAGCTCAACATTAGCTTCTGTGTTGAGGAATGTATATAAGTTATCCAGCTTGGCTGCGCGATTCTCGAGATATCTCGGGAAGTCTTTCATACGTGACTTGCTTGGCAGGTCAGAAATGAATGAAGAAAGTCCGCCGACGTGATCTTTCTTTTCAAGAAGGAATACGTTACATCCGACTTCTGCAGCTGTACAGGCAGCTTCCATACCTGCTGTACCTGCTCCGATAACTACTACGTTACAGTTTTTATTAACTTTCAGTTTCTTGTAAATGTCTCCTTCTGGAACGGCCGGGTTAACAGTACAACGAATCGGGCGGTTAACACCGATACGGTTACCTGCGCAGCCAACGTTACAAGAGATACATTTACGGATCATATCTTCTTCACCGAACTGTACTTTGTTAACCCAGTTAGGATCTGCGATAAGACCACGTCCCATTCCGACGATATCTACATCACCGCTTTCAAGGACTTTTTCTACAATCTTAGGATCACGGTAGTTTCCTGCATTGATTACAGGTTTACCAAATTTATCTTTTACGGCTCTTGCCATGTATGAACGCCATCCATCTGGAAGGAAGTTTGAATCGATCTGATACTGAAGTGATGGATTCAGTCCGCATGATACATCGTACATATCTACGAATTCATCAAGATACTCAAGATACTCTAATGTATCCTCGAGTGTATTTCCGCCAGGTACTCGCTCTTCTGCAGAAATACGAACGATGATCGGGAACCAAGGTCCTACTTCTTTTCTTACTGCTTCGAGGACCATACGTGGAAAACGAAGACGGTTTTCTACAGATCCGCCGAACTCGTCTGTTCTCTTATTATAATATGGAGAAATAAACTGGCTCATCAGGTAAGAATGTCCGCAGTGGATTTCTACTGCATCAAATCCGATTGCCTGAACACGCTTTGCTGCTTCTGCATATTTTTTAACGGTTGTCATGATTTCTTCTTTAGTCATCGGACGAGGGATCTCTCCGCCTTCCTTTGTTGGAATGTTAGAAGAAGAAACAGTTTCTACTCTGGTTCTTGCTGAAGATGCGGATGCACCTGCATGGTTAATCTGAATTGCAACGGTCGCTCCATCCTTATGAAGACTTTCTACCAGCTGATAATAACGCGGCATGAAACTGTCATGATCAATACGGATCTGGCTTGTACCATTTGATCCAACCGGATATTCGACATTTGCATTCTCTAAGATAATAAGACCAACGCCGCCTTTTGCACGAAGTGAATAATAATTCATATGGCGGTTGCTCATTTCTCCGCTTGTTTCACCGTAATTCGTTCCCATTGGTGTCATGGCGATACGGTTACGGATTGTTGTACGCTTTACTGTCAATGGTTCAAAAATATTTGGGTATTCCGTTTTCATGAAGTATATCTCCTTACTCTAAATTTTTAGTTCGCATGGAACTCCTTGCTTGTGACAAAATTATCATACTTCATTTTACCCATAACCACAAATACTTATAACTGACAGAAATGATGCGTTTATGCTATCAATTAATCATCGGATTCTTCTTTCATAAATTCAATGAACCGCTGTACCGCCGGTAATTGATAACGGTCACGCATCCAGAACATATAATGACGGTTCACAAGCTCCATATCTTTAATAGAATGAATACGGATGCTCTGGATGTCTAATGAATCAACCTCCGGTACGAGTGCGATTCCGAATCCTTCTTTTACAAGTGCCATGATTGAGTGTTCGTCCGGACATTCTACGATGATATTCGGTTTCATATTCAATCTTCGGTATAAACGTTTTGAATATTTACCGAGTCCGGATCCCCTGTCGTAGCCAATTACCGGATAGTTCATCAGTTCCTGGATTGCGACATCATCATACTGGTTCAGTTCATGTTCGGTCGGAGTGATGATTACCATCTTTTGCTTCTGCAATGGATAAAACTCCAGTTCGTCATCGTTTTCGATATACGCTCCGAAACCAAGATCCAGTTCTCCCAGCTTAACTTTCTGCGCGATTGCCGGGCTGTGATTCTGGTAAAAATTGAATGATACTTTTGCGTTTTCTTCTATATTAAGAAATTTGCGGACTTTATGCGGAATGTAATGACCGGCAAGAGGGAAAATGTATCCGATATCGATGCAGCCGTGGCCGGATGCAATCTCGTTCATTTTCGTTTTGGCAATCTCGCATTCGGACAAAATACGTTCCGTATATTCCAGAAATAGTCTGCCCGCTTTGGTAAGAACAATTCCCCGTCCCTGCTTTTCAAACAGCATCACGCCAAGTTCTTCCTCCAGCGTAGAAATGGATCGGCTCAGGGATGGCTGTGAGAGATAAAGCTTTTCGGCAGCCTTATGATAGTTCTCGTATTTTGAGACCGTTTGAAAATACAATAATTGATTTAATGTCATGTTTCACACCTCTTCTTTGAACGTATATAGCCATGAGCAAAACTCCATACATTCAGTATTTATGCGGGTTTGCGAGGCATGG
>CAVAVU010000072.1:0-12173 GCA_963592205.1 bacterium
GCTTGTGACTTAATCATATCACTTTCAGCTTAATAGTCAATAATTGTTTATTTTTTAACTGCTGTTTTGTTAAAAATGTATAATTTCAGCTTCTGCTTTTATTATATTCTACCAACGTTCTACATTCTACATTTGTTAATTATACAACAGGATTGTTATTTTTTTAATGTGGACTTTCCTTTGTATTTTCGACTTTTTTCTCATTTTTTCACCCTTTTATTAGTTTTCATAAATTCATCTTTGTATTTATTTTTAACAAATTAAAAAGAATGGATAATTTAAGCTCTGCTTAAACTGTCCACTCTTTTTTAGTCATTATAAATCATATAAAATGACCGGCTTTATTGCTGTTCTGCTCTCAGACGATTTACAAAATGCTCCAGTCTTCCGAGCGCTTCTTTCAGATCCTCCAGTGAATATGCATAGGAAATTCGCAGGAAACCTTCACCGCACTCACCGAATGCAGTACCCGGAACTGCTGCCACCTTCTCTTCTTCCAGGAAGCGTGTTGCAAATTCTTCCGATGTCATGCCAAATTCCTTGATACACGGAAATACATAGAATGCTCCATACGGCTCGAAGCATTCGATTCCCATACGCTTAAATTCGCTCATCAGGAATCGTCTTCTCTGGTTATATGCATCCCGCATCTTCTTGACTTCATCGCCACAGTTGCGCAATGCTTCTACCGCCGCATACTGACTGTTAGTCGGCGCGCACATGATCGCATACTGATGAATCTTCAGCATCTGATCCATGATGATCTGTGGTCCGCATACAAACCCCAGTCTCCATCCTGTCATGGCAAATCCTTTGGAGAAGCCGTTGATTACCAGCGTTCTCTCCTTCATCCCCGGCAAAGATGCGATCGAAGTATGTCCGCCTTTGTAGGTCAACTCGCCATAAATCTCATCCGAAATCACATACAGATCGTGTTCCTTCACTACTTCTGCGATAGGAGCCAGCTCTTCTCTGGTCATGATCGCACCAGTCGGATTATTCGGGAATGGCATTACCAGAATCTTCGTCTTAGGCGTAATTGCCGCTTCCAGTTCTTCCTTTGTCAGTTTGAATTCATTTTCATTCTTCAGCGGAATCGGTACCGGCACACCGTCTGCCAGGATCGTACATGGATCATAGGATACATACGACGGCTGTGGAATCAGCACTTCATCTCCCGGATCCAGCATCGCACGAAGCGCAATGTCAATAGCCTCACTTCCACCGACTGTCACCAGCACCTCATGCTTTGCATCATAAGACACGCCGATCAGCCGTTCCATGTATTTGCCGATCTCGTCTTTCAGCTCCTGCAGACCTGCATTGGATGTATAGAACGTACGTCCCCGTTCCAGTGTATAGATACCTTCTTCTCGTATTCTCCACGGAGTATCAAAATCCGGCTCACCGACACCAAGAGAAATCGCATCTTTCATCTCGCTTACGATGTCAAAGAACTTACGGATACCGGACGGTTTGATCTCGGTGATCTTTTTCGATAATGGGTTTCTTGTCATGGTGTCACCAGCATCCTTTCTTCCTGTTCCTTCTGTGCCA
The DNA here is from genome assembly GCA_963592205.1 of bacterium. Classification (GTDB taxonomy): domain Bacteria; phylum Bacillota; class Clostridia; order Lachnospirales; family Lachnospiraceae; genus Claveliimonas. The sequence goes on from CAVAVU010000072.1 coordinate 1,558, forward strand.
GGATGGTTCCATGGTCTTTGTATTTCTTCAGTATAAAATGTGTAGCTGTACTTGTAATACCTTCAATCGGAGACAGTCTCTCTGATACGAAACGAGATACCTCAAGCAGTGTCTTTCCTTCCAGTGTCACCAGAAAATCATATGCACCGGAAATCAGTGATACTGAAGATACTTCCGGATAATTATAAATACGCTCTGCAAGCTTCTCAAACCCTTTACCGCGCTGTGGTGTTACACGCACCTCAATCAGCGCATTTACCTGCTCTACACCGGCCTTATCCCAGTCAATCATTGTGTGATAACCACAGATAATGCCTTCCTGCTCCATCGCTTTAATCTCGCGAAGTACAGTAGCCTCGTCTGTTCCCAGCAAAACTGCCAGTTCCTTCGGATCTACTTTACAATTCTTTTCGATAAATTTTAATATCTGCACTCTTGTGTCTTCCATGATGAACCTCAACTTTCTTAATATATGATTAGAACACTTTCATTAATTCATCCGGAGCCGGGCGGTCGATATACCGCATATCCTCTCCGTTGTGAATGACCTTGTCATTATTATCAGTGAGCTGCCCTATCACAGCCGCCTGTATACCTTTCTGGTTCAGCGCATCTGCCAATGCTTCTCCATTTTCTGCTAACATCAGAAAACTTCCACCGGAAGCAAGCTGATACGGATTCAGGCGAAAATGCTCACATACTTCGATCGTCTCCTGTCTGACTGCAATCTTCTTCAGATCAAGATTAAGTCCAAGTTCTGTGTCTTTTGCCAGATCCCACAGCGACGCCAGTATTCCCCCACGGGACACCTGACGTATGACAGATACGCCCATGGCATCAGCAACTGCAATCTTTGGCAGACCGCACAATTCACTGTCATAAGCTTTCATCTGTCCGATAAATGCCGGAGTAAATCTTTCCCGGAGTTCTGCTTCTTTTTCGCCGATAACCCGAAGCATTCCCTCCAGTCCTGCCCATCCGGCATATACAATGTCCTGTCCGGCTCGTGCGGTCAGCAGCGCATCTGCAATACGCGCTTTCAGATCTGTCTGTTGATCAGTCTCGCCTGCTACCGTAATCACGACCTGCGGTACCTGAAGCGCCGCACATTTCTCACCCACAATATGAAGTTCTTCCAGTCGAAAACCTTCCGCTTCAAGCTTTTCCGTGGCTTTCGCTGTATGATTCCGGATAGAATGCATTCTGGACTTATCCATATCCGCAGGAATCTCAATGCTGATCTCTGCTGATCCTGCCTGGACTCCCTGCGCCGCCAGCTCGTTGACCTCTGTCAGAAGCCCGAAAGCCGCACTGTCCCGCATACTTCCGTAATAGACGCCTGTGTGTGTCAGGAATGTCTTATAAATCATGCTTCATTCTCCTTGTTTCCTGTCTATTCTGCATTTCCAGTACCGTAAGAGCTCTCCGAACTGCTACTTGAGCTACTGTAAATACCTGCAATCGCATTATTGATCGCTGTGGAATCATTCATCGCTACTGCGCTTTCTAGTGCACTGATTGCCGACGCACTTCCTCCGGCAGTACCTACTTCTATCACTTCATCCGCTTTCTGATAATAACTGGTATTAAATACCTCACGACTTACTTCTTCGCCATCTTCGTATACGATTTTCCACAGCTGGGCTTCCCGTCCTGTATGTGGATTCCCCGTATACTGCATTGCTCCAAAACTGAGTTCTGAATTAATCTTATAAGTAACAGAATACTGATCAACACTCAGCGTCTCACTCTCGAATTCAATTGTACGGTTCTTCGGTCTGGTCTCTTTTCCGTAAATGACCATCCGGAGCTGATTATTAGAATCAATCTCTCCGAAAATGTATATCGGCGTGTCATTGGAATTCTTAAACCGAAAATCCATCACGCCACCTGCAATTGCTGCGTCTCTGGATGGTTCGACATAATCCACTGTCATAGAATGCGGATGTCTCTCTACTACTTCCAGTTCCGCATAGATCACCGCATTATAAAGAGTCGTTGACACCTGACAGATTCCACCGCCATAGGATGGCACCACCTGTCCATTCTCATATGCAGTGCCTTCTGCATAGCCGTGTTCTTCATCATACGGAGCCGTCGCATCATATACTGACAATTCTTCGCCCGGCTGCAGGATAATACCATTCAGCATGGTAGAACCTGTCTTCAGATTCGTCCATCGTTCCCCGCCACCGGCATCTGTTGAATAAGAACCCAGTTCATCTGTCATATCTTTCAGATCCGCCTTCGTCACTTCCGGCTTCTCTGTCTTGATCACAACCTCTTCTTCAAAGTCAGCATGCTTCCAATCATCATTCAGATCCTGATTCAGCTGCTTCACAGTCGCCTTATAATCAATGATCTCTCCTTCTTTTTCTGCCACAATAGACACTTTTCCATCCTGGTCTCTGGACAAACTTGCATTTTCAGGTCCCTGTAAAATGTCTGCGGCTTTCTCTTTTAACAAAGCTTTGACCTTCTTACGGCTCACAGTGTACTCTTCATCTATCACAAGAGGCTCTTTCTCCAAGCGCTTCATCTGGCGATATCGCATCCAGAGATTCCCCTTCTTGCCATAACTGACAGCCTCATCCACTAGCTGCTCTTCATCCTCCTGACATGAGAATCCCAGTTCCTTCAAAAATGCCTCAACCTTCTCATCCCGGATCTTCAATGTCACCGTTTTGCTCTCATCAGTTGTTTTCTGATCTTTCAGTACCTGAATTGCTTCTTTTTTTGTCATGCCAGACAAGTTAAGATTATTGATATATATATTATCGCAGATAACATCGTCATTTACTTTCCCAACATAATTCTTCAACGCAGAATAAGACCCGCCAAAGACAACTGCAAAAGCTGCCACGCCGATCACGATCAATGCTCTCTGCTTCCGTTTACGTCTCATCGCTGCCCGTCTGCTGCGATGCTTTAATTTGTTCGATGCCATCCTGTATCCCTCATTTATATGCCTTTTATACTTTCAGCGCCTATACCATCATCGCCGGAAGTAATGTCGTTGCAACCATTGCCACTACGATTACTACGATCACAACAGCCACGATTCTTCTTGTATGCTTATTGTGGAAATTCATACTCCATGCCTCTTTTCTCTGTCTTCTTACAATTCGTTTTGTTTATTATCATACCTGTTTTAAATCTATTTTGCAATAATAACTGTGCGTGCTTCGTGCGTCAGTGGACTGCGTTCCCGGTAGTCGAAAAGCACCGTTTTATTAAGACATAGAAATCTTTCTAAATGCGTCATTTTGCGCATCTGATTCCGGTCATATTTCTCATACCCCGGCAGATACTTATGACTCTCAGCTTCCTCTTCATAGAACGCACGGACTTCTGCCTTATCCATATGGTATTCTCCGGCAAATTCCGGTCTGTTACCGGCATTCTCTCTGAGGTAATAATCATAAGTAAGAAGCTCTCTCACGACATCCGTCTGCTCCGGTGCACACTCTTCCACGAACTCAAGCAGAATCTCATATCTCGCTGCCCGCTTATGATTCACCTTAAAGTATCCATTTTTATCATAATATGCAGCCATGTCTGCATACATGGTAAATGGATCTTCAAAATGCTTCTCCAGTTCCGGTATGGTCTGTGTAAACTGACCGCTATTGTAGTATACCTCTACCATTTCTTCAATGCCCTTTAACCGAAGCACATCATCATACGGCAGCCAATCGGTATACAGCACCTCATATGGCGGTACATTTTTCACCACTAATCCGTATTCTTTCTGGTGTTCTTCCATATAAGAACCTTTTAACACTTTCAAAAATCCCAGCTGTAATTGCTCCGGATGCAGCGCATATACATCATTAAAGCTTCTATGGAAACTATTAAGATTCTCATATGGCAATCCTGCAATCAAATCCAGATGCTGATGCACATTGCCATTCTTCTGTACAGCCCGCACATTCGCCGATACTTTTGCAAAATCCATCGTTCGGTGAATTTCTCTTACTGTATCCGGATTCGTAGACTGCACGCCGATTTCTAACTGGATCAGACCTGGGCGCATCGTCTGGATCAGTGCAATCTCCTCTTCATTCAACAAATCCGCTGCCACCTCAAAATGGAAATTCGTAATACCATTATCGTGCTCCGCGATATATTTCCAGATCTCCATTGCATGATGATGACTGCAGTTAAATGTCCTGTCCACGAATTTCACCTGCGGAACTTTATGATCAATGAAAAACTGTAATTCCGGCTTCACCTTTTCCACATCCCGGAATCTGAGCCTCTTATCTATAGAAGACAAACAATAGCTGCATCGGAACGGACAGCCTCTGCTGCTCTCATAATATATGATCTTATGCTCAAAATCTGCCATATCTTCATAGACGAATGGCACTTTGTTCAGATCCATGACCGGCCGCCACGGATTCTCGATAATCTCTCCATCTTCCGTCCGCCAGGTAATTCCATGAAGTCCTGTCAGTTCCTTCCCGGCCGCCAGTTCAGTAAACGTCTCCTCGCCTTCTCCTTTCATAACTCCTGCGACTTCCGGCAGACGTTCCAGTACAGCGACCGCATCATAAGACACCTCCGGCCCTCCCAGCCAGATCTTCGTGTCCGGAAGCACTTTGTGTACTTCCCGAAGCACCGTCTCTACATATGAAATATTCCAGATATAGCAAGAAAAACAGAGTATATCCGGCTTACGCCGGTAGATGTCCATCAAAATGTCATCTGTCTGCTGATTGATCGTGTACTCTGCCAATGCGATCTCTGTATCTGAAGACACGAGTCGCTGCTGTGCATATGCTTTCAAGCTATACACTGCCAGATTAGAATGTATGTACTTTGCATTAATTGCGGTTAATAATATCTTCATAATGAATTATTTTACACCAGTGGAATACGAATGGCAACGATGTGTGTTGACTTTTCCACCGAAACACGATACAATATGACTCGTGCAGCCGGGGTGGTAGCGGTACCTTGCACCTGCAATCCGCTATAGCAGGGGTGATATTGCGCAGAGGGCATATGCTGGTGAAGCTGCCTTTGGAAAGTGGCGTTGATGTCCGGGTCTCACGCGACGGAAATCCGCGAACCGTGTCAGGTCGGGAACGAAGCAGCACTAAGCGGAACCTTCCGGGTGCCGTGAGGGTGCCTGGACTGAGTTAACTACCAGAGTAACGTTCATTGGTTTTAAGTTCGAAGCGCAATGCACACAAAAGAAAATTTCAGGCAGTCTGTCGGTTTGACAGGCTGCCTTTTCTTGTATTACAATGTGCCCTTTGGCACTTCCGATAATTATGCCATGCTTTCTGCACGTTTCTTCTCTTCTTCCTCTTCTTTTTTTCGTTTTTCATCCTTTTTCCGCTGTCTCAGTTCCCGGAAGAACTGTTTCATAAGCTGACTGCATTCTTCCTCCAGCACACCGGTCTCCAGCTCTGCCTGATGGTTAAACTGAGCTATATGCAACAAATCCAGCACCGATCCTGCACATCCCGCTTTTGGATTCATGCATCCAACTACCACCCGAGGTATCCGTGACTGTATGATCGCACCCGCACACATCTGGCACGGCTCCAGCGTCACATATAATGTACATTCTTCTAGCCGCCAGTCACCAAGCTTCTTACTCGCCTTTCGGATTGCTGCAATCTCTGCATGTGCCAATGGACTCTTATCTGTATTTCTCCGGTTATATCCCCTGCCAATGATCTTATCTTCATGTACGATCACACAGCCAATCGGTGTCTCATCCAGCGCATAGGCCTTCTTTGCCTGCCGGATTGCCTCTTTCATATATTTCTCGTCCATCGTCATCATGGCGTCTTCCTCCTTGACAGCTGTAACTATCCTCTGCTTTTCATATATCTCACTTTCCTGCACCAGTATCCGAACATCTCATTTTCTTCTGACTCCTCCTGATCCGCCCGCACGAATCTGGTAAATCCAAATACTTCCGCAGCTTTCGCTTCCCGCCGGTGATAAATCCCCGGCACGCCCAGCCACATCTGCTCCTCTTCTTCCAACAGGATTAAGTAATGGTAATTATAATACCCATGCAGTAAAAAACTATTATTCGCCACTCGCCACTCACATCTTGGCAACATGGCAATCTCCTGTCTCTGGATCTTGCGGATCTGAGGTCTTGTCGGTTCGATATAGCGGTCAATCTCTTCTACTTTTTCCGTAGGTGCTTCCGCGTCTTGCTTTTCTTCGGCCGACTGTTCCGGCTCTGCAACTTCTTCCCGGTCCTGCGTGACTTTCTGCATAATTTCTTCTGTTATAGTCACCGGAATAGGTTCCTCCTGCCAGATCCGCATTGCACTGATCTGAAGCGACGCGTCACTCCACACAGTAGCATATCTCCGATCGTGTTCTGATATTAACATCATTCCAGCGATTTCCGGATAATGTTCCGGTGTTCCGGTATCCTCTGCCGTATACACCAGCCGATAATTGATCGCAGGATTTACATTGGTCACTTCACCCTGATATATACACACAGGGATCGTACCTTCCAGATAGAAAAGATACAGCTTCAATGCCGTCTCTTCTCCCAGTCTGAATCCCTTCCCGTGTATATGGATCGTCGTACAGTCATCGGCTTCCTCAACCTTTACAAATCCCACATTACGAATCGGTCTGTCACTTTCGTATTCATACAAATAGCGGATAAACTGTCCCACATCCTCACTTCCGTTTCGATGTATTCAAAACAGTTTATTCCGCTTATAATTCAAACATTCCTAATATACGCTGGCTGTCAGTTCCTGATACAGCCGTCTCGCATAGCTGTCCGTCATGCCACAGATGTAGTCTGTCGCAAGCAGCAATCGCAGATATAACTTCTCTGCTTCATCCTTACCCTGGGCATGAAAATGATAGGATCTTTTATAATTGCTGGATATAAATGACACCAGCCTCCGGTCAATCGTTCCAAGCTCCTGCTCTTTATCATCATACCCAATCACAGCACCAATAAAGCGATCCATCAGATAATTGATCATAACACTTTCCGACACTTCCATCCGATATATGGTCTCCGTAGCAAATACTTCACGGAATGCCAGATCTCCAAGCAGATCCATCAGGCGCTCCGCAAATGTTCCATGAAACAGATCATACGGATACGTTCCATTCATAATTGCATCATAATTAGATGTAAATCCATAAGTTGCACAGTTGATCAGGAATCCCTGTACACGCACGATCCAATTCTTCACTGCATATTCTTCCGGATCCTCCACATGCATATCTTCCGCTCTTCCATACAGTTCCCTAAGCTTGCCCGCCGGACTGAAACTGCTTCTTGGCTGTGCATAAAGCGTTTCCATCTCCTGCAATTCTCTGTATAACTTAGCATAAGAAACGAATCCCTTTACAAATGCATCCTCAATATCAGCAGTCTTGTATGCAATGTCATCTGCCGCTTCCAGAATAAATGTCAACGGATGCCTTGCACCATTCGTGCCTGTCGCCGCTTCCACCTCACGGAATACCTCTTCATCCGCATGGTAAAATCCCAGCTTATGCTTCTTAATATCTCTACTCTTAGGGTCAATCTCCAGAGACGTAACCGGATACTTTACAATCGTGTTCAGCAATGCATACGTCAGATTCATCCCCCGATCATCCACCAGATAATGAAGCTTCGTTACCAGTCGAAACGCCTGTGCATTTCCTTCAAAGTGATACAGATCCTCCCGCATCTGCGGAGTCAGTATCTCATCCAACGGTCTACCATGGTATTCCAAGGTGTGAAGATGATCCCTGAACCACTCCCTGATCGCGTCTTCTCCAAAGTGGCCAAACGGCGGATTGCCAATGTCATGAATCAGTCCCGCACACTGTAACACATTGCAGATATCTTCTTTCATCTGCACTGTAAATGTCGGATCTTTCTTATATGTAAGGATATTTTCACCGATATTCTGTCCCAGTGACTTGGCAAATGAGGATACTTCCAGCGAATGGGTCAGTCTGGTACGGATAAAATCACTCTTATCCAACGGAAATACCTGTGTCTTATCCTGCAATCTACGGAAAGACGCACTTCCTATGATCCGATGGTAATCTTTCTCAAACTCACTGCGAAGATCCGACTTCCCATTACTTTTTGCATTTTTCCCGGTTCTGTATCTCTGCGTCGATAATAATTGCTCCCAGTTCATTCCGCCACTTCCTCGCAATCCCGTTATCTCCAGCGTCCTGTATGCTGTCTTAATCTATCATCTTAATCAATCCTGATCCATCTTAGTCCAGATAGATCGGTTCCTCGTAATCTTTTCCAAGCAATGCTTTCTTACGTTCCTGATATCCCAGGAACGCCCACTCTGTCATATCTGTCCATGCATGATCTCTGCGGTCATATACCTGCACATAACCGATACGCTTCGGATGCATGCGGACACTGTTGCTCTCATACTCATGTCCTGTATACGGATTCAGTTCACCGCGCTCCAGATCTTCCACATCATCGTCTTCCTCTTCTGCGTATACAGCCTGTGCGATCTCTTCTTCCTGAACCGGCTGCTGTTCTTCATAATAAGTCTGTTCCGTCTGCACCGGCTCTTCATATTCGATAAAGTCACTTTCCTCTTCCATTGCTTCTAACGGTTCTGTGGCTTCCTCAATCTCCCGCTCGATCTTTTCCTCTTCACGCTTTTCTTCCTGGCGCTCTTTTTTATTACGGCGCTGGAACATCGCTCTCCATCCGGTCAGCTTCTTCTCGTGATGAGGCTCTTCTTTCTTCTCGTCTACGTGAACCTCTTCCTGACGTGGCTCTTCCGGAACTTCCTCATGAGTCTCTACCGGAATCTCCTCATGGATTTCTTCCTGATATGGCTCTTCTGAAACTGCCTCGTATACTTCTTCACGAACTGCTTCCGGAACCGCCTCTGTTCCGGCTTCCATATCATATGCTTCCGGCTGAGCTTCTGCCTCATATGTATCTACAGGCTCCGCTTCCATAACTACCGGCTCCTCATAGGTCTCTTCCATTGCCGCTGCAGGTTCTTCTGTTACAGGCTCTTCTATCGTCTCATTTACAATCGGAATCTCTCCGGTCTCTCGGCGTACCAGTTCCTCATGGATATCCATGTAATCACCAAGTGTCATCTCTTTCTCAGATGCACCACTCATATCGGTCACTTCTGACGGAATCTGTTCCATTGCTGCATGAAGCTGTTCTGCTTCTCTCGCTTTCTTCTCCTTGCGAGCCTTTGCCTTCGCAAGCTTATGCAATTCTTTCTCTGTAGGTGCAACATCCTCTACATTAGCCGCGCGCTCTGCCGCTTCACTGTCCGCAAGAATGCTAAGCTGAAACGGGCATCCCAAAATGTCCGCAATCATACGCATGTCCTGCTCCTGAAAGTTATCTCGTCCCAGTCTCTGTGTCAGATTCTGGCGGGACATCTTCTTCCCGGTTCTCTCTTCAATTGTCTCTGCGAGTTCTTTGATGGTCATGCCTTTACGGCTTAAGATAATCTTGACTTGTTCTCCGAATGTAAGATCTAACATGATAATCTCCTCCTTATTAATCCCTCCGCCCTGCAAGATACAACGACGGACAGACAGAGTCTGCGCCCTGTCTATTGTTTATACTCTCCCCATAGGCCTATCTCTCCCACAAACGAACTTATGATAACAAGCCCGTCTCGTAAACTCATAAGTTTCTTGATAAACCTATATTTTTCCCATACAATATTTTATCAAATGATATTTCGTTCGTCAAGATAGTGAAGCTCACCAAATTTCTTTTCTGTGCTGCATACAGCGATTCTGGCGTCTCCCGCTGCCGTCTGATACTCCTGATAATAGTATTTCCCCTGAAATGTATCCGGCTGGCGCACCAGTCTTGCTCCCCTGTCATCCAATGCAATTTCAAATTCTCTCAGATCCTGCTTCATCCCCAGACGGATTGCTTTGATAAAGCTTTCTTTTAACACCCAGTATCTGTAAAATCCTTCCATTTGTTCTGCTTCGGTTTTCTGACTCCGAATCCAGGTTACTTCCTCTGGGCAGAAATATCGCTCAGCGAGTCTTAGTTTATTATCTTTTATCATTTCCACATCGCATCCCACCTGCGCTTCTGCATGGTCTGCTACAGAACACAATGCATATCTTCCGGAATGAGACAGATTATACGGCAGTTCATCCGACAGATCATAATATTTCAACATCTGCTGATATAAAATCCACGCTCCCACGCTCTGCATTTTACCGTCTAAATGCCTGATCCGGTCAGCTTTCTCCCTGCGCCAATCCGGAAGAAGGTTGTAACATTTACTATATATCATATCACTCCGAAGCGGAGTGACATCCATAATCCATGTGTGTACCATACAATTTCCTTTCCATTACAACTAATAGTAGTAACCATAATAAGTAATCAGAAAAATCTATCATCACCGTAACTATAACCAAGTATAACATTTGCTATGTTGTATATCCATTCTTTTATTCGTTTATATCCTGCGATTTTTAGTCATAATAAGTATCGTATTGACAACAAATAAGATACAGGATATGATAAAATTATAATAAAGTATAACTCAAGGAAAGTATCATTTTATAGTTCAATCGGTAATTTATTTGCTTATTGACGATACCAGCAAATCAATATATGATTGTAT
>CAVAVU010000073.1:0-25948 GCA_963592205.1 bacterium
ACATAATAGTATACCCTTGTTACATAAAAAAGTGTGCAAAATGAGCACACTTTTTTACGTTTTTATAACACTCTTCTTACCGTTTTTATACTCATACAGGTCGCCGGAATAATCCCGATACCTTTGGATGGATTAATTGCATTCACAATCTGATCATTTCCTATATATATATATATACCTACATGTCCTTCATATAAGATAAGGTCTCCCGGTACAGCTTCTTCATAACTGATTCCGGTTCCCGAATATTCCTGATCCCATGTAGTCCTCGGAAGGTTAATTCCAAAGTGTGCATACACCGACTGAACAAAGCCGGAACAATCAGCTCCATTTGTCAGGCTTGTCCCGCCCCACACATAAGGATTTCCAATAAACTGACAGGCATAATCCACAATCTGCTGTCCAAGTGTCGATTCATTAGCCGCCTGCTCTGCTGCCTGTCTCGCTGCTTCTTCCTCTGCCTTTTTCCTCTCCTCTGTCAGTCGTGCCTCTTCCTCTTCTCTGGATTCTGCACACGGTACTGCTTCTGTGATATGTTCAGCAGTCGATTCCGACATAATCTCATCTGCCCGCTGCCATGCTTCTTCTCCCGTAATAATATACTTTGTATATACATAGCCGGTTACTGATCCGGACTGCACTCTGGTCCATTCACCCACAGGACCGATAATCTCCGATGCAGAACCCGGATACAGCTTACCAACCCACTCACTCTCTCTGGAAGGCTCGCTCCTTACAAAGAGAAATGTATCCGCATCCACATTTGTAAATGCCATTTTAAAATACTCACCTTTTATAGTAGGTGTCAGATAATCCGATACCGCCGTCTCGATCCCCGACGTATATGCTTCATTCTGCACCTTGCTGGTTCCCACTTCCGGCAACACCGCATAATTATCTGCAGCCTGTGCCCGCTCCCCGGGAGCCATCATTGTTCCAACCGCCGTAACGATAAGCAGTCCGTTCCTAAGACTCGAATTCATAAACATCCTCCTTCTTTCGTCTATGTCTTCTTGTCTTTTGTACGCCTGCAATCAGGCTGGCCGAATCACCTCGTCGCCAAATGTTACAGAATTGTTACAACTAATACTTTGCCATTATAACAATGCTCCCACCCTCTGTCAAGGCTTATCTCCTGCATTTAGCCCGATATTCTCTTACATTTTCCTTATAATTTCCTTATATTTCCACATGATTTACTTTGAATATATTACAAAAAAGTTACATTTTGTCGCATTGAAATATTTTCCAAAATATCTATTGACAAAATGCACCTTTCATTCTATAATCTAATCATAGTAATTGTTACTATTATTAATTCAAGGAGTTAAAAGATATGGCTACATTAAAATACAGCAGACAGCGAGAAGTTATAAAAGAATATCTGTCCAGTACCAAAGAGCATCCAACTGCTGATACTGTATATCTGCATGTACGCGAGACGTTTCCTCGCATCAGTCTTGGAACTGTTTATCGCAATCTGAACCTGTTGGCTGACACAGGCGAAGCCATCAAGATCACAACTCCTGATGGTGCTGTAAGATTCGATGCTACAACTGCTCCACATTATCATGTACTTTGTTGCAAATGTGGTCGGGTTCAGGATTTGGACATGGATCCCATCGATTTGTTAGAAAAGAAAGCACAAGAATGCTATGACGGAACAATTCATTCACATTCCGTTTTGTTCCACGGAATCTGCAGTCAATGCTGTGAAGATTCAACTACACATTGATTTATTTCAGTATAATTACTGATTTAAATATAATAACTAATAATGTTAATAATTTTAAAGAAAAGGAGATAAAAGTTATGAAAAAATTTGTATGTTCTGTATGTGGTTATGTTTATGAGGGAGAAGCTGCACCAGCTGAATGTCCAGTCTGTCATGTAGGCGCTGACAAGTTCATCGAGCAGGGCGAGGAGAAGACATGGGCTGCTGAGCACGTTGTAGGTGTTGCAAAAGGTGTTAGTGAAGACATCGTTGCTGACCTGAGAGCTAACTTTGAAGGTGAGTGTTCAGAAGTAGGTATGTATCTTGCAATGGCAAGAGTTGCTCACAGAGAAGGATATCCGGAGATCGGACTGTACTGGGAGAAAGCTGCTTACGAAGAAGCTGAGCATGCTGCTAAGTTCGCAGAGCTCCTTGGTGAAGTTGTAACAGACAGCACAAAGAAGAACCTTGAGATGAGAGTAGAAGCTGAAAACGGCGCAACAGCTGGTAAATTCGATCTTGCAAAACGTGCAAAAGCTGCTAACCTCGATGCAATCCATGACACAGTTCACGAGATGGCAAGAGACGAAGCTCGACACGGAAAAGCATTCGAAGGACTGTTAAAGAGATACTTTGGCTAAGCTACAAGCCATGTAATCAGTTAATAATAACGCCCTGCAAGTTTACTTGTAAGGGCGTTTATTATTGGCTGATTATACGGCGACAGCCGTCAGCGAGAAGCAGCATAGCGGATTCGAGCTGGCATAGCGGTTTTAGTAGACTTATTGGGCGACAGCCTAACAGTGAGAAGCAGCATAGCGGATTCGAGCTGGCATGGCGGTTTTAGTAGACTTATTGGGCGACAGCCCAACAGCGAGAAGTAGCGCAGCGGATTCGAGCTGGCATGGCGGTTCGCCAGTTTGTTATCAAATCTACAAATATCTAATTATTTACTTTTAAGTTGCATATTTATTTCTATTTGTTATGATATTCATGTATAATTTAACATATGCGGATGTTTTTTCTGATTATGGAATCCCCTCTAGTTATACATAGTGAGAAGGTGATGCCAATGAACACGATGGAAGTTCTGACTTTACTATTAGTGATTTTTGCGGCTTTAACATACCTAGATATTCATAATAAAGAGAAATAGCATCCCACCACCCAATGTGAAGATGCTATTCTAATACTCTTATACCTCGGGGTACTTGAGAAATCAAGTGTCCTTTTTTTCTTATAATATACTCTTGATTTTTCCTTCTCCTTGGTATAATATATATATACTACATATAGTTTTTAATACTACATATCAAAACATAGATATTTCAAGGAGGTATTAGTATGTCAGACACAATCAGAAAACATGTGAAAGATCCAGGAAGCGCAATCACTCATTTCATAGGAATGCTCATGGCAGTATTCGCTGCTGTTCCGTTAATCATCAAGGCAACTCATGAGCCAAGTCCTATTTACGTAGTCTCTATCGCGATCTACGCAGCAAGTCTTATTTTATTATATGCAGCAAGTACGACTTATCATACTTTCGACCGCTCAGAAAAGGTTAATACGATTCTCAAAAAGATTGATCATATGATGATCTCCATATTAATTGCCGGAAGTTATACCCCAATCTGTCTTCTGGTACTTGGCGGCAAGCTCGGAGTTATCCTGTTATCTGTCGTATGGAGTTTTGCAATTGTGGGGATTTTAATCAAAGCATTCTGGGTATTCTGTCCGAAATGGGTATCCTCCGTGCTGTACATTGGAATGGGATGGACCTGTGTTCTTGCATTCACTCAGCTTTTAAACTCTATGTCCCCGGCAGCCTTTGGATGGCTTCTTGCTGGCGGCTTAATCTACACAGCCGGAGGCATTATCTACGCATTAAAGCTTCCGATTTTCAACATGAAACATAAAGATTTCGGAAGTCATGAAATCTTCCATCTCTTTGTTATGGGCGGAAGCATCTGCCACTTCGTAGTAATGTATGCCTTTGTTTTATAATTATATTAATTTCAGAAAAAGCAAAAGTGACTCTAATGTCCTTTTGCTTTTTTCTTTATCATATCTCCACTTCTGAATCTTCCAATTTAGCATATTCTTTTTTTATCTGCAGAATACTCTTGTTTGGAGTCGGAAGATCTTCCGGCATCGTTCCACCAAGATCTTTAATCGTCTCCCTAACTTTTTTCCTACTTCAAAATGAGTCTGATTAGCTTTATTCTTTCCGACAATATGCTCTCTTTTTAACTTTTCGTTAGTCTGAGTTGCCCGGAAAAGATTCGCCGCCAATTCTGTACTTCCCATGTGATCTAATATCTTCTGGCTCTTCTTTAGACCTTTTCTCTCATGAATCTCTTTTACTCCCAAACCTCCATACAACCCTTGATAGCCACGATTCTGGAAAATTGCATAATCCTTTGGTTTCTCAATCCCTGCCATACGAGCTGTCTCTGCAAGAGATTTATTATGTACCGCCAGCTCTCCTCTGATTTCTAATCTCTTTTTATCCTCTGATAAATCTTCAAATTTCTCAGCCAGTTCCTGCTGTCTCGTCTTTACAGCAAAATAAGTCTGACCTAAAGCAATTACCTTTTTTCTAGAATCTCCGTTTTGTACAATAAGATAGCAGGCATAGCGTGAAAGTTCATAATCTTTCAGCGTTCTCATTGCCCCTGATCCTATATCTACCATTTTGTTGACCTCAACAAAATGGTCATCCACTTCATTTTCACTGTTTTCACAAGCACTGATAGCCCGACTCATCACTTTATAAAAGTTTCTCCACTCCTTATACCCCAATGCCGTCTGCAATTCCCGTGCATACCAGAATTCTACCCCATATTCATTCACATGCTTAATTGATTCAAATATAGATTCCGTATAATCGCCTGCTGTCTCTACTAACATTTCCTTTCCTATTTTATCCATACTTTCTCCTCTTTTCTTATTTTTCCGTAAACTCTTGTTAGCACAAACATCATCATATAAATTCAATAATTTCAAGTATTATATTTATTTTCCTTATATGTTATACTCTTGACACAACTGGAGATGTGCAGCCTGCTTGTATCAATTCTTAATTATACACATAGAAAATAGCCGTCCTGCTCCCGCCAAAGAATAGGACGACTATCTTATAGTTACTTAAATATTTGCCTGGAGCAGATGGATTGCATCCATCTTTCCCAGTTGTTTTGGTTAAATGTATTATAACTGCTTTTCTATCATGTGTCAAATGGTACACATATTTTTATTTTCTATCAGTTTCTCTTTCTGTTTCCTTGTAAGCTGCTTTATTGAATACTCCCTTTTCATGGCTTCGGCTTTGGTTGCGTATTCTTCGTAATACACCAGTTCTACTGGTCTGCGGCTGCGGGTATATTTTGCCCCCTCGCCGTCATTATGTGCTTTCACACGATGTTCCAGATCTGTTGTCCAGCCGGTATATAATGTTCCGTCACTACACTTTACCATATAGGTATAATTCCACTTCATCTTATCTCTCCGATTTCTTATCATTTCCAGAGATAACTATACTCCATATTACGGTATATACGCAACCCTTCTGCCTATTTGCAGCCGTAAGCCATTTTGTCCGCAGTCATCAGATCCCCCAATCTGATACTGATATGACGGCTTCTTATCTTCTCTTTCTTCTGATAATCACCATAGGCTAAGTACCATAACAGCTGCAATGATAAATACCAGTATTGGCGTAGTCTTTTTCATCTTTAGCTCTCCTTCCATTTTTTATCTTTTTATTATAGAAGAAACTCATAATCCTGACATCGTCCATTTTTGAAAAATTTTGGACATTTACATAAGAAAAACGGAAGATTCTTTTGAAATCTCCCGCCTTCTGTTATTCTCCCATATAATCTGTCGGATTCACCGGCTGTCCGTTTTTCTTCATGGCATAATATACATTTGTGCCTTCCAGTGAATAATATTTTGTCGGTTTACTTACATATCCGACTACCGTATTCGCCTGCACCGCATCACCCACATTTAGCGGCACCTCCTTCAGCTGACCGATCAGCAGTTCATAGCCATTACCCAGATCCAGATTGACTGTCGTACCTGTCTGTGCTGTCACATCAATGGATTTGACGATGCCCGCCGCTCCGGCAATTACCTGATCTCCTTCCGCTCCGGAAATGATCAGCGCCGGATTATACTTAAACTGATCCAATGTGGAAAAATATACCGTCTTATCCATACTGTAATTCAGAACAACCTGTCCGTCTACCGGCCATAACAATTCGCTATCTTCGGTAAAATGATAAGATGTACCACTTCCAGATGTTGCTACACTTCCCGTGCTGCTCTGATCCGTTCCTTCTGTACTCTGATTATTTTCTTCCGAATTCTGCTGCTTTGTCTGCTGCTCCTGATTCTGCCCTTCTTTGTCTTCTGTATCTATCGTCAGCTTGTCTGTATTTGCTGACTTTGCAGATACTTTCTCATTACTGTCATCTTTTTTCGTGCTGTCCGTCTGCTGCTCCTGCTCATCCTGCTGCCCGGATTTCCGATAACTCGTCAGTGTATAAGTTCCTGCGATCACCACCGCTGCCACAAAGCAGAGCGCAATACCTATCGACGCACGCCTTCTTGCCGAAGGCTTTTTCCTCTTCTTCATATTCATCACCTCTGGCTATATTTTTGCCAGAAGCAGGGCTTCTTATTCAGGACTGCTCACAATATCTGCAACTTCTTTTAATTCCGTTCCCTCAAAAAAATATGCCAGAATCTCATCATACGTTTTACCATCTTTTGCCATTTTATCAGCCGAATACTGGCTGAGCCCAAGTCCGTGTCCCACGCCTCTCGAGGTCACCCGGAGTTTCCCATCATACTTCTGAAGTACAAAGCTTCCAGACGCCAGCTCATATTTTTCACGAAATTCTTCCCCACTCATCGTCTCATTTCCCACCTGAACCGAAGTGACATATCCTGCCGTATCCGTCCCCGTAATGCTGGCCTCCATATCATCCAGGACCTTCGTCTGAATCTGCTCTTTAGCTTCAATATCATACGGACATTCCTTAATCTTCAGATACGGATAGTCATCACTCCCCAGTACCTCTTTACCGTCTCTGGTATTACCGTTAGTCAAACGGCAGTACGGTACATATGCTAGCTGCTCTCCATACATCAGCACTTGTCCTTCCGTATCATCCCATGCATTTTTTAAGCGGTTATAATTCTTCCTGTAACTTCCCGAACCCCACTGCTCACGCATATCATCGGTTGTCCAGTATCCATCGGTAAATACCGCCTGGCTTCCATTATCCCGGATCTGCGTATACACGGTTGTCCGCACCAGCACCGCCTGTGCTTTTAATGCTTCCTCATTATAAGAAACCGGAATCTCTTTTGCCATTCGTCCGATACAGTAATCCGTAAGTGGAACATTTCCCTCTTTCCCATTCAGGTTCACACGTACCTGCATGGTGTCTACTGTATTGGATACCGGAACTGCCTGCCCATTCATAAATACGGTAATCACATAAGGTAATAATACGATAATGATCAGATACGAACCCAGTCGTTTTAATTTTTGCAGCATAAAAAATCCTCCCATAGGATTCTATGAGAGGATCTTGTATTTTATTCAGCACTGTCTCTGATTTCTGATGATCTTATCCGATTATAATTTTATTATGCCTCGATTGTGATCTTATCCAGATGCCAGATCTCCTTTGCATACTCTTCGATCGTTCTGTCAGAAGAGAATTTGCCGCAACTTGCAGTGTTGAGAAGTGCCATTCTTGCCCAGCCTTCTCTGTCTTTGTATGCTGCTTCTACACGTTCCTGCGCTTCTGCATAAGAACGGAAATCTTTCAGGATAAAATACATATCCGGACGGTCGCTGCAGTTTGTATTTAACAGACTGTTATACAGATCACGGTAACGCTCTGTATCTCCATCTGCGTATGTTCCGTCTACTAACTGATCTACAACTCTGCGGATATCTGCATCGTTATTGTAGATATCATATGGATTATATCCACCATTCTTCTCGTAATTCATAACTTCGTCAGAGCTCATTCCGAAGATAAATGCATTCTCAGCACCAACTTCTTCCACGATTTCCACATTAGCTCCGTCCATAGTTCCCAGTGTTGGAGCACCATTCAGCATGAACTTCATGTTACCTGTACCGGATGCTTCCTTAGAAGCTGTAGAGATCTGTTCACTGACATCTGCTGCTGCGAAGATCCATTCTGCGTTAGATACACGGTAATCTTCGATAAATACAACCTTAATCTTACCATTGATGCTGCGGTCATTATTTACCACATCAGCTACAGAATTGATCAGCTTGATGATCTCTTTCGCACGGATATATCCTGCTGAAGCCTTCGCTCCGAAGATAAATGTACGAGGATAGAAGCTGATTTCCGGATGTTCTTTGATCTTATTATACAGGTACATTACATGCATAATATTCAGCAGCTGACGTTTGTACTCGTGCAGACGTTTTACCTGTACATCGAAAATAGATCTCGGATCTACTTCAATACCGTTGTGCTCAAGGATATATTTTGCAAGACGCTCTTTGTTCTTGTACTTGATATCCATGAATTCCTGCTGTGCCTTCGGATCATCCACATATTTCTTCAGACCGGACATCAGTGACAGGTCTGTAGCCCATGCTTTTGTACCAAGCTTCTCTGTTACCCAGGAAGCAAGTAACGGATTGCCGTGCATCAGGAAACGTCTCTGAGTGATACCATTGGTCTTGTTGTTGAATTTCTCAGGCATCATCTCATAAAAGTCTTTCAGTTCACGTTTCTTCAGAATCTCTGTGTGCAGTCTTGCTACACCATTGACAGAGTAACCTGCTACAATTGCCAGGTTTGCCATTCTTACCTGTCCGTCTCTTAAGATACCCATGGTTCTCTTTTTATCTTCATTGCCAGGATACATTTCTTCTACCTGGATGATGAAACGGCGGTCGATTTCCTGAATGATCTGATATACTCTAGGAAGCAGTCTTGAGAACAGGTCGATCGGCCATTTCTCCAGTGCTTCTGCCATGATTGTGTGATTGGTGTATGCACATGCCTTCGTTGTTACATCCCATGCTTCCTGCCACTCCAGATGGTAATCATCCAACAGGATACGCATCAGCTCTGCAACAGCAACGGTCGGATGAGTATCATTCATCTGGAATGTTGCCTTCTCATAGAGCTTGCGGATGTCATCATGATTTCTCATATATTTATCTACTGCTGCCTGCAGACTGGCAGATACGAAGAAATACTGCTGTTTCAGACGAAGCTCTTTACCTGCATAGTGGTTATCATTTGGATAAAGCACTTCTACGATAGTCTTGGCAAGGTTCTGCTGTTCTACCGCTTTGTGGTAATCACCTTTGTCAAATGAATCAAGCTGGAAGTCCACGATTGGCTCTGCATCCCAGATACGCAGTGTATTAACCTGGTTATTATCATATCCAACGATCGGATAATCATACGGTACAGCCAGTACAGACTCATAATTCTCCTGTTTGAACAGAGTCTTTCCAGTCTCATCATACTCTACACGGATATTACCGCCGAAACGGATCTCTTTGGCATATTCCGGTCTGCGAAGTTCAAACGGATTACCGTATTTTAACCAGTTATCCGGCTTCTCTACCTGATATCCATTCTCAATCTTCTGCTTAAACATACCATAACGGTAACGGATACCACATCCATATGCAGCATATCCAAGAGATGCCAGAGAGTCTAAGAAGCAGGCAGCCAGACGGCCGAGGCCGCCGTTACCCAGTGCCGGATCCGGTTCCTGATCCTCTACAAAGTTCAGATCAATTCCCAGTTCATCCAGAGCTTCCTTTACATCTTCATAAGCCGTCATATTGATCAGGTTGTTACCCAGTGCACGACCCATGAGGAACTCCATGGACATGTAGTAGACAATCTTCGGATCATCCTTTGTGAGCTGTTTCTGTGTTGCGATCCAATTCTCAACGATCATATCCTTCACCGCATAAGATACTGACTGATACTGCTCCTGTGGAGTTGCCTCGTCCAGTTCCTTACGGAACAGTCTTCTGCAGTTGTCCATTACATCCTTCTTAAATTCTGTCTTACTAATTTTTAAACTCATATATTTCCCAGTCCTTTTACATTTTTGCTACGCCAAGCGTTACATTTTCTCCGTTGATCTTCCACTCTTTGACATATCCTGCCGGCTCAGCCTTCTGTACGCTGACTGCCAGTGTCTCAGATCCGATCATGTCTGCATTATCTGCAAATACCTTTTCAGCCTTCTCAGTACCTGTATAAGTTACTATGATCTTATCCATTACTTCGAAGTCTGCTTCTTTACGCATGGTCTGGATCTTGCTGATGATCTCTCTTACGAAACCTTCTTCCAGAAGTTCCGGTGTCAGGTTGGTATCCAGTACTACGGTAATTCCGTTATCATTTTCAGATACATAGCCTTCCATCTGAGCTGTCTCGATCAGCAGATCCTCACGGAACAGAGTAATCTCCTGTCCATTTACATCCAGCTTCAGAGCATCTGTCGCATTCAGTTCATCCATTGCTGCATTTCCATCCAGAGATGAAAGTGCCGCCTTGATACCACCAAGCATCTTGCCATATTTCGGTCCGACGGTCTTAAGCTGTGGCTTGAATGAATAAGAAGTGAAGCTTCTTACATCCTGTGTAAATGTTACAGCCTTTACATTCAGCTCGTCTTTTACAATATCCTGATAGAATTCCGGTAATACAGCATCTGCTTTTACAAACATCTGACCGATTGGCTGACGGTTCTTGATGTTTGCTGTGTTACGGCATGCACGGCCCATAACAACAAGCTTCAGAACTTCTTCCATGTTGCTTTCCAGTTCTGTATCGATATGATCTTCGTGTACAGTCGGGAAGTCACACAGATGGATACTTTCCGGTGCTGAAGCGTCAATACTCTTAACCAGATTCTGGTAAATCTCTTCTGTCATAAACGGAATCATCGGAGCTGCTGCCTTACTGCATTCTACCAGTGCAGTGTACAGAGTCATATAAGCATTGATCTTATCCTGCTCCATTCCTTTTGCCCAGAAACGCTCACGGCTTCTTCTTACATACCAGTTACTCATATCATCCACGAAATCCTGCAGTGCTCTTGCAGCTTCCGGGATACGGTAATTGCCGAGGTCATAATCTACCTCTTTAATCATACTATTCAACTTGGACAGCAGCCATTTATCCATAACGGATAATTTCTCATAATCCAGAGTATATTTTGTAGCATCAAATTCATCGATGTTCGCATACAGTACGAAGAACGCATAAGTATTCCACAGTGTACCCATGAACTTTCTCTGTCCTTCTACTACAGCCTTACCATGGAAACGGTTCGGCAGCCACGGCGCACTGTTGACATAGAAATACCAGCGGATCGCATCTGCTCCGTATTTTTCCAGTGCGTCAAACGGATCTACCGCATTACCCTTAGACTTACTCATCTTCTGACCATTTTCATCCTGCACATGTCCCAGAACAATAACGTTCTCGTATGGCGCTTTATTGAAGATCAGTGTTGAGATTGCAAGCAGTGAGTAGAACCATCCACGTGTCTGGTCAACAGCCTCAGAAATGAACTGTGCCGGGAACTGCTGCTCAAACAGCTCCTTGTTCTCAAATGGATAATGATGCTGTGCAAATGGCATAGAACCACTGTCGAACCAACAGTCAATTACTTCCGGTACACGGTGCATCTGCTTACCACATTTCGGACACTTGATGGTCACTTCGTCAATGTATGGACGGTGAAGCTCGATATCATCCGGGCAGTTATCAGACATGCTCTTCAGTTCTTCGATGCTTCCGATCGAATGCTGATGTCCGCATTCACATTCCCAGATATTCAGCGGTGTTCCCCAGTAACGGTTACGGCTGATACCCCAGTCCTGTACATTCTCAAGCCAGTCTCCGAAACGTCCTTTACCGATGCTTTCCGGAATCCAGTTGATCGTGTTATTATTAGCGATCAGTTCATCCTTCACATCTGTCATCTTGATGAACCATGATTCTCTAGCATAGTAGATCAGCGGAGTATCACATCTCCAGCAGTGCGGGTAGCTGTGCTCGAATTTCGGTGCGTCAAAGAGCAGTCCTCTTCCGTCCAGATCTTTCAGAACTTCCGGGTCAGCTTTCTTTACAAATAATCCGGCAAATGGAGTTGTCTCTCCCATGTTACCTTTTTCATCTACTAACTGCACAAACGGGAAATCATACTTGCGTCCAACTTTGGCATCGTCTTCACCAAATGCAGGAGCGATGTGTACAACACCGGTACCATCTGTCAGTGTTACATAGTCATCACATGTAACAAAGAAACATTTCTTATGCTGTTTCTCTGCGCAATCTGCTGCACACTGATACAGCGGCTCGTATTCTTTGTATTCCAGATCTTTTCCTTTGTAAGTCTCCAGTACTTCGTATGCCGGCTTACCATCTTCGGCGAGCTTGCCAAGTACAGTATCCAGAAGTGCAGATGCCATATAATAGGTATATCCATCTACGCATTTGACCTTAGCGTACTCTTCTTCCGGGTTCACGCAAAGACCGATATTAGACGGTAATGTCCAAGGTGTAGTTGTCCATGCAAGGAAATACGTATCCTCACCTTTTACCTTAAAACGAACAATTGCTGAACGCTCTTTTACATCTTTATATCCCTGTGCTACTTCCTGAGCTGACAGCGGAGTTCCGCAGCGTGGGCAGTAAGGTACGATCTTGAATCCCTTGTACAGAAGTCCTTTATCCCAGATCTTCTTCAGAGCCCACCACTCAGACTCGATAAAGTTATTATCATAAGTAACGTATGGATTATCCATATCTGCCCAGAAACCTACAGTACTTGAGAAATCTTCCCACATTCCTTTGTATTTCCAGACACTCTCTTTACATTTGTTGATGAACGGCTCCAGACCATAATCCTCGATCTGATCCTTTCCATCCAGTCCCAGAAGCTTTTCAACTTCCAGCTCAACAGGTAGTCCGTGTGTATCCCATCCTGCCTTACGAGGTACCATATAACCTTTCATAGTACGGTATCTCGGAATCATATCTTTGATAACACGAGTCAGTACGTGACCGATATGCGGCTTACCATTTGCTGTCGGAGGGCCATCATAGAATGTATAGGTCTCTCCCTCTTTTCGATTTTCCATACTCTTTTCGAAAATCTGGTGTTCTTTCCAGAACTTCTCAGTCTCTTTTTCACGATCTACGAATTTGAGATCGGTAGACACTTTCTTGTACATAATCTTCCTCCTTAATAATAGTTTGAAGTGCGTTTTGTATGATTCATATAATGATGTCAGAACCAAAAGTCTGCATCAACAATAAAACAAAAGCTCCCGCCCTGAATAGGACGAAAGCTCTATAACCTCGTTTATAACCACCTAAACATACTTCTCTGATATGTCTGCCCTGTAACGGGAGCAATCCCGCCGCAATCTACCGAACCTGGCATTCATTTGTCATTCTTCTTTCGATCAACGGAACTCGGAAGTGATATTCAGATACAATCTATTCGCACCGGGCTCTCACCATCCCCGGTTCGCTTTGCCTTTCCAAAGTATCCTACTGTCTTCGTCAAAGTTTTTTACATACGCTGATATTATAGTAGAAAATCTCAGCATTCGTCAAGGGGTTTCTGCCTTTTCTTATGTTCTTTTCCGCATTCATTTTTATGCTTATTTTCTACGCTTTCTTCTCTTCCGTTTTCTTATAATTCCTGTGAAAATCGACGTTGCTGTCAACAGGATTACCACCACTCCTGTACATATCAGAATAAGCAGTTTATAATTGATTTCCTTTTTATCTGATTCTGAAAATGTAATCTCTTTCTGTTTATAGTCTTTCGCTACAGTAACTTCACAGCTTCCCACCGGATTATCCTTATAATAATAAGTAGCCATTCCTTCTCGTTTGCTTCCCTCATGGATATCAACCTTACATTCCAGCTTATCAAAATCCACTTTTTCCGGCAGCACTACAAACGCTCCGTCTTCCAGCGCATCATACGTATCATTCGCTTCATTCTCTGCAATATCTACATTTCTGAAATTCTGAAATCCATACTCCAAAAGTGCTCTTGTATCTGAATAAGTATGTCCGCCATACGTCCGCATTACCACACACACTAATCGTCTCTCTCCATTATCCGCCAATGTGATCAATGTATTTTCTGCCTCTGTCGTATATCCGGTCTTGCCGGCAATCGCATATTCATAGTAATCCTTGTTACCCTGTAGCAACATATGATGCTTCTGCTGAAATACATGTTCTTCAACTGTATCTGATACCGGAATTGTATATTCCTGTGTCTGACAAATGGTAAAGAACTCCGGATAATCAAATAACGCTTTCCCAATTAATGCCATATCTCTGGCACAGGTATAATGATTCTCATCATATACCCCATTGGTATTGATAAAATTAGAATTCACGCCTCCAAGCTGCTTACACGTCGCATTCATCTGCTGGATAAACCAATCATAGTCCTGCTCGTGCTCTGCCGCAACCGTCTCACCTACAGCACATGCTGCTTCATTCGCCGACGCCAGCAGTGTCGCATACAAAGCCTGTTCCATGCTGATCTTATCTCCTGCTTTCAATCCGATTGATGCATAGCCGGAGCCCAGACATGATAACGCATGATCCGAAATGGTCACCTCTTCTTCCATGTTCCCATACTGAAATGCAAGTAATGCTGTCAGAACCTTGGTAATACTTGCCGGGTATTCTTTCTTATCTATATTCTTGGCATAGAGAATCGCTCCGCTGTCTGCATCCATCACAATCGCCGAATCACCATACGTTCCCGGTCCTTCCGGCCAATTTTTTATTTCATTCGTCTGCACTGGCAGATTATATGCCTCCTGCAGCGCCTTCTCTTTCGCTTCTTTCTCTTCCTTTGCCGCCTTTTCCTCTTCAGTCATCTCACTTTCTGGCTTCTCTTCATCTTCACTCTGTGAAGCTTCCGTCTCAGAAGCCCTGACATGACTCATGCCGCCCGTGGCAAATGTTCCAATCAGGCTCACCGCTGATACTACCGCTATCAGCCTTATCCATTTTCTCATCCGGTTCCTCCCCGTCTATTTCTTTCCAATTATTCACTCATTATACCCGATATATGTCAAATACACAAGTTATGCCGTCTTCCCTATTCCCTATATATCTATTTACATTTTTGGAACTCGATGCTACCATATTAAGAAGTTAAAAATGAAAGGAACTTACTTTTATGAATAGATATGATTTGATTGCTTTTGATATGGATGGAACTTTATTGAACTCCGATCATCAGATTACACAAGACAGCCTTGATGCGATAGATACAGCTGTGAACGCCGGCAAGACCGTGATTCTCTCTACCGGGCGTTCTCTCTCGGAACTGAAAGATTACCGACAAGCGTTAAAAAATGTCCGCTATTTTATCTGCGAAAGCGGAGCACTTCTGGTTGATTCCCATAACG
The DNA here is from genome assembly GCA_963592205.1 of bacterium. Lineage (GTDB taxonomy): Bacteria > Bacillota > Clostridia > Lachnospirales > Lachnospiraceae > Claveliimonas. Next base: position 15,228 of record CAVAVU010000073.1, read on the forward strand.
ACAAGATTCTTCACGCCGAACAGATTGAACCATCTGCGGTCCGCGAAATCATTAAAACAGCCTCTCCCGAACAAGCGATGATCTACATAGCAAGTAACGGTCAGAATCTTGCCACCAGAAGTTACGTGATGCGAATGGACGATTTCTGTATTGGACAATATCAGGATATTTTTCTGCAGACAGGAACTCTGCTGGATGATGTAGTTGCTTCTTATAATAAAGAAGAATTTCCAATAGAGAAACTGAATCTCTTTTCTGCCACACCGGAACTTCGTGAACATTTCGTACAGGCGCTCTCACATCTGCCATTAGAAATGGCCCGCGCCGAGGACACCTCTCTGGAGCTCTCTCCAAAGAATGTATCCAAAGGCTCAGGCCTCTTAAAACTCTGTGAATATCTGTCTCTTCCGGTAGAACGCACCATTGCTGTCGGTGATTCCGACAACGATATGGAGATTCTTAAAACCTCCGGACTGTCTGTAGCCATGGGAAATGCCCGTCCATATGTCAAAGAGCTCAGTGATGTTGTTGTTGCTGACAATAACCACGGCGGATGTGCAGAAGCTATTTATAAATATCTTCTTGCAGAGTAATCTTTTTGCGATAAAAATAGTATGGAATCAGGCACGCTAAAGTACCACACCATGCCAGTGGATAACTGGTCAGCAGTGTCCGCACACTGTGGTACTTTACCGTAATAACCATAATCCAAGGCAGACGCACAAAAAACAGTCCCCCAGTGTGAATATGATCCCCAGAAAATAAATCCTCAGATAAATGATAGAATCCTCCATCATATCTTGCGGTGTATTCATAATCATCAGAAACCATTTTGTCGACAACACTCCGATTAGCGAGATTGCCAGACTGATAAGAATGGAAAACAAATCGCAAGACCATTAAAGAACGTAATAACAATTCCTGCAAGAACAGCTGCCGGATCTCCTACACTTTTAAGAAGCTGCTTCCAGATGATGCCTTCCGTAATCTCATTCCGTTCCATATCATCCACTCCATTTCCGTTACATCACTATGATATATCTCTCCTCACCTGCATGATTCCCCATATTGTTTACTCAGCCTCTTAATCTCAGCCTTCATCCGCTCTACTACATCTTCCGGTCCGATTATTTTCACGTCGTCACCAAGAGAAATGATCCAGCTTAAAAACTGTGGACTTACATGTACATCAACATTCACCTTAAAATGCTCTGCATCTGACGGAACCATCATCACTTCTTTACCGAATCTATCAATAATAACTCCCGCCATTCGGTTATTCACCAAAAGCTTCACCTGCTGTTCTTCCCCGCGAAACATGCCAAAGCTCTTTCTTGCATAATCCGCCATATCTAATTTTTTAAAATGCTCTCTGCCTTCCCGCTCTTCTTTCGACATCTGGATGCGGAGCATCTTATCTACACGATAATGTCTTATCTGTTCTGCATCCGAATCATATCCAATTAGATAATAATTTTCATCATCCCAGGTCAGCCCCCAAGGACTGATATGGTAATATGCACCTCCATGTCGCAGCTCCATCTCCTTCTTCACATTCCACTGAAAATACTGGAACCGTATCTTTTTATTCTGCGCTATTGCATTATGAATCGCATCTACCGTATAGTAAATACTTTCATTCATCGTCTTGATTCTGCCAGACACATACACCTGTCTCTGCAGCTTCATCGCATCATACTTGCTGACCAGCTTTTCCAGCTTTTTAATCAGCGCATTCGACTTTCTCTCCGTGATAAATTTGGAAGACTGGATTGCATCCACCAAAAGCTTCAATTCCGGCAGTTCAAATGGATGATTCAACACATGATACCGATATCTTTGTCCAATCTGCGCCCCTTCTACCTCAATTCCAAGAGTCTCAAGATCTTTCAGATCTGCATAAAGACTTTTACGGTCAGCCGGAATATCATATTCTTTCAAAGCTGCTATAATCTCAGGCATTGTAAGATAATGTTCTTCATCGGTTCGCTCCAGCATAATCTGGGCAAGACGGTATATCTTAAATTTCTGATTTGCTCCTCTGGACATGTGTTTTCCTCCGACATTTAGTCATTTTTTCTACCTTTTTTGATGCATTTGCCATAGCCTTTACCACAGAACGATCTTCCGCTTCAATATCTGCCTCTTCGATATCATTGGCCAGATACTTTTTCACGAGTTCATTCAGTCTCTGATGTTCTTCCTCATGTTCATTGTAATCGAAGATTGTCTGCTGTGTGCATTCGTAATCCTGATCTACAATATACGGAATATTTTCATCCTGATCCCAGCACTCCTGAATTGCTGCCACCAGGAATCCGATCAGATTCTTAATCGGCTTCTTTTGAATGTTAACAATATCGATTGCTTTTCTTACCCTGTCTCGGTCATTCCCCGCAGCCCGTACTACCGCAATCAGGTCTTCTTCACGAAGCGGATATGACGGAAATGCATTCTTAATATCTGATACCAGACGTACATCCACTGCATCGATCTCTTCCTCCGGAATCATCTGATCATTATATTCCGGTGGATTCTTCAGATAAATGTGGAACTTCACCGAAGTAACTTTATTACTCTTCCCACTTTTGACCGGTTCGAAGTCAAATCCGATATCCGAATAATCAGCATTATTGATTTCCTTCTGCGCCACGATCAGAATACGCCTCTTAAAATCATCCCACCGCTTCTGTGTCCGGTTCGCCGCCACTTCTTCTGCAATAATGTTCCAGTCCATATTTCTGCGCACTGCCTTCTGTACTTCGCTGTCATTCGGATCGATCGTTCCCATCTCAAAACGAAGCTCACCCAGAGAATATATTACCGACACGATCTTCTTCTTGCTCTTCTGCAATACCCATCTCTGTGTAGATAAAAGTTCATACAGACGCAGTGAATATGCCGACTTGAATTTACACAGAAAATAGACATTATTACGGGTAAATTTCTTCTGAATATTGATTACATCTGCTTCAATCTTACGGTTAAACGTCGTATATAATATACCATCTGAATAATAACAGTCAGTTACAATATTCAATCAGATAAGTTTTTCTGCCGCATCATCGCATTTGATGATCTTAAAATTCAATATCGCTTCCACCGCTGCCGACACTGCCGTATAAATACTGTGCCCGGACAGATCCATCGCATTCCTCAGATCCGCCACCCGCACTGCGCTGGATATCTCCCCATTCGGCTGCTTCGCAATAGATGCCAGCGAAAAATTCAACAGTTTCTGAACAAATAGCGATGCATTAAACTTCGCATGAATCAGATCATTCGACTTCGTCAGCATCAACGCCTGCTGCTCTCTCTCAATCTCATCAATATTGATAATAAGCTGATTATCTCTTTTCTCAATTGCTTTTCGTCCCATAACTCCTCCAAACCCTTAATTAATCTTTTGTATTGCTCCCCTTACAATAGCTACCGCACTTTTTGGGTAATTCCACCTTTAAAAATGGCTACCGCACTTTTTGGGTATCTCCGCCTTTAAAAATGGCTACCGCACTTTTTGGGTAATTCCGCCTTTAAAAATGGCTACCGCACTTTTTGGGTATCTCCGTCTTTAAAAATGGCTACCGCACTTTTTGGGTATCTCTGCCTTTAAAAATGGCTACCGCACTTTTTGGGTATCTCTGCCTTTAAAAATGGCTACCGCACTTTTTGGGTATCTCTGCCTTTAAAAATGGCTACCGCACTTTTTGGGTATCTCTGCCTTTAAAAATGGCTACCGCACTTTTTGGGTATCTCTGCCTTTAAAAATGGCTACCGCACTTTTTGGGTATCTCCATCTTTAAAAATGGCTACCGCACTTTTTGGGTATCTCCGTCTTTAAAAAACGGCTACCGCTTCTTTTGGTATCCTCATCAATATATCTATATACTGCTTTGAATTCTACACTATCCGACTATTTCTGTCAATCATGCCGCACTTTTTGGGAATGGATGCCGCAGAATTTGGGAATAAACGGGACTGACATGTCCAAAAAAAGCGGTAACCAACTTTTTCTACTATTGGTTACCGCGCTTTTTGGGTAATTTCATATTAATTTCTAATGATCCTATATATTAATACCCATAAACTGCGGCTTCCTTTCCCAATTTTCGTTGTAGCCATGTCCGAAAAGTGCGGTTTCCATCTCCATAAACCGCGGCAGCCCTTCCCATAAACTGCGGTCACCTTTCCCGAATTATGCGGCAGTTGTCCCCCGCATGCCTTGATTTTGCGGGGTTTTGATACTTTCTAAATATATTAAACATGTTGTTGTCATACTATATTATATATACATATATTTTTACTCAACTACGATTTACTTAATCATACTTTAGTTAATCGTAATTGAGTAATTTTGCCATTCATCTACTTAAATTCCACAACCACTTCTCTGCCATCAACGATATTCTCAAATAAGCCCCGGATCACTTTCTCAGCATTTGCATCTGCCGCATCCAGAAATCCGTACTCTGAAGAACTTGCCTGCTTCTTCGCTCTGGTCTCTGCCTCGCTGATCACATCCAACAGATCGTCCTGATTAACATTCAGAATTGCAAAACTTGTATCGTAAATCTTCAGATCATCCGATTTGATTTTTACCGAGTCTTCATCAATCGTACAATGTGGAATCGTTACCGTTACTTTGTCATCTGACTCCTTAATTTCTACCTCATTTACATCAAATCCTGCAGTTACTGTGGTCTGATACTGCACCAGAAAATCATTCTTGGTAAGAATAGGGATTTTACCTTTTGAACATTCAAACACGTCCGTAATCACGATCTTCTGTGTTGTCAGATCAGATGCATTTTCAACAACTGTTTCTAATGGAATTGTTTTTCTTTCTTTTGCATTTTTAACATATCTCGTCACACTAAAAATTCCAATTCCAACTACTACAACCAATACAATAATGACAATTCTTTTTATCTTTTTCTTCATTTTACTTTCCTCTTTCATCCTCAAACTTCTGAATTTTGTTAGCTTCTCGGAGATACCAGCGCTACAATTCCGATAATGATCAATAATGGAAATGCGATTGACATCAGGCCTCCGATTACCATTCCGATCAGGATCAACGGAAGAAATACGACCGTTAATAATAATTTCGATATTCCCCAGGCTGCTTTAACTCCGAAAATAAATAACTTTCCAAACACGCAGATCATACATATGGTAAATAATAGTGACAACATTTTCTTCTCCTTCTGTCGATTCATTGTTCGACTCTTAATTCTTTAGTTTCTTTTGCGGTTTCCACTGACCTGAATTCTGATTTATTCTTCACTCCGAGTCTGCTGCTGAATTCGGGATTCTTTTCTATTTTCTCTATTACCCGTATCATCCGTAACCTCTTTGCTATGTCCAAGCCATTCACCCCGCTTCGCTTGTTCTTGCTGTTTTTGCATGATTCTATTATAATCAATTGAGAATAATAGTACACTACCGAAACGAGGAAATACTGGTCTGTATTCCTCCATTTTGGAGATATATGAGGTATCATAATGGGAAAACAATCAACACGCGAAAATAAAACAATATATCAGATTTACCGTGAGGCACAGGGACTTACCCGAGAAAAGGCTGCTGAATTGATGGAAGGAATATCTGACTCAAGAATTGAAAAGATTGAATATGAACTGCAGGAACCAACACCGTACGACATTGTCCAAATGGCAGACTGCTATAAAAGACCGGATCTTTGCAATTACTACTGCTCCCACAAATGCGCCATTGGCGAGCGCTATGTCCCAGAAGTAGAGGTATCGGAGCTTCCCAGCATTATCCTGGAGACAATTGCCAGTCTCAACGAGATCAATCCACTCACAGGACGACTTATCCAAATTGCACGAGATGGCAAAATCACAGATGATGAAATCGAAGATTTTGCATTTATCAGTCAGAAACTGGATGAGGTATCTCTTGCAATAGACTCCTTGAATCTCTGGGTGGACAAAACCGCCAGTGAAAAAGGATTAAATCTTGAATTACTGAATGAAACAAAAGAAAAACTCAAACAAAAAGAACAGAACGTATAACTTCCCCATGTCATTACATTCTGTTCTTTCCACCGGATATGTCTTATTATATCAGATCATTTTCATTTGCGCATCGTCCGTTTTAAAGAAAAATCGGGCATATTTTCGGAATTCTGCCCTAATCCTCTAGTACAACAACTCCTGGATTTTCTCTTTATTTGCGTCAAAATCAATCTCTAATACCTGCATACCATCATATACCACATCCGTATATGTTCCATCCTGTGGAATACATGCCTGCTGCATCTTCAGATTATCTACAGACAGCACTTCCTTGGCTATCGAATACATTTCCGTTACGCTCATATTCGTTTTCACATGATTGACAGCATAATTGATCAGTGGCAGCAATGCAGATGGATCTTTATTTTCCATGATCTTACGATAAATTCCGTACATTACACTTCTCTGCCGTCTTGTTCTTTCGAAATCGTTACCCAATGTACGGTTTCGTGCATGTGCAAGCGCCTGAGACCCCGTCAGGGTTACATCTCCTGCCTGAATATCCGGCATACCGTTCTCTCTGTAATATGCAGCCTCTTCTTCACTGATATATACCGTCACGCCACCAATTTCATCAATAACGCTTACCAGATCATCAAAACTGATCGTAATATAATTCTGAATATCCAGATCATAAGTTTCGTTCAATGTATTGATTGTAAGTCCTACTCCACCATATGCATATGTATGACCAAGACGGCTCTTTCCGTAGCCATCAATATCAACCAGAGAGTCTCTCAGGAAAGAAAGGACTGTTGATTTTCCTGATTTTTTATTAAATGATACCATCATCATACTGTCTGAACGTCCGCGATCTGAATCTGGGTCTCTGGAATCTGTACCTACCAGCAGCACATTAAAAACTTCTTTATCTTTTTGATCTTCTTTGGCAATTTTGACCTGATCCGCCTTTGGATCTACATCATCCGGTGAAACAACCCCCACATTCCCTCCGTAAAACATCCAAACAAGCGTTCCAAAAGTTCCTCCCACAAATAACACAAACAACAGTATTACTGTTCCAATAATCCTTCGTTTTCTGTGCTTTCGAAAAAACTTCATCCTTCTGCCCCCTATTCCTTAATCACACGGCCGAACTTGTCTGTCGAACCTTTTTCCGCTGTTCCATAGTGACCGTAAGCACCATATTTTCCATAATGATTACCATAGCCACCATAATTTCCATAACGTTTATACCCATAACCATATCCCTGTCTACCAGAGGAACGATCCCCATTAAATGCAAATCCCAGCATATGAATACCGCTTAATGCCAGGCTCTCCACTCCTTCACGGATTTCCCGAAGCTTTGTGTAATCATAGCGGATGACGTACAATGCTGCATCCACATACTTTGCCAGCAAAGGAGCATCTGCCAGAAGCCCTGATGGTGCCGTATCCAAAATAATCATATCATATTTGGATTTCAAAGTGCTGATCATCAATCCCATTCGTTTATTTCCGATCAGCATAGAATCTTCTCTGGATGCTTTTCCACCAAACATAACATCTAGCTGTCCATTTCCATTGGTGCGTTCCTTTGGCAGTGCTACATTCGTCAGCGTCTTTGATAATGGCACCTTTTTCTTCAGAACTGCTCCAAGTCCCGGATGTGTTTCCTGCTCATTCATTACCCCCGCAACGGAAGGATTTCTCAGGTCACAGTCAATTAAAAGAACCTTTTTCCCCTGTTGTGCAATGGAGATTGCCAGGTTTGCTGATAGCGTCGTCTTTCCTTCCCCCGGAACAGAACTGGTAATAAGCAATGTCTGATAACCGTTCGTCTCCATTTCCTTTATAATGCGGATCCGGAGCTTTCTTACCGCTTCCAGATAGCCCATCGAAATTCTTGGGTTTAACAAACTGACCGAATTATGAAATGTTTCTTTTTTACGCTTTTTCATGCGAATATATGGGACACTTCCCATATCCTGTAAATTAATTTTTTTCTTTAACTCTTTTTTAGATTTTACGGTTCTTCTTGACAATACATAAATCATCAATATCACACAGCCTATGATCGCTCCTTTAAGAGCCCCTCGCTTATAAGAACCACGAATGACCTCCGCGCGCTTCTTGTCCGATGGGATTCCTGTCTCATCTAAAACAGTAAGCTGCGTTTCGCCAATCACAAACTCTGCAACTTTCGGATAATTTTTAATCACAGACTGCAAGGTCTCATATGCCATCTGCGGATCATTTCCAGACACAGATATCGTCAGAAGATTCATGCCCTCCTCGGCCTCAGCGCTTATATTGCCTGGCATAGAATCAAGCCCCATATCCTCAGCAACTACGTCTTTCAGCACTCCACTGGTAAGAATATACGGAAATACTTCTGCCATCTGCTGTGCTGACTGTGTATTCACATAATCCAATCCACCAACCGAAGTCACCGAAACCGTAGCCGATGCTACATATTCGGACCGGTAACTGGTACTGACCGAGAAATAAGACTGTACTGCGCAGACAACAATAAGCCCGATGATCAGCCACCACAGCCGCCTCACGCCATGATACACATCTAGCATAATGTCAGTCAGATCAATCTTATCGGGCGCATCTACATGTTCTTTTTTTGATTTGTCTCTATAATCACCCATATACCTTACATCCCTTTACTATTTCCATAATTGCCATAACGTCCATATCTGCTATACTTTCCGTAATAATGTCCTACTGGGCTGTCCACCAGTCTTGATATCACCCTGGCTCCGTTAAGTACAACTCCCAGAACCTTACTATCATTATCACGGAAATCATCCAATGCTTCATTGATATCTTCAGCAAGCATGTAATTCTGTCTTGCAACGATCATAACAGCATCCGCACAACGTGAGAATATCTGTGCATCACCGATCAATCCTACCGGAGGGGTATCAATGATTACATAATCCACAACCTTTCTGCACTTCTCTACTAATCTGGCAAACGCCCCACCAGAACTCAACAGCTCTGTCGATGTAGAATAACAGTTTTTTCCTCCCATAAACAGCATATGTTTTCTGTTACACGGAACGATAATATCCTTCAGTGCTCCATTCCCTTTCAGATACTCTCCCAGTTCATTATCTTCCTTTAGATCCACCCCAAGGACCATGAATTGTGATGGTCTTCGAATATCCCCATCTATCAAAAGTATCTTTTTTGACTGCTCTGCCAGCGTAATCGCAAGATTAGCCGCTACCGTTGTCTTGCCTTCATTCTCTGACACGCTGGTTACCACCAGAACTTTTCGTTCTTCTTTGTCCATTCGATACTCTACTTTGGACGCCAGTTTCTTATAACTCTCTACAAAACGGAAGCTTGCCACAGGATCATCGACCAGAAGAGCTTTATTCTTACGGCGTAGCATCTCCTGGATTGTCTTATATTTCCACTCATAACTGATAGAGCCAAGGCTTCCTGCATCCAGCTTCTTCTCAATCTCATCTTCCTGTTTGATGGTATCCTTCATATACGAGATCAGTCCCAGCAGCAGAATGATAAGTACACCTGCCACCAGTCCGCCTTTTTTCGCCTGTCCACTGGCATTCAATGGATTGTCCGGTGTATATGGAATCTTCGGTTCCTCCAGCACATCCATAACAGAACTGCCGACTGTATATAAAGATACACTACTGTAATTATCCATGACGGTACGGATAATGTCGATTGCATCCTTCGGAGTATCTGCTGTCACCGTCAGCACCAGCAGATTCGTGCCTTCCAGTACCTTAGCATGGACATCTGCGTCCAGCTCTTCCACTTCCAGCACCTCACAGATCTTCGTCTTCATGATGTTACTCTTCAGAATTTTCTCAAATCTCTTTGCCATCTCATTCGCAGAATTGAGGCTGTACCCATTTGCATCCGCTTTGGAAGTTACCACAAACGTCGCCTGTGTTGTATATTCCGGAACATATCGGCTGCTTACCACCACATAAGTCAACAATGCTCCTGCGATTGCTCCCAGAAGGATCACCCACCAATTACAGATAATATCATGAATAAGTGTATAGGGTTCCAGGTCATTATCCATAAACGCCGGCATTTCATTCTTACTGTTCATTTCCATCCTGCTCTCCTTCCTGATCCTGTACCACAACATATAACTTCGTCACAGCAGCCGGAGCGCCATCCGCTGTATAGGAGTACTCGATCGTATACACGCCTGCCTTGGAATAATCTACACCCGATGTCACAACGACTCGTTCCATGGTTCCTGCAATCGTCTCTCCATCATCGGCATATGTATATTCTGTACCATTAATCTCGAGCCCTTTCAGATATGCCATCGGATCAATCGAAGTATTAACAGTTGTATATGCAATATATTCCGATAACAGCGGGTATACCTTTGCCTGTTCCTGTCTGTCTGCAGTGTCTGTCACCGTAATCTCCAACGGCACTGCACACACATCACCGGCACTGTTACTTACATGAACCGTCACTCCATAGGTACCTGCTACCACATTATATATCTCATCATTCAGACTAGTCCGGATCTGACTGGTCAGATCTCCGTCCAGGCAGTCTTCAGCCGTCATATTTTCCGTCAAATTTACCTTTGCCACTTCCGTTGTCGTATACCGAAGCGGTGCCGTCAGATGAATCTTTGGCGGTACATAATCACTGTATTGTACTGTTCTTTCCAGTGTTCCCACCTGATTCGCCTTATCAAACACTACATAACTGATC
>CAVAVU010000074.1:0-19374 GCA_963592205.1 bacterium
GTACCAGACCGGTCCAAGTTTCCGGAGTAAGATTACAATATATGAAGGTAATCAGGCAATCGATACGGATGATTATTTTATGAAACGGATCACACGTTTTGCAAATGAACATAAGGATAAGAAGATTCTGCTGATTGGATGCGGTGACAGTTATGTAGCACTTGCAAGCCGTCATAAGAATGAGCTTCCGTCTAATGTGATCGCACCATATATTGATTTTGATCTGATGGATAGTTTACAGCAGAAAGAACGTTTCTATGAGTTGTGTGAGAAGCATGGCGTGGCATATCCGAAGACGATTGTATACAAACGTGAGATGGGACTGGATTTCGCATGTGATTATCCATATCCGGTGATCCTGAAGCCGTCGAACAGTATTGCATATTGGGAACATCCATTTGAGACGCAGAAGAAGATCTATAAGATTAAGGATCGTGCGGAGCTTGAAAAAGTAATTGAAGAGATCTATGGTGCAGGCTATGATGATGACCTTATCATTCAGGATATGATTCCGGGTAATGATGAATATATGCGTGTATTGACTTCTTATTCAGACCGTAATGGTAAGGTGAAGATGATGTGTCTGGGACATGTGTTACTGGAAGAGCATACACCGCACGGACTGGGTAATCATGCGGTTATCATTACAGAGCCGAATAAGGAACTGATGGGGCGCGTGAAGAATCTGCTGGAAGATCTGCATTATGTTGGATTTTCTAATTTTGATATCAAATATGACCAGAGAGATGGTACGTATCGTTTCTTTGAGATTAACACAAGACAGGGACGAAGTAATTACTATGTAACCGGATCTGGATTTAATGTAGCGAAGTATTTTGTTGAAGATTACATTTATAATAAGGAACTTCCATACGAAGAGGCAACAGAGGAACATTTATGGATGACTGTTCCGAAGGGAGTAGCCTACAAGCATGTGAAGAATCCGGAATACGTAGCAAAGATGAAGAAGCTGGTATCAGCAGGTAAGATGGTGAACCCTGTATTTAAGAGAGGAGATCTGGGACTGAATCGATTCCTCAGAATGGCGAAAACACATCTGAAGCAGTACAAGTATTTTAACATGTATTATAATTAGAGGTGTCTATGGAAGAATTAAAGAACAGAAAGATGCTGGGAATCATCGGTGGCATGGGACCGGAGGCCAGCTGTTATTTCTATGAGAATGTAATTGCACACACAAAAGCAGAAAAGGATCAGGAACACATTGACATGGTGCTGCTTAGCCATGCATCCATGCCGGATCGTACAGAAGCGATCCGTACAGGGAATGATACACATCTGATCAATCTGCTGTGTAATGATGCCAGAACACTGGAGACACTGGGGGCATCTAATATTGCGATTACCTGCAATACATCTCATTATTTTTACAAACATATACAGAATGCAGTTAAGATTCCGGTGATCAATATGATTCAGGAGAGCGTGAATTATGCGGTACATAAGTATGATAGCGTGAAACGTGTGGGAATCATGGCAACAGACGGAACGATTGGATCTAAGATTTATCACAAGGCCTGTAGGAAGGCAGGGGTGACGCCGGTACAGCCGTCGACAGAACGACAGGCGGACGTCATGTCGTTGATCTATGATGATATTAAGGCTGGCAAGAGCGGAGACCGCGCAAAGTTTGATCGTGTTGTCAGTGAATTTATGCGTAAGGGATGCGATGTGATTATTCTGGCATGTACAGAATTGTCAGTTTTTAAAGGCAAGCATGATATTCCGTCCATTTGTCTGGACGCAATGGACGTACTGGTGGAAGAAGCTATCCGCAGATCCGGGGCGGAATATGTGGAATAACGTAATAAAACAGGATAAGCTGTTTTAATAGGAGGAAAAGCAATGGCAGAGATGAAGCATTATAAACTTGGGGAATATGTGGAACTGCTGAAGAGTAAAGGTATGCTGGCAGAGTCTGATCTGCAGGGCAGAGATGGAGAAGAGATTACACTTCTTACTTATGATTCCAGAGAAGTACAGAACGGGACTCTTTTTATCTGTAAAGGTGCTGCATTTAAGGCAGAATATCTGAAGAATTCTATGGATCAGGGAGCTGTGTGCTATGTCAGTGAGAAGAAATATGAACTGGAAAAAGAAGTACCGTATATTCTGGTGAAGGATATCCGTGCGGCAATGGCAGTGCTTGCTAACTTCTTTTATAATAAGCCGTGGGAAGATCTGACAGTGATCGGATTTGGAGGAACGAAGGGCAAATCTACTTCAACATATTATATGAAAGCGGTTGTAGATGACTATATGGCAGCGCAGGATAAGCCGGAAAGTGCTGTAATCTCAACGATTGATATTTACGACGGAAAGTCAAAAGTTGAGTCACATATTACTACACCGGAAGCAGTAGAGTTACAGATGCATCTGCGCAATGCACTGGATTGTAATATTGAGTATGCCGAGATGGAGATTTCGTCACAGGCATTGAAGTATGGTCGTGTGGATGAGATGCAGTTTGACGTATCCGTATTTTTGAATATATCGGAGGATCATATCAGCCCGATTGAACATCCGGATTTTGAAGATTACTTCCAGTCTAAGATGAAGATGTTCGAGAAGTCTAAGATCGCTGTTGTGAATCTGGATGCGGATTATATTGACCGGATTCTGGAAGCAGCAAAGGCTGCCGGAGAGGTTGTAACATTCAGTACCAAGGATTGCGAAGCAGATTATTATGCTTATAACATTCATAAAGAGGGAAAGGATATTCATTTCTCGGTAAAATGTGAAGCGTTTGATGAGGAATTTGTACTTACTATGCCGGGATTCTTCAATGTGGAAAATGCGCTTGGTGTAGTTGCGGCATCTGTGAAGCTTGGTATTCCGACAGAGTATATTCATTCTGGTCTGAAGCGTGCAAGATCCAGCGGACGTATGGAATTTTATCACAGCAAGGATCATGAGGTTATGGCAATCGTAGATTATGCACATAACAAGCTGAGTTTTGAGAAGTTATTCTCAGCTATGAAAGAAGAATTTCCGGATTATGGCTTGGTGGCTATCTTTGGCTGTCCTGGTAAGAAGTCACTGCTACGCAGAAAATATCTGGGAACGATTGCGGGTCAGTATTCTAAGATGGTATACTTGGTAGCAGAGGATCCGGGATACGAACCGGTAGAAGATATTTCCAAAGAGATCGCACAGTACGTAGAAGCACAGAACTGTCCGTATAAGATGATCGAAGATCGAGGTGAGGCGATCAGGGATGCGATTGAGACGGCAGAGGGTAAGACACTTCTGCTGGTTACCGGTAAGGGAGCTGAGACCAGACAGAAGTATGGCTGTGAATATCTGGACTGTCCTTCAGATGTAGAATATGTACAGCGTTATCTGGCTGAGTATGACAGCAGACACTAAGAACTCTGGTGAAGTCATAACACAGATACATGAGACTAAGGATTTAATGCCGATGGCGTAAATCATAAATGCGGAATGAGCGAAAGGAGAACATGTATTATGAAGAAACTGGCAGCAGCATTATTAGCGGGAGTGATGGTAATATCACTTGCGGCCTGCGGAGGAAAAGAAGAGGATTTTGACGCAAAAGGTTATGTGGAAGGTGTGTTGGATGCAACATACCACGGAGATTATAAAGCACATGCAGAGGATGTGGGCGAGAGCGAAGAAGACATCAAGAAAGAGATAGAAGACAGCAATATCCAGGTTGCAAAAGATGCTCTTGCGCAGTCTGGTCTGACAGCAACAGATGAAGAAATCGAAGCATATGTATCAATGATCGAAGACGGATATAAGAAGATTACATGGACAGTGAAAGATGCAGTTAAGGATGATAATGATAACTTTACAGTTGATGTAGAGATTACTCCGGTAGGTCTGTTGGACAACCTGCAGACAATCTTTACGAACAAGCTTCAGGAAGCAGTTGCAAATGGTGTAGATGAAAGTGGTTATATGGCAGTATTTAATGAGTCTGTACAGGAAAGTATCAATCAGGCACAGACCTATGATCCGCAGACAGTGACATTGAATGTTACATATGAAGAGGATTCAGATGGCAATCGTGTATACTCTATTAATGAAAGTGATATGACAAACTTAGATTCTATCGCAACACATATGAATTAATACAGATATCAATACAGATCAAAGAGGCAGAGCAATCTGCCTCTTTTGTTACCATACACGTTCTATGGCATAACATGATAGTAAGGTGAATTATGGGATGTGTAGAAATGGATATCAGTATAACAGAATTGATCCGGGGACGGGAATATCGGATATTGCAGGGAACAGTGGAGAAGCTTGTGACGGGGATTGTATATGACTCCAGAAAGGCAGAGAGAGGTAGTCTGTTCGTATGTGTCAAAGGATATCAGACGGATGGTCATGCGTATATCGAAGAGGCAGTAAAGCGAGGTGCGGTTGCGGTCATTGTACAGGAAAATATATTTTGTGAAGAACAGAAAGAGGCCATTCTGCAAACTACCCAGTTTCTGAAGCAGATTACTGTGATAATAGTTCCTGACACCCGGATTGCACTGGCAGAGATGGCAGCAGTATTTTACCATAATCCGGCAAAGGAAATGCAGATCATAGGCGTAACCGGGACGAAAGGAAAGACGACTACAACATACATGATCCGGGAAGGACTTAAGAAGGCAGGGCATAAAACAGGGCTGATCGGTACGGTTGAGGTTGACGCTGATGGAGTGAAGACAGAAAGGTTTAAAACTGAAATTCATACTACACCGGAATCATTGGAACTTCAGCAGTATCTCAGGGAAATGGCGGATGCCGGATGTGATTGTGTAGTAATGGAGGTGTCCTCTCAGGCGTTAAAGCTGCACCGGGTGGAGGGGATTCATTTTGTGGCAGCTGTATTTACCAATCTGGATGAGGATCATATCGGACCGGGCGAACATGCGGATATGCAGGAATATCTGGCGTGTAAGAGAAAGCTGTTTTTACAGACGGATCTTGCTGTCGGGAACCGGAATGATAAGTATCTTGAGAAAGTGTGGGCGCAGACGGATTGCAGAAAGATCCGTTATATGGTGAGTAGCGGGGAGACTTTGGGGCAGGGTGAAGATCGAACTGCGGCAGAGAAGATCCAGGGAAATGAGCATGAGGCGGACTATCTGGCAGAACAGATTGAGAATATAAACAGTCCGGAGGGACTTGGCGGCAGTTGCATTGTGAAAGGAAATATGTCGGGAAGGCTTACATTATCTATGCCGGGGCAGTATAATATATCCAATGGACTTGCGGCGATGGCAGTGTTGAACGAAATGGGAGTGGCAGAGGCAGTGATCTTTGACTCGCTTCAGGGCGTGCGGGTTCCGGGGCGGATGGAGCAGGTAGCTGTAATGGAACCGCGAAGCGGGGGACAGACAAATCAGCAAAAGAATATTCGGGTTCTGGTGGATTATGCGCATAATGCCATGAGTCTTAAGAACAGTCTTGAGACATTATGCAGTTATCAGCCGGGGAGACTTGTGGTGATATTTGGCTGTGGCGGTAACCGGTCGAGATCGAGAAGGGTGTCGATGGGCGAAACTGCCGGGAGATATGCGGATCTGGTGATCGTAACGACGGATAATCCAAGATATGAAGATCCGGAAGCTATTATGAGAGAGATAGAAATGGGTTTGTTAAACACAGACGTTTATTATACAATGATTGCAGACCGGAAAGAAGCAGTCCGTTATGCAATCGATCATGCGCAGGCAGGAGATATAATCCTGCTTGCAGGAAAGGGACATGAAAATTATCAGGAGATACGGGGCGTCCGTTATCCGATGGATGATAGAGAACTGGTGAGAGAATGTACGCAGATGTTATAGTAGATATTACACATGAAAAACTGGATAAAGTATTTCAGTACCGGATTCCGGAGGCACTGATGGATCGTCTGTGCATAGGATCGGAAGTGATCGTGTCATTTGGAAAAGGTGATCGAAAGATCCGGGGGTATGTGGTTGGATTATCAGAGAAGCCGGACTATGCGCCGGAGAAGATCAAGCCGATCCTCGAGATTGATGAACATGGCATGGCAATCGAATCCAGATTAGTGCGTCTGGCGGCATGGATGAAGGAAGCATATGGCGGTACGATGATCCAGGCATTGAAGACCGTACTTCCAATCAAGAAAAAGGAGCAGGAGCGGACGAAGCGCACACTGCGTCTGTGCCTGACGGAGCAGGAAGGAAGAGAGCGGCTGGAACAATATCTGGAGAAGAATCAGAAGGCCAGAGCCAGAGTGATGGCTGCGCTTTTAGACAGTCCGGAGCTGGACTACAGTCTGGCGGTAAAGAAGCTTCATGTGACTGCATCGGTAGTGCGTGCGTTGGAAGAGCAGGGCGTGTTGAAGGTAGAGTCCGAACGTGAATACCGGAATCCGAAGATCCGGAAGCGGGAACAGACTGCACCGATCCGGTATACGATGGAACAGCAGCAGCTAATTGAACAATTCCGGAGGGAGTATCTGGCAGAGGACTATGGCACGTATCTGATCCACGGTGTGACCGGAAGCGGTAAGACAGAAGTCTATATGGAAATGATCCGGACTGTGGCAGCAGAGGGCAGGCAGGCAATTGTACTGATACCGGAGATCGCACTGACATGGCAGACGGTGATGCGCTTTTACCGGATGTTTGGTGACCGTGTATCGGTTATGCATTCCCGCATGTCAGCGGGTGAGCGGTATGATCAGATGCAGCGGGCGGCAAAGGGTGAACTCGATGTAATGATCGGACCGAGATCTGCACTCTTTACGCCATTTCCGAATCTGGGACTGATCGTGATCGATGAGGAACATGAGAACAGTTATAAGAGTGAGCAGGTGCCGAGATACCATGCAAGGGAGACGGCTGTGGCGAGAGTAGAGATGGAGCATGCGAGCGTAGTATTAGGCTCGGCGACTCCGTCTATGGAAAGCTATTACCGGTGTCGGACCGGAGAATACCGTCTGATGGAACTGAAAGAGCGCGTGGGTAATAAATCGCTTCCCGTTGTGTATACAACGGATATGCGGGAAGAACTGGCGCATGGCAACCGGTCGATTTTTGGGGATTTGCTCCGGGAGAAGATCAAGGACAGACTGGAAAAAGGGCAGCAGACGATGCTGTTCATTAACCGGAGAGGCTATGCGGGATTTGTGTCCTGCCGTTCTTGCGGCTATGTGGTAAAATGTCCGCACTGTGATGTGTCATTGTCGGCGCACAGGAATGGGAAGCTGATCTGTCATTACTGCGGGCATGAAGAACCGATGATAAAGGTGTGCCCATCCTGTGGTTCACGTCATGTCGGCGGATTCAAGGCAGGCACCCAGCAGATTGAGGATTTGGTGAAACGGGAATTTCCAGGGGCAAGAGTCCTGAGAATGGATATGGATACAACGAAGAATAAGGACGGTCATGAAAAGATATTATCCGCATTTGCAGATGGCGAAGCAGATATTCTGGTGGGAACGCAGATGATCGTGAAGGGACATGATTTTCCGTCAGTGACGTTAGTAGGCGTGCTGGCAGCAGATATGTCGCTGTATTCTTCGGATTACAGAGCCGGAGAGCGAACGTTCCAGCTTCTTGTGCAGGCGGCAGGTCGTGCAGGAAGGGGAAATGCGCTGGGCGAAGTAGTGATCCAGACGTATGATCCGGAACACTACAGTATCAGGACGGCGGCAAAGCAGGATTATCAGGCATTTTATCGGGAGGAACTGGAATTCCGTGATCAGATGGGATACCCGCCTGTGGAGAATATGCTGGCGGTGCTGATGATGGGCGAAGATGAGAATCATCTGAATATGGCGGCGGAATATCTGAAGGCATATGCAGAGCGGATCGGCGGCGAATATCTGGAAGTGATCGGTCCTGCAGTACCGTATGTAGGTAAAGTCAGCGACATTTACCGAAAGATTCTCTACCTAAAATGTCCGAAATATGGTATGCTGATAAAAGCGAAAAATCAGCTGGAACGTTATATTAAGGTAAATTCCGGGTTCCAGACACTGAGGATTCAGTTTGATTTTAATCCAATGAATATATTTTAAGTGATCGGATTCACAGGAACCTGATCTATGAAAGGAGAACAATAGAATGGCACTGAGAGAAATACGCGTGATGGGAGACGAGGTTCTGAACAAGACCTGCAAGGAAGTGACGAAGATGACACTTCGCACCAAATTACTGATCCATGACATGCTGGATACGATGTATGATGCAGGAGGAGTTGGACTTGCGGCACCACAGGTGGGCATTCTCAAGCGTATCGTTGTAATTGATGTAGGAGAAGGACCAATCGTACTGGTGAATCCGGAGATTGTTGAGAAGTCCGGAGAACAGACCGGAGAAGAAGGCTGCTTAAGTGTACCTGGCAAAGCAGGTATCGTGACACGTCCGAACCACGTAAAAGTCAAAGCATTTAATGAAGATATGGAACCGATCGAACTGGAAGGAGAAGAACTTCTTGCAAGAGCATTCTGTCACGAGATCGATCATCTGGATGGACATCTTTATGTAGAACTTGCAGAAGACGGCATTCATGACGTAGAGTACGAGGAGGACTAAGGATGAAAGTTATTTTCATGGGAACACCAGATTTCTCGGTGGGAACACTGGAAGCAATCATAGAGGCCGGACACGAGGTTGTACTGGCGGTAACACAGCCGGATAAGCCACGAGGACGCGGCAAGGAGATGCAGTATTCTCCGGTGAAAGAAGCAGCACTTGCACATGATATCCCGGTATATCAGCCACAGCGAATCCGTGATGCAGAGTGTGTGGAAGAATTGAAAAAATATCCGGCAGATGTGATGGTAGTTATTGCATTTGGACAGATTTTACCAAAAGAAATTCTGGAAATGACAAAATATGGCTGTATCAATGTACATGCGTCTTTGCTTCCGGATTACCGCGGCGCGGCTCCAATCCAGTGGGCAGTGATCAATGGCGAGAAGGTCAGCGGCGTGACAACGATGCAGATGGATGAAGGTCTGGATACCGGTGATATGATCATGAAGACAGAGATTGTGCTGGATGAAAAAGAGACTGGCGGTTCTCTTCATGATAAGCTGGCAGAAGCCGGAGCCAAGTTATGCGTGGAGACATTAAAGGCAGTGGAAGACGGTACCGCAGTCCGCACGAAACAGGGCGAGACAGGCACCGATTACGCAAAGCAGCTGAATAAAAAGATGGGCGATATTGACTGGACAAAGTCTGCGGTAGAGATTGAGCGTCTGATCCGTGGATTGAACCCATGGCCGAGTGCATATACTGCATGGAATGATAAGACGATGAAGATCTGGGAGGCAGAGATACTTGATAAAGAATCAGGACAGGCACCGGGTACCGTTGCAGAAGTAGATAAGAAGACATTTGCAGTGCAGACCGGAAAAGGCATGCTGAAGATTCTGAGTCTGCAGCTGCCTGGCAAGAAAAGAATGGATACGGATGCATTCTTGCGAGGCAATCAGATAAAAATAGGAGAAACATTGTAAAAAAAGTGTGAAAAACAGGTTATTGGCCTGTTTTTCGACTATAATAAGGAAAAACGCATTACAGGGGGTAAGAACAATGTTTTATTATTATATGGATCCTACGTATATATTGGTGCTGATCGGTGTGGTTATCTGCATGGCAGCATCATCTAAGATGAACCGCACGTTTCAGAAGTATTCCAGAGTGCGCAGTCACAATGGAATGACAGGAAGAGAGGCAGCAGAGCGCATCCTGCACAGCCAGGGCATCTATGATGTACGTGTTGAGCATGTATCCGGTAATCTGACGGATCACTATGATCCGAGAAATAAAGTGCTTCGTCTGTCAGACGCAACCTGGCAGTCTACATCAGTTGCAGCTATCGGAGTTGCAGCGCACGAGTGCGGACATGCATTGCAGCATGCAAGAGGATATGTGCCGCTTTCTATCAGAAGTACATTGGCACCGGTGGCAAGTTTTGGAAGCGGTATTGCATGGCCACTGATCATTCTGGGACTGATCTTTAATAATCAGATGTCAGTGACATTACTGAATCTTGGTATCCTCGCGTTTTCACTGGCAGTACTGTTCCAGATCGTAACACTTCCGGTGGAGTTCAATGCATCCAGAAGAGCACTGAATCTGCTTGGCAGTACAGGAATGCTGTATGAGCCGGAAGTATCTGATGTGCGTAAGGTATTGACAGCGGCAGCACTGACCTACGTGGCAGGAACCGCATCTGCAATCTTGCAGCTGCTCAGAATTCTGATTCTGACCGGCGGCAGACGCAACGATTAAGAGTCGGAATAGTTACAAAAGGAGTATATATGGGAAATACAGTAAATGACCGGGAACTGATACTCGAGATTCTGCTGGCAGTAACCAGAGATGGAGAGTACAGTCATATTGCCCTTCGGAATGTGCTGGAGAATTACCAGTATCTGGACAAATCGGAGCGGGCATTTATTACGAGAGTAACCGAGGGAACATTGGAACGTATGATTGAACTGGATTATATTATCAACCAGTTCTCTAAGACGAAAGTGAATAAAATGAAGCCGGTGATCCGGACGATCATCAGGAGCGCAGTCTATCAGCTGAAGTATATGGACAGCGTTCCTGATTCGGCTGTCTGCAATGAGGCAGTGAAGCTGGCAGGTAAGAGAGGATTCTCAGGATTAAAAGGATTTGTCAATGGTGTGCTGCGCAATATCAGCCGTAATCTGGATAAGGTGAAGTATCCGGATGAGGCAGATACGGTCACATGGCTATCCGTAACCTATTCGATGCCGGAATGGATTATTACCGAATGGCTGAAAGACTATGACCGTAAGACGGTAGAGCGGATGCTTCAGGCATTTCTGGCTGACCGTCCAACGACGATCCGGTGTAATATGAGTCGGATCAGCAGAGGAGAATTGGCAGCAGAACTGGAAAAAGAAGGCGTGAAGGTACGCCTCTGCGATACCATTGACAGCGCATTATTTATCAGCGGCTATGATTATCTGGGAGCACTGGAAAGCTTCCGTGCAGGGCATTTCCAGGTGCAGGACATCAGTTCTATGGAAGTGGCTGAGTGGGCAGATCCTCAAAAAGGTGATTATATTATCGATGTATGTGCGGCACCAGGTGGTAAATCACTGCATCAGGCAGACAAGCTTGCAGGAAGCGGACATGTGGAGGCAAGGGATCTGACACCGTACAAGGTGGATCTGATCTGTGATAATATCGAGCGTACAGGCATAGATAATATAGAAGCTGTGTGTCAGGATGCAACTATATATGATGAGGCATCTGAGAAAAAGGCAGACATTCTAATCGCGGATCTTCCGTGTTCAGGACTTGGCGTACTTGGCAAGAAGACCGATCTGAAATATAAAATGAATCCGGATACACAGCAGGAACTGGTGAAGCTGCAGCGGGAGATACTGTCTGTGGTACACCGCTATGTGAAGCCTGGTGGCAAGCTTTTATATAGTACTTGCACGATTCGCCGGGCAGAGAACCAGGACAATGCGGCGTGGTTTGCGGAGCAGTATCCGGAGTTTAAACTGGTAAGAGAAAAGCAGTTTTTGCCGGGCGTAGATGATAGTGATGGATTCTACATAGCAGAGTTTGTTAGAAAGTAAATGCAGAAAAGTCTGAAGAAATGAGAGAATGACAAGAGAAATGACGATGATGACAACGGAGAAGATAGATATACGTTCCTGTAATTACAAAGAACTACAGGAAGAAATGACAAGAATAGGTGAGAAGGCATTTCGTGGAAAGCAGATCTATGAATGGCTGCATGTGAAGCTGGTGGACAGCTTTCAGGAAATGACGAATCTGTCTAAGAATCTGAGAGAAAAGCTGGAAGCACAGTATGAGATCCGCAAGGTGGATATGCTGGAGCATCAGATTTCGCAGAAAGATCCTACGGAAAAGTTCCTGTTTGAGCTGGAAGACGGCAATGTGGTAGAGAGCGTATTAATGAAATATAACTACGGCAATTCGGTCTGCATATCATCTCAGGTAGGATGCCGGATGGGATGTAAGTTCTGTGCATCGACCATTGGCGGTAAGGTGCGCGATCTAACCACATCAGAGATGTTGGGACAGGTATATCGCATCCAGAAAATCAGCGGAGAACGCGTATCCAATATTGTGGTCATGGGAACCGGAGAGCCGCTTGATAATTACGATAATTTCCTGAAATTTATCCATATGGTGAGTAATGAGCATGGACTGCATATCAGTCAGCGCAATATCACTGCTTCAACCTGTGGTATTGTGCCGAATATTAAGCGTCTTGCGGAAGAAAAATTACAGATTACATTGGCACTTTCACTGCATGGTTCCAGTCAGGAAAAGCGGCAGGAACTGATGCCGATCGCTTATCAGTATGAGCTGTCAGAGGTGCTTGCGGCGTGCGAGGAATACTTTGAGAAGACGGGACGGCGCATCACATTTGAATACAGTCTGGTGCAGGGTGTGAATGATACACCGGAGGATGCGGCAAGACTGGTTAAGATGCTTGGGTCTATGAACTGTCATATGAATCTGATTCCGGTGAACCCGATCAAGGAGCGTACATTCCAGAAGCCAAGCCGTAAAAATGCGGAGGAATTCAAAAATAAACTTGAACATAATGGAATAAATGTTACAATAAGAAGAGAACGCGGTTCTGATATAGACGGAGCCTGCGGTCAATTGAGACGACGTCATATTACTTCTAAAAAGGAGAACTAGATGAAATATTATGCAATGACTGATGTCGGAAGACGGCGTGAAGTGAATCAGGATTATGTATATGCGACGGGGCAACCGGTCGGTCCGTTCCCGAACCTGCTTGTGGTAGCCGATGGAATGGGAGGTCACAAAGCAGGTGATTTTGCTTCCAAATTCACAGTAGAAGTTGTGAAGCGTGAGATTGCAGGAAGTCGGAGCAGAAAGCCGGAGAAGGTGCTGCATGATGCAATACAGGTTGCCAACAGAGAGCTGATCCGTGTGGCATCGAGGGATGTGAAGCTGGAAGGTATGGGTACGACGCTTGTAGTTGCAACTGTGATTGGTGATACGCTGTATTTTGCCAATATCGGTGACAGCCGTCTCTATTTAATAGATGATAATATAAAGCAGTTGTCCAAGGACCATTCTCTGGTAGAGGAGATGGTACGTCTGGGTGGCATCAAAGCAGAAGATGCAAGGAATCATCCGGATAAGAATATTATTACCAGAGCCATGGGAGTGAAAGATGAAGCAGAAGCTGATTTCTACGAATTCAGAATCAAACGGGGAGACAAGATTCTGATGTGTACTGATGGACTTAGTAACATGGTAGAAGACGAAGATATGTTTGGACTGGTGAAGGGGTCACGGGATGTTGTTGAGGCTGTACAGATGCTGATTGACAGAGCTAACAGTAACGGCGGCCGGGATAATATCGGAGTGGTACTTGCCGAACCGATTGCAAGTGAGGAGAGTACGTGGTGAGCATTTATTTAGGTAAGCGATATGAAGTATTAACAAAGATCGGCGCAGGTGGTATGGCGGATGTCTACAAAGGCAAAGACCATATGTTGAACCGCTATGTAGCAATCAAGGTATTGAAAAAAGAATTTCGGGAAGATGAATCATTTGTAAAGAAGTTTCGTTCTGAGGCACAGGCAGCAGCCGGACTTCTGAATCCGAATATTGTTAATGTATATGATGTAGGCGAAGATCGTGGTCTGTACTACATGGTTATGGAGCTGGTAGACGGTATCACGTTAAAAGAATATATTGATAAAAAAGGCAGACTGTCCGCAAAGGAAGTTATCAGTATTGCGATCCAGATGTGTAATGGTATCGAGGCGGCGCATGAACGCCAGATTGTGCACCGGGATATCAAGCCGCATAATGTGATGATCTCTAAGGATGGCAAGGTTAAGGTGACAGACTTTGGAATTGCCAAGGCTGCATCCTCAGCGACAGTCAGTACATCCGCAATGGGATCTGTGCACTATACGTCGCCGGAACAGGCAAGAGGTGGATATGTGGATACCAAGAGCGATATCTATTCCGTAGGTATAACGCTGTATGAGATGGTGACAGGTCATGTGCCGTTTGACGGTGAGACTGCGGTAGAAGTAGCCGTGAAGCATCTGCAGGAAGAGATTACACCGCCGTCAGAAGAGGTGCCGGATATTCCGTATAGTCTGGAACAGATTATTTTAAAATGTACACAAAAGAATTCTGAGAGACGTTACGATAATATGGAAGATCTCATCAAAGATCTGAAGCATTCATTGGTAGATCCGGATGGCGATTTCGTACAGATCATTCCACAGAATAATGCAGATACTGTGATCATTACAGAAGATGAGTTGAATGATATCCGTGATTCGTATGATGAAGATGCGGATGGTTATGATGACGACGACGGATACGATGATGATTATGAGGATGATGATTATGAGGATGATGATTACGATGACGAGGATGAAGAGCACGACAGTGATGAAGTGAATCCTCGTATGAATAAGGTCATGAAGATACTCACGATTGTAGTAGCGGTATTGATTCTTGTAGTGCTGGGAGTTGTCGTGGGAAAAGCTACCGGTGTCCTGAAGTTTAACAAAGGTATTCTGGCGCTTGATACAGAGAATAAGATCAAAGTGCCGAATCTTGTGGGTAGGACAGAAGGTGAGGCAAAGCAGATCCTGGAAGAAGCAGGACTTAATTGTAAAGTTTCAGCCAGACGTGAGTCTAAGAAGTATGATGAAGGATATGTCATCGAACAGAATCCGGAAGAGGGTAAGCGTGTCAAAAAAGGTTATGATGTAGAGATTGTGGTAAGCTCCGGTAAGAAGTCGGAAGAAGGCACGATCCCGGATGTATCCGGACAGGATGAAGCGTCCGCTCAGAAAGCATTGGAAAAAGCAGGATTTACTAATATCAAATCCGAAGCGGTATACAGTGAAGAAGAGCAGGGTACGGTTATCGGTACGAATCCGACAGCAGGAACCAAGGTCAGCAAGGATACAGAGATTACCATGCAGGTCAGCAAGGGATCTGAGAAGATTACGGTGCCGAATGTAGTCGGCAAGACTGAGTCAGAAGCGAAGAGTGAGATTACAGGAGCAGGTCTGACCGTGTCTACTGTTGAAACAGAGTATAATGAGAATTATGCAGAAGGTCAGGTTATCCGTCAGGATCCGGCGAGCGGCAAGGTGGAAAAAGGTACCAGTGTCAGTCTGGTAGTAAGTCTTGGTAAGAAACCGGAGACAAAGCTGACCGTACCGAATGTGGTTAATGTATCAGAAGCGAGTGCACGACAGATGATCAGTAATGCAGGTCTGACGGTATCGGATACCACATATATTTCCAGTGACACGGTGGCAGCAGGCTGCGTCATCAGTTGCAGCCCGGGCGTTGGATCTGAAGTATCCAAGGGTACCGGAGTGAGTCTCGTGATCAGTACCGGTTCATCAGCTTCCGGTGGCAATAGTAATACGGGAAATGAGCAGTAATTATGCAGGGTAAGATAGTGAAAGGTATTGCCGGATTCTACTATGTTCACATAGTAGAATTCGGTATTTACGAATGTAAGGCAAAAGGTATTTTCAGAAAAAAGGGCACCAAACCGCTGGTTGGTGATAACGTAGAGATTGATATTCTGGATGAGGAGACGAAGACGGGAAACATCCGTGAGATACTTCCAAGAAAGAATGAACTGATCCGTCCGGCAGTTGCTAATGTGGATCAGGCACTTGTGGTATTTGCGGTAAAGAAACCGGCTCCTCATTTTAATCTTCTGGATCGATTTCTGGTCATGATGGAGAGCAAGGATATTCCGGTAGTGCTTTGCTTTAACAAACAGGATGTGGCATCTCCGAAAGAAATGCAGGAGATCAGAGAGATATACGAACCATCCGGATACCGTGTGGTATTTATCAGTGCACGGATGGAAGAGAACATTGATGAGATCAGAGAATTGTTGGAAGGAAAGACAACAACGGTGGCAGGACCATCCGGTGTGGGTAAGTCTTCATTGATCAACTGCCTGCAGCAGGAGATACAGATGGAGACAGGGGCAATCAGTCAGAAGATTAACCGTGGTAAGCATACAACCCGGCATTCGGAACTGATCACGGTCGATGAGAATACTTACATCATGGATACGCCGGGATTCAGTTCCCTGTATACCAATGATTTTGAAAAAGAAGAATTAAAACAGTATTTCCCGGAATTTGCACCATATGAAGGATTGTGCAGGTTTAACGGATGTGATCATGTGCATGAACCGGATTGTGCGGTGAAGGATGCACTGGAAGAAGGCAAGATCAGTCAGGTGAGATACCAGAATTATCTGGAACTATATAAAGAACTAAAGGAAAAGAGGAGGTACTAGAATGAAGTACGTAATTGCTCCTTCCATTCTGTCAGCAGATTTTACACAGCTTGGTAAGGATATTAAAGAATCAGAAGAAGGTGGAGCAGCATATCTGCACTTTGATGTTATGGATGGTATGTTTGTGCCGAATATTTCTTTCGGAATTCCTGTTATGAAGTCTATCCGTAAGGCAACAAATCAGGTAATGGATGCACATCTTATGGTGCAGGATCCGATCCGTTATGTGAAAGCGTTTAAAGAAGCAGGTGCAGACCTGATCACAGTGCATCTTGAGGCATGTCCGGATGTACGTAAGACTCTGACAGAGATTAAAGATCTTGGAATTATGGCGGGGCTTTCTATCTGTCCGGAAACACCGGTAGAAGAGATTCGCGAATATCTGGAATATGTTGATATGGTTCTGATCATGTCTGTTCATCCGGGTGCAGGTGGACAGAAGTTCATGGAGGAATCATTGGACCGCATCCGTGAGACCAGAAAGATGATCGAGGAAAGCGGCAGAGAGATCGATATTCAGGTAGACGGCGGTGTGAAGCTTGATAATGCCCGCAAGATCCTGGATGCAGGAGCTAATATTCTGGTAGCAGGATCGGCTGTATTTGGAGATAATATTGTAGAGAATACAAGAAAATTTGTGGAGATATTCAGAGACTATGAGTAAATGTGCGATCATTGTCAGTGGGGGAACTCTTGATGAGGCGCTGGCGTTTGAGACGCTTAGGGAGCATGAAGAACCATGTGTGATCGGTGTGGATCGCGGTGTGGAATTTCTCTACCGCCATAAGATCCGCCCGAATTATATCGTGGGGGATTTTGACAGCCTGCCGGAGGAGATCGTCACCTATTACAAAGAACGGGACGATGTACCGATCCGGGAATTTAATCCTGTGAAGGATGCAACCGATACAGAGATTGCAGTGCGTCTGGGCATGACGCTTGGCTGCTGTAAGCTGATCATTCTGGGGGCAACCGGAGGAAGACTGGATCATTTCTGGGCAAATGTACAGACACTTATGATTCCACATAAAGCGGGTGTCTATGCAGAGATTCTGGACACGCAGAACCGTATCCATCTGATCGGTGGTGAAACACATATCCGCAGGGAAGAGATGTACGGTCCGTATTTCAGTGTGTTTCCACTTGGTGAGATCGTGTATGGATTCAATATCATCGGAGCAAAGTATCCACTCAGGGATCATACACTGACACCGTATGACAGCCTCTGTGTGAGCAATGAGATTGCGGAAGGTGAAGACGAAGCGGTGATCGATTATTCCGGAGGTACTGTGATACTGATGGAGACCAGAGACCGATAACTGAATAAAAGTAACAAGACTATGCAGAGGGAAGAGTTTGTAAAGTGCTCCTGGGATGCATAGTCTTTTTTCCAAATTGAGCGTATTTTATGAAGATAAAAGGACGAGGAGAAAGATAATTATGAAAAGCTGGAAAGACCTATATGAAATGTTGAAGAATGGCGGTATGGATCAGTCACTGGCGCAGACCGGCTGTGAAGATATATGTGCGTACAGGAATCGCGCTACAGAGGTTATGGATGGATTTGCAAAGACATTCGGTGTGAAAGAAGATACTATGGCAGCGTTGTGTTCAGCACCGGGACGTACAGAAATCTGTGGAAATCACACAGATCATCAGCACGGTCATGTGTTGGCGGCCGCAGTGAATCTTGACTTTCTTGCATGTGTATCACCGAATGGAACCAAGACTATACGCTTTCAGTCGGAGGGATGGCCGATGACAACGGTAGATCTGTCTGATCTGGAACCACAGGAGGAAGAAAAAGAGACGACGGCATCTCTGGTGCGTGGAGTGATGGCAGGTCTTGCGAAAGCGGGATATACAGTAGGTGGATTTGATATGTATGCCGTTTCCAATGTCCTGCCAGGTTCGGGCCTGTCTTCTTCAGCAGCTTGTGAGATATTGTTGGGAGTGGCGGGTAATCATCTGTTCTGTCAGGATGAATTGGATGCAGTAACTCTTGCGAAGATTGGACAGAAGGCAGAAAACCAGTATTTTGGGAAACCGAGTGGTCTGATGGATCAGACAGCTTCTTCCGTGGGAGACGCAGTGGCTATTGATTTTGCAGATCCTTCTGCACCGATTGTGCGTTCAGTCACAGCGAATCTGGAAGAACTGGATCTTGCGTTGTGCATTGTTGACTGTGGCGCAGATCATGCGGCATTGACCGGCGAGTATGCGTCTATTCCTCAGGAAATGGGACAAGTGGCAGCTTTTTTTGGAAAAAAAGTGCTTCGTGAAGTGAAAGAAGAAGAGGTGCTGAAAGCAATACCACAGCTTAGAAAAGAAGTCGGAGATCGGGCGGTCCTCAGAGCATTGCATTTTTATACAGATGACAGAAGAGCGGTGGAAGAGGCAGATGCGCTGGAACGAAGAGACAGGGATGCATTCCTGCAACTGGTAAAAGAATCCGGACGTTCATCCTGGGAATTGTTGCAGAATATTACACCTGCCGGAGCGGTAGAAGCTCAGGATATGGCGATTGCACTGGTGGCAGCGGAGACCGCACTAAACGGTAGAGGTGCGTGCCGTGTACATGGAGGCGGATTTGCCGGTACAATTCAGGTATTTGTTCCGACTGAGAGTGTATCTGAATTCTGTGAAAAGATGGAATTGATGTTGAGAAAAGGTTGCTGTCACGTGTTGAATATACGACCGACTGGCGGCATGGTACTTTAAAATTTATAGTGATACGATTTGGTATAACCCGGAGAGCTGTTTTTATACTGTAATCTCCCTGTGCTCTACAGAGGTTGAGAATACGATCAGTGTCCGGGTTTTGCCAAATTGCTGAAGTGCATTGACAAATTGGTCCAGTTCATCAGTGGTGTGGAACAGACCTTCGATCAACATGGAATAATCGCCGGTAACACAGTTACATTCAATAACGTGTTCCTGATTCTGGATAAATGGATAGAATTCTTTTTTGTCCTGTGGATCCAGTTCCAGGCAGATAAAGGCTTTGATGTAATAACCGAGAGCCATAGG
>CAVAVU010000075.1:0-3358 GCA_963592205.1 bacterium
CACTCTGTTTTAGCACAAATATCACAAAAAGTAAAGTCACCGACTGTATTCTTTCCTATTATAGAGAAATCGTATCATTCATTTGACATTTCCAACGATACTTGGTAATATATGAAAGATATACTTAAACCAGTTTAATAATAAGAAAGAAGGTTATTTATGAATATATTTCTGGATGTTCTTCAGGATACCGTATCAGACAGCCTGCATATGCTGCCTTTTTTATTTGCGGCATTTCTTCTGATCGAGACTCTGGAACACTACTCAACAACATTTATCAATCAGACACTTATTAAGATCAATAAAGCAGGTCCGCTGGTCGGCGCCATCCTTGGTTGCATCCCACAGTGCGGATTCTCCGTTATGTCTGCAAACCTGTATTCCAGCGGTGTCGTATCCCTGGGTACGATGCTTGCCGTCTTTCTGGCAACTTCCGATGAAGCGATCCTGCTTCTGCTCGGTCACCCGGAAAGCGCAAGAAGTATCTGGACACTGTTGGCAGCCAAGCTGATCATTGCCGTGATTGCCGGTTATATCACGGATTTATTCCTGGCAAAGAGGATCTCCACGCCAAAGCACTTTGGTGACCTCTGCGACCACTGTGGCTGCCACGAGCATCACGGCATCGTGCTTCCGGCATTCAAGCATACATTGAAACTTTTTGCCTACATTTTCGTGTTCTCAGGTCTGTTGAACCTGATCATCGCTTATACAGATCTGCATACCCTTTCAAGCATTCTGTTAAAGGGAAGTTTGTTACAGCCATTCCTCGCAGCAGTGATCGGCTTTATCCCGAACTGTGCGGCATCCGTAGTGCTGACCGAACTGTATCTTAGCGGTACACTGTCTTTCGCCTCTGTCGTTGCAGGTCTCTGCACAAACGCAGGTGTCGGACTCGTTGTACTGTTCGAAGTCGATAAAAATCGTAAAGAAGACCTTAAGATTACAGGTCTCCTTTACTTCTTTGCAGTAGCAGCCGGACTGATCCTCTCTATTTTCTAAGAGGCTGTCCGGTCATCTGCTCATGTTCACTTTTAATCTCATGATATAATCTTACAGAATTCCATTCCTGATTCACCGGTGTCAGAACCGCTTTTAACGGTATGCGCACCTTTTCTTTGCGCAGATAATTAAGCAACAGATCCATCTGTCTGCCAAGCTGGCACATCACTAACATCTCATCATCAAAACTTTCAAAAAATTCTTCATTATTTTCCTTCTGTACTTCCGGTGCTGCATCAAAAAGAGTGCGGATCGGTCTGGCATAATCTTCTTTAGCAACCGTCTTTACTCTGATTCCATGCATTCCACAAAACGCCTGAATCTTATTCTTTCTCTTTCTATCCGTAAAATTATAAATCAATATCGTAGGTTTTACTGACATATCGCTGTCTCCAATGCAATCTCCATCATTTGTCGGAATCCGTTCTGTCGTTCCTCGGCGCTGAGGGATTCCCCATTTACGATTGAATCCGACACCGTAAATATTCCCAGTGCTTTTACACCAGCCCGTGCCGCCTCACAGTACAATGCATAACTCTCCATCTCTATGCCGAGGATGCCAAGCTCTGCCCAACGTTCCCACTCCGGTGTCTCTGTATAAAACAGATCGGAAGACAATACATTGCCCACATGGCTGACCGCCTGCAATCTGTCAGCAGTCTCCTTTGCTGTACTTAAGAGTCCGAAATCTGCGATTGCACTGAATGTTCCCGGCAACTGATACTGATGCGCATAGTTACTGTCCGTGCATGACGCCTGCGCCATAATAATATCTCCTAACGGAATATCTTTTCGTATTGCTCCACATGAACCGATCCGGATCAAATTCTTCACTCCATATATATGGATCAACTCATGGCTGTAGATTCCCATCGAAGGCATTCCCATGCCTGTCCCCATAACAGAAATACGCTTTCCTTTATATGTGCCGGTATATCCAAACATATTCCGCACTGAATTAAACTGAACCCTGTCCTCCAGATAAGTCTCTGCAATCAGCTTCGCCCTGAGCGGATCTCCCGGAAGCAGAATCGTCTCCGCAATATCTCCAGGACTTGCCGTATTATGTGGTGTAGCCATAATCATCCCTCCCTGTGTTCGTGTTAAATATAGTATACCACAGAGGGACTAAACGAGTCCTGCTCTTTCCCGAAATTCTTCGATTGACGATGCCTTGGCTGCAAATAGTAACCATTTTTTCAACACTTCTATATCTTCCTCTATCTTTATTCGATTCCACACTACATCCGGAATTTCTCCCAGTTCTAAAAGAATCATAACTATATCTTCTTTTCTTCCCGCCGCTTTTGCATCTGCTATTTTCTCTCTTTCTCTGGTAATCCCTTTCATATACTGTACCTCCATTTCCGCATTTGATCGTATTGATTCAATAATCTCATGGAGTCTTTTGATGCGCGGGTCACTGCTTTCTTCTAATACTTCTTCGGAGCTGTTTTCTATATAATGTAGAAAATTAATCAATATCGGATCTTCTTCTGCATCATTCGTGCCTTTTGTATTTAATATAATCTTAGAAGTCTCATCACCTAATTCCAGGTCATCAACTTCCAGACAACGGTTACTGAAAGAATACCGATACTGACCATAGCCGAACAGATCAAACCCGCATATAACGACTATCACAGACGGTTTTAAGTTGTCAAAACTTTCTTCTCCGCTTTTCAGCATAGGAGCATCAATTAAGCTTTGATAAAATCTGGTTCGTTTCGGAATATTGCCACGCTTTCTCTTTTGCATTTCGACATCATAAACTGTACCTTCTTCTGTCTCCACGTAAAAATCCAGTCTGGCGCCCCGCTTCCCCGGCAGGTTATGTATTACTTTCTGATTCCCACGCCATCTTATCTCCTTAATCCTGATTCCCATTGCCAGTTCCAGAATAAGCTTACAGCTTTCCAAATCCTCCGTGACCACATCAAACATATAATCATCCACAAGATCTAACTCCCTGAATGATTTCTCCTGCTCATAATCTCCCATCAGATTATCATTCATTCTTTTTTTCATTCATTGCCTCCTCATTATATAATAGTTTCATTTATATTTCAACATCCATGGATTATTTATTATCAATTTGTTTCAAATACGATTTTACCTTTTCTCGGTAATTTCATACTTTCTATGTATTTTTGTGTTTTTTGTCTCTTTTGTAAGATTACATATATACTACTCTCACATATTTTATTCGTCAACTATTATTTTCAACTTTTTCTTGTTTTTCGATTGAATCCTACTCTCCTGCATGCTAAAATCTATTCAGAATATTTGGGAGGTCACAACATTATGAATGCAAATCATTTTATAATAAAGCATGCTACCCCGGAAGATATCCCCG
>CAVAVU010000076.1:0-10815 GCA_963592205.1 bacterium
GCTAAGAGATGCATGGTATAATTTTGAATATAAGTTAGTATAAACTAACAAACGTAAGCCATGACGAATGCGAGATTATATTGAAGAAGCGAAAGAAGGTTCGATTATGCTTTTTAAGACGATAGGAAACAAGTCAAATCCGGCGATATTATTTTTCCATGCAATGGGTGTGACGGGAGCAAGCAGTATGCCGGTTGCGGAATATCTGCAGGAAAAATATTACTGTATTATGCCGACGTCAACGGTATATTGTGAAGGACAGCGATATGAGAGTAAGACGGAAGAGATAAGGCAGATCAAGCGTTTCCTCAAAGAGCAGCAGATTGACCGGCTGTCACTTGTAGTGGCATCGTCTATCGGAGCAGATCTTGCGATGGCATTTCTGACACAGTCGGGAATTCATGTAGAGCATGTTTTTTTTGACGGCGGACAATTTGCACAGATTGGTAAAATGACGCGCCGGATCATGGTCCCGTTTTTATATCTGGCGGTCAAGAGTTTGTACTGGTCAAACGGAAAAACGCTGAAAAAGATTCTATGGTGCGATGATGAAGCAATTAAGCCTTATTTTATTGCAGCAGGAAAAGCACTGACCTATGGTAACATGAGAAGACAGCTTGCAGACAGTCTGGAAGATAAGTCGTTTCCGGCACTTTCGGAAGAGATGCAGAGACGGATAATTTTTGAATTCGGAAGTGTAGAGGATCATTTGAAATACCGGGATGCGGTCATGCGGGCATATCCAGATGGTCAGTATCCGGTATTTGAGGGATGCAATCATATGCAGTATCAGATCCGTGATCCGAAAGGATTTGCAGAGATGCTGGATTCGGTGATGGAAAAAGGTGAACTTGGACAGATAAAGATTAGATAAAGGATAGTTGGAGGAAGTTATATGGGAAGCAAAGAGGGACAGACAGTTATTGAATTTCGAGATGTAGTACGTACTTACGGCGAGGGGGAAGCATTGCAGTATGCGGTTAATCATATTGATTTTACGATCAACAAGGGAGAATTTGTGGTAATCCTCGGACAGTCAGGTGCGGGCAAATCTACCGTGCTGAATATGCTTGGTGGCATGGATCAGCCAACAGAAGGAGATGTGATCATTGACGGTGTGACAATATCCAGGATGAAGGATAAGCAGTTATCTGATTATCGGGCAGAGAAGATTGGATTCATTTTCCAGTTTTATAACCTGATTCCGACATTGACGGCATATGAAAATGTAGCACTGACAAAAAGTATTGTAAAGAACGCGGCAAGTGCGGATGAGATGCTCGCGGCAGTAGGACTTGCAGATCACAAGGATAAGTTCCCGTCACAGTTATCGGGAGGTGAACAGCAGAGAGTGTCTATCGCCAGAGCACTTGCCAAGAATCCACAGATCATTCTTGGAGATGAGCCGACCGGTGCGCTAGATTCTGAGACGGGTGTGATTGTGCTGGAACTTCTGCAGAAGCTTGGAAAGGAGCATGGCAATACGGTAGTCATCGTTACCCATAATGCGGATATTGCCAAATGCGCGGATAAGGTGATTCGCATGAAAAATGGTAAGATATCAGAGATTGTTATCAATGAGAATCCGCTTCCGGTAAGGGAGGTGGAGTGGTAATGCTGTTTCGCAAAATGCTGCGTGATTTTAGAAAGAATTTTGGAGCATTTTTCTCTGTATTTCTGTTATCGGCATTGGCAATGGCATTGTTCTGTACCTTTGAGGGACATGTGTTATCGCAGAATGTTGCCAGAGAGGCATATCATAAGAAGTGCAATCTGTCTGATATATGGGTATACGGCGAAGGATTTTCAGAAGAACAGTTAGACAAAGTACGGGATCTTGATTTCGTTCAGTCGGTTCAGCTTCGGACTGCTATTACAGGCACAGCCCCGGACTGCGACGGAGCACAGGTAGACATGTTCCTGGAAAATGAAAATACGGTAAATATACCATATTATATTTCCGGTGAAAAGTTTGATCCGACGGATAAGGACGGTATCTGGATAGCCAATGCATTTGCCGTAAGACGCAATCTTCAAGTGGGCGATTCCTTTACGATAGAGTATGACGGAGTGACCTTTACAAAGACGATCAAAGGATTGATTGAGAGCCCGGAATATGAATACCGCCAGGCGGACGGGGATGCGGACACCTATCTGGAAAATATCGCGATTGTCTATATGTCTATGGATGGATTCCCGGCAGAAGAGTATGTACAGCATCTCTTTACGCAGGGGAAGATTAATATCGTGGATGTGATTGCAGGTCTGGCATCGTCAGATCAGTCGGACTCCATGCCATATACGCAGATGATCATCCGCACCAGGGATCAGGGAGCTCTGGATCATGAGGATGCGATCGCAGAGGCACTGGATCATGATTACTCAGCAATGATCGACCGCAAATCGGTACCGGGACTTGCAAGACTTGACAGTGAACTTGACCAGCATCAGTCATTTTCGTATGTGTTTGTTGTGATATTTGTGGGCATTGCAGTGTTGGTAATTGCAACCACGATGAATCGTATGGTGGCAAAACAGCGGACACAGATCGGTACATTGAATGCACTCGGTATGAAAAAATGGAAGGTGCTGCTTCACTATGTGAGCTTCAGTCTTGTAGTATCGGTACTTGGTGTGATCGCTGGCCTGCTGCTTGGAATATTATGGGGATGCCCGACGATTATGAGTATGTTTGGAGAGTGGTACATTGTACCGGGTCTGCATTCCATCTTCCATCCACTGTATCTGGTGATTTCACTTGTAGTTGTGCTGGTATGTGTATTATCAGCATATCTGAGCTGCAGAAAGATCCTGCGGATACGACCGGCAGAAGCACTCCGTCCGGCACCACCGAGACAGGGCAGACGATGCCTGTTTGAGAAACTGCCGTTCTGGAAGAAACTGTCATTTAACAGCCAGTACAATCTGCGAGACATTTCACGGGCGAAACTCAGAGCATTTATGTGTATTGTCGGAACTGCTGTCGGAATGCTTATGATGATGTACGGAACCGGATGCGGTTCACTGGTCAGTA
Source organism: bacterium (assembly GCA_963592205.1). Lineage (GTDB taxonomy): Bacteria > Bacillota > Clostridia > Lachnospirales > Lachnospiraceae > Claveliimonas. Next base: position 3,035 of record CAVAVU010000076.1, read on the forward strand.
CAATGGTGGATCTGAATTTTGAACGGACAGCAGTAGCAGAATATCAGACAAAACTGTCGTCAGATGCGAAACTGTCGGATGTCGATGCACTGGCAGACAGCGTGGATGGTGAACTGGTGATGCAGGATGCCGTGGAAATCTCTAAGGTGAAAAATGCATCCTCAAAAGAGAAAAAGAAAGAGACAATTACAGTGCTGGAAGGAGAACACCTTTATAATATTCTGGATCTGAATAATGAAGTGACAGATCTTGTGCCGGGTACGGTAGGTTTAAGCCGGAAACTTGCGGAAGATATGGATATTAAGGCGGGAGATACGATTTACTGGCATCTGTATTCGAAAAACACCTGGTATAAAGCAAAAGTGGGCATGATATATCGGTGCTCGGATACACAGGGAATCGCGATGCTCAGAGAAGATTATGAAGAGACAGGTGCAGAATATACACCGAATCTGCTGATGAGTAATCAGAAACCAGAGAATGCCAAAGATAAAGACTATATTATCAGTGTTTCCAGCAAAGCAGAGATGGAAAAGGCATATGAGAACAGTATGGCAATGGTCAATCTCATGGTATATATGATGCTCGGGTTTTCTTCCATTATGATCATAGTGGTATTATATAATTCCGGTTCGCTGTCATTTAATGAACGGATCAAGGAGCTGGCAACACTGAAGGTTATGGGCTTCCGTTCCGGTAAGATCCGTCAGCTTCTCAGTATACAGAATCTGTGGCTGTCATTGGTCGGAATTGTGATTGGTATACCGCTTGGCAATGTGTCGCTCAATGCGATGATGAATAGTAATGGCGAGAATTTTGACTATATGTTGAAATTACCGATGATTGACTATGTATTGTCCGGAATACTTGTAATGGCAGTATCTATGCTGGTAAGTTTCATGTTCGCCAAACGTATCCGTAAACTGGATATGGTGGAAGTATTAAAGGGCTGTGAATAAGCGCCGGGAACAGGCAGATAATACGCTCAAAATACGTTCAAAATATCAAAAAATATTGGGAAATCACTTGCATTTTCCACAGGTTCTGTGTATTATAATATAAACTCTTTGCACTGCATATATTAACTACAGTACAAACTGAACAGGCCGGGATTACCTGGGGCCGGGTCACAGAAGTGACAGTGGAGAATAAGATGATACATACATCCACGGGACAGTAGACTTACTGAAACGTGGGTGTATTTTTATGCCCATGTACATAACAGCAGACAGAAGATCTGATTATGAAAGAGCAGGAGTGCTTGTCGATGAATGGAGGTTATGGACATGGAAAATGAATTTGAAAAGACAGCAATCAAAGTATCGATAGTAAGTGTTGTATGGAATCTGATCTTATCAGTATTTAAGCTGATCGCAGGAGTATTGGCACATTCCGGTGCAATGATCAGTGATGCGGTACATTCGGCATCGGATGTATTCAGCAGTATCATCGTGATGATCGGTGTGCGGATTTCCGGCAAGGCATCGGATAAGGATCATCCGTACGGACATGAGAGAATGGAGTGTGTGGCTGCCATTGTGCTGGCTACGGTGCTTGTGGGCACAGGTCTTGGCATCGGATATGCCGCAGTTAAGACATTGGCTGATGGTGAGTATGCATCTGAGATGCCTGGTATGCTGGCACTGATTGCAGCAGTTGTATCCATCTTAGTGAAAGAAGCAATGTTCTGGTATACCAGATATTACGCAAAGAAGATTGATTCCAGTGCAGTGATGGCAGATGCATGGCATCACCGTTCGGATGCATTATCTTCAGTGGGAGCGCTGATCGGTATTGGTGGTGCAAGACTGGGCTTTCCGGTCATGGAGCCGGTCGCAAGTATCGTGATCTGTATCTTTATCGAAAAAGCAGCATTTGACATTTTCAAAGATGCCATTGATAAGATGGTAGATAAAGCGTGTGATGAGCAGACCGAGGAAGATCTGAGAAACTGTGCATTGAATACGAAAGGTGTAGAACAGGTGGATCTGTTGAAGACGCGTATCTTTGGCAATAAGGTTTATGTGGAGATGGAAATCGGAGCAGATGAGAAGCTGTCACTGAAAGACAGCCACGCGATCGCGGAGAATGTACATGATGCCATCGAGCAGGGATGGCCGAAGATCAAACATATCCTGATCCATGTGAATCCGGTAAGAATGTAATGATTGGGAAGATTGTGGGAGTGCATAGCACGGAACAATCCGTAGGCATCATCGTTGGGGGCTTTTGACCCCAACATCATGAAATTAGATAGAGAAAACCCATCAGTGGAATAAAGAAAAATGACTGGATTTTATAATATATCCCAAGAACCGTAACAGCGTCTTCAGTAAATGATTTTAAAATCATATTTAACCCAAGAATATAGAGGGTATATAATGCCTGAGTTATGATGGAGCCAACTCCGTTTTTGTATATATCACAGCAGGCATGCAGACTGATATGTCCGGATAATGCATGCTGTTTTATTACCGGAATAAGGGTAATACACATGGCAGCCCATTGTCCAAGAACCGTGGCAATAGCGGCACCTGCAATGCCGAGTTCAGGAGCACCTAAAAGACCAAAGATCAGAATAGGATCCAGAATGACATTGATAAATGCACCGGTCACTTGTGCAATCATTGGGATTGTCATGTTACCTCTTGCCTGCAGGATTTTAGTACAGATGGATTCTACAAATAATCCCAGAGAAGCGCAGAAAATAATACGGGTATACCGCATACCATCCAACTGTACCGCAGCAGTGTCTGAAAATATATGAAAATAGTAACTGGTCAGGGTGAAAGAAAGACCGGCAAATATCAGCCAGTATAATATCGATAATATCAACCCTGTCTTCATAATATGTATCTGCTCTCTGGTTTCGCCCAGTCCATCCTGACGTGCGATCAGAATATTCACGCCTGCTCCTGTGCCGGTGCCGATAGCAGTCATGAGCAGCTGTATCGGATAGATCAGCGACAGTGCTGTAAGTCCGCTGCCGGAATAAGAACCTATGAAATAACTATCCACGATATTGTAAATAGATTGAATTAACAGTGCCAGCATTACCGGCGGTGAAAGTTTTAAAAGTAGTCTGGAAATTGATGTATGTTCCATATCCATAGAATAATCCTCCGATCATTTGTGTTCGGAAGATATTCTATAGCGTGGAGTAACTACACGGTCAAGAGAAAATTATTTTTTTATCAGATGAGCTCGCACTTCGCAGTAATAATTGTAGATATATTTAAAAAGCTGCAGTCCGCTTTCTTCTGCAAATACCATATCGGTTGTGTACTGATTATGGTCTAACCAATCCAGCAAAAGGGAAAAATCAGCCTGTTCATTTTGAATCTGCAGCGTGAATACAGCGTAGTCACCGGCGGGCAGGACGCTGAGATTTTCAGGACTGACAGTAGAATAATCACCGCCCGGAAGTTTGAGGTATTCCCTGCGCTTTAAAAGCTGATTATGGAACAGACTGTCGATATCCAGAATATAGCCGTATTTTCTACGGATAGAATCCGTGTGTGTCAGTTCCTGGCGAAGCACATCCTGGAGATTGGCATGATAAGAACTGTCTTCGCGTTTCAGATTGCCAACGATGATGGTTTCTTCTTCAAAATGTCTGATCTGAACCTGTGTATCTGGCTTCTGCATTTTTATATGTTCATTTTCAGCATTGTACCATAGAATATCGTCAGCAACCTGCTGATAATACTTACTCAGCCGGACCGCTTCTTCCCGGTAGTCCATCAGAAGCCGAACAACCTTGTCATTGTCTTTGGAAGAAATGATCTGACGTACTTTTCCCAGTGGAATGCCCAGTTTCCGGCATGTTGTAATGATATCCAGCTGATACATATTCCAGCGGGAATAATAATGATAATGGTTGTCTGGGTTGATATAATCCGGTGTCACGAGTCCGGCTTTGGTATAAAAGTGCAGAGTGTCCTTAGAGATACCTGTGATCTTGCTGACTTCTCCAATCTGATAATATTCTTCTTTCATGATAATTAATACGCTCCATTGATTATTCAAATGCTATTATAGCATTGAATCACGGAGCTGGTTATACTAAAATAGTAATGAAATTGAAAATGAATGGATTACAGGAGGACAGAATAGATGGAAAAAGTACATAGCATTGACGTAGAGGATGATCAGTTTGCATATCGTTATGACACACAGTTGTTGATCGACCGCAGGGACGAGGATCTGGATGAGGATGAGATCTCAGATTACATCTCAGAACATTTCGAAGGAAACTGCCTGATCGCAGTTGGTGATGAAGATCTGATCAAGATTCATTTTCATACCAATGAGCCGTGGAAAGTGCTTGAATACTGCAACAGTATCGGTGAGATCTATGATATCGTAGTGGAAGATATGATCCGTCAGTCAGCAGGATTAAAAGGCTAATTTATGTATTTGATATCTTTATACTTTGATGATGTGACAAATGACAGAATCCAGTCGTATATGAATCAGATCGCAAAACGAACAGGGAATGATATCATGCTTGCGGGCAAGGTTCCGCCGCATATTACGTTGTCAGCATTTGAGACAACGCAGGAGTCAGAAGCGGTGGAAGTGTTTGATGATCTGGCAAAGGAATTTATCTGCGGCGAAATCATGTGGTGTTCGGTAGGGATGTTTTTTCCACACACGATCTATCTGCTGCCGGTTATGAATCACTATCTGTTTCAAATATCAGAACAGGCATATCGGCATATAAGCCAGATTCATCAGGTGAAGATTCATCAGCGGTATCAGCCATTTTCCTGGATACCGCACAGCACGATTGGAAAACAGTTATCGCAGTCAGAATTAAAAGAAGCGTTTGCAGTAATGCAGGAGCAGTTCAGAGTATTACACGGAACTGCGATCGGCATCGGTCTTGCAAAGACGAATCCGTACACGGATATCTGTCGGGTATGGTATGAACCTGTGGCAGGAAAATGCATGAAGAATATATCAAAAGACAATACAGGAGAGTAAGTAATGGAAATAGGATTAGTATTGACATTATGCGGTCTTGGAATTGCATTTTGGATTCCGGCTTTTATACTGGGGATGATTTCAGGTAATAAAACGCGCAAATGCACAGCTGATGCAACAGCCACAGTAGTACGCATTAATGTAAGAAATTCGAGTGATAATGGTTTGTCGTATCATCCGGTATATGAATATTATGCCGGAGGCAATTATTATACGTCAGAAGGGGTGTATATGAGCAGACGTGTGCCGCCTGTGGGATCACAGATCCAGATTAAGTATAATCCGGACAAACCAAAGCAGTCTTACATACCGGGATATGATAATAAAGTGTATAAGATATTGACGATTGTATTTGGAATTGTTGGAGCTGTGCCGATACTTGTATGCATCGTAATCTTATTATTTGTGTAGACAAGAATTTGAATAGTTATTGATAGTGACAGGAGAAAAAAGCATGGTCAGACACATATTATTTTGGAATTATACGGAAAAGGTAAAGGCAGAACATAAGGAAGACGAGATGCTTCCGTTTCTTCAACAGTCTGTAGACGCGATGAATGGTAAGATAGATGGACTTATTCGTGCAGAGATTGGGAAGAATACTGCTGGCGGATATGATCTGATATTTTATGCAGAATTTGAAGATCAGGAGTCATTAAAGGCGTTTCGGGATCATCCGCTGCATGTAGCACACAGAGAACGGTGTAAAGAGATCGTGACAGACAGATTGTGTGGAGATCTGGAAGTATAGAAAATGCAGGGAGTGATAATTATAACACATGAAGAATATCAGACAGCAGCGAATTATTGGAAGAATAAAGAACGGGTAGAAATGCCGAAAGAACAGTTGCGGCAGATTATTACGGAATATATTCAGGCGAATAATACATGTGCGCTGGCTACAGGAGCAGAAGATTATGTGCGTTGTACACCAATCGAATACAGTTATCATGATGGTAAATTCTGGATCTTTTCAGAAGGCGGAGAGAAGTTTGTCGGTTTAGAAAAAAACGATAATGTGTGCCTTGCAGTGTATGATAAATATGAGAGCTTTGGTAATCTGAAAAGTATACAGGTTATGGGGAAAGCGAAGATTATTGAACCATTTTCAGAAGAATATAATGCACACGCTGAATATAAAAAGATTCCATTGACGGCTCTTCATAAATTGAATCCATCGATGAATCTGATCTGTATAGAACCAGTGAAGATTGAGTCTATATTTTCAGAACTTAAGCAGGAAGGTTATGATATCAGACAGACGTATATCGTATAAAGGACAATGCTAAAATACGAAATAAAGGAGAAAATGAATTGAATGATAAATGGCTGAACTGGGCAATGAAGATACAGAGCATTGCACAGGCTGGATTAACATACAGCCGTGATCCGTATGATAAAGAGCGGTATGAGGAACTGCGTGGGATTGCAGCGGAAATGCTGGCAGAGAGAACGGATATTCCGACGGGTAAGATTCGGGATCTGTTCTGTAATGAATCGGGATATCAGACACCGAAAGTAGACACCAGAGCTGCGATATTTAAGGATGACAAGATCCTGCTCGTACATGAGAATAACGGTACCTGGGCATTACCGGGAGGCTGGTGTGATGTGGATCAGTCCGTGGTGTCTAATACACTCAAAGAGGTAAGCGAAGAGACAGGACTGACGGCAGAAGCAGAGCAGTTGATTGCGGTACAGGACTGGCGCAGGCATAATGTACAGAATTATGTATATGGTGTGCTTAAGATCTTTGTAGAATGCAGAGTGACTGGCGGAAAGTTTGAAGATAATATTGAAACTACAGAGATACGATATTTTGGAAAAGAAGAATTACCGGCTGAGCTGGCGGCCGAGAAGACGACAAAAGAGCAGATATTGATGTGTTTTCAGGCGCATGAAGCGGAACACTGGAAAGTAATTGTGGATTAGGATGTAAAGACGGCAGAAAATACAGCGGCAATTCCGTGTGAACAGGTGCTTGGAATATACAAAGTGATTTTTGAGAGACACGTATAAGAAAGACAGAACGAATTCATAACCAGTATAAGAAGTCGGATTGACAAGCGGGTTAGTCTGTGCTAACATAACGAGTGTTATGGAAGATGAGCGCAGAAAACAAACGGAGCAAAAGTTAATAGAATCTGGCAAAGCAGAGTTTCTTAAAAAAGGCTATGCGAAAGCTAATCTACGTGATATCTGTAAAGCAGCCGGGGTTACGACCGGAGCGTTTTATTTCTCATTTGCGAATAAAGAAGCATTGCTGGCGGCAATCCTTGATCCCGTGATTGCGGATTATGAGCGGATGTGCAGTATGTTTGCAGAGAGAGAAGAGGAAGATCCGGGGACAGCGGATGATAATGAACGGCAGATGATGGAGTATCTGTCGGCGCATCGGACGGAGGCAATCATCCTCATGGATCAGTGTGCCGGAAGCCGGTATGAGATGTTCAAACCGCAGATCAAACTGCAGATGCAGGAGGCATTTACCAGTTATTTTACGAAATTCATGGGTAGAAAGCCTGACGCAGAGCTTATCAGAATCTTAGTATCCATGAGACTTCAGGGATATATGGAGTTGATAAAAGGAGAGTACACTGTGGATGAAAGAGTACGGATGGCGCGGGAGATCGGCATTCATGCCGATGCCGGGACAGAGGCGTTAATTAAATATCTGAATCAGGAACAAAAAGCCTGTCGCAAGTGATGCGGCGGGCTTTTCTATTCGGTCAAAAGTTGAGTTGATTTTTTTGTGATTTTATGGTTATAATAATATCAAATCACGATTTAGT
>CAVAVU010000077.1:0-40047 GCA_963592205.1 bacterium
CCATATTCGTGACTGTGCTCGTAGCTATATAAAGTATTATCAATATCAAAAATAACTGCTTTAATCATATGTAGTTCTTCCTTATGTTTTCGGTCTGCCTATTTTATGTAACACCCACGGATTGCTCCGCGCTCTCTCAATCCTCAAAACATTCGGATTCCACCCTATCGGGCTCCTTCCTCATGTTTTGGCGGGTATAAAGGACAAGCTGCTTCATGCGAGCATGAGCAGCTTGTCTTTTATACCCTGGTGTTACACGTTTTTCAAGAATGCCTTATATCCTTTGTATGCTTCGTAGATATCAGCTTTGCTTGCGATCTCCCATGGAGCATGCATGCACAGGATGGCTACACCGCTGTCGATTACTTCCATTCCGTAGTTAGCCATGATGTATGCGATAGTTCCGCCGCCACCGACATCGACTTTACCAAGTTCTGCGAACTGGTATGCTACTCCGTCGGTATCTAATGCCTTGCGGATCTGTGCAAGATATTCTGCATTGGCATCGTTAGAACCGCTCTTTCCGCGGCTTCCTGTAAACTTGTTGAATACAAGTCCTTTTCCGAAGAATGCAGAACTTCTCTTCTCGAATGCTTCTGCAAACATCGGATCGTAAGCTGCACTTACGTCAGAAGATAACATCTTGGAATGCTGCAGCGCTCTTCTCACTTTAATATCAGCAGTCTCGCCCATTAATGCCAGAATCTCTGCTACGGTATTCTCAAAGAATCTTGAATGCATACCTGTTGCACCAACACTTCCGATCTCTTCTTTATCTACTAAGATACAGCAAGTTGTTCTGTCCCCGGCTTCTACATCCAGCATAGCAAACAGTGATGTGAATCCACATACTCTGTCATCCTGTCCGTATCCTATTACCATACTTCTGTCAAATCCCATATCTCTGGTCTTTCCTGCAGGAACAATCTCCAGCTCAGCAGATACGAAATCTTCTTCTGTCATGCCATAGCGTTCTTCCAGAATAGTAAGCATGTTCTTCTTAACTGCTTCTTTCTCATCTTCAGATACGCCTTCAAGCGGGCGGTTACCGATGATCACATCAAGCTTCTCACCTTCGATGATTGCATTGGCTTTCTGCTCCATCTGCTTAGCAGCAAGATGCGGCAACAGATCTGTTACTGCAAATACCGGATCGTCTTCGCTCTCACCGATGCATACATCTACGACTTCTCCATTTGTCTTAGCAATCACGCCATGGATTGCCAGTGGCATTGTCAACCACTGATATTTCTTGATACCGCCATAGTAGTGAGTATCCAGATATGCAAACTCTTCACTTTCATATAATGGATTCTGCTTTACATCGATACGTGGAGAATCGATATGCGCTCCCAGAATATTCATACCTTCTTCCAGCGGCTTCTTACCGATCTGGAACAGAGATACGCTCTTGTCCATGCATACAGCATAGATCTTATCTCCTGCCTTTACAAGTGTCTGATTCTTGACCAGCTCATTGATATCCTGGTATCCTTTTTCCTTCGCCATACGAACTGCGACTTTCACGCATTCACGCTCTGTCTTGCCTTCGTCCAGGCACTTTTTATACAATGCATTTGTAGCTTCTAACTCAGCAATCTGATCCTGATTGTATGAGGACCATACATTTGCTCTTTCCATTTTTCACTACCTCCTAAATATACTATTGGATCAGACATTTACTTATATTGTCTGTCCTTTCTGCGTAATTCCTAGTATAGCACATCCATCTCACAGATGCTATATCATTCCCCTGTGAATCTGATAATAAATTCACGGAATATATCTGTCTGCTCCTTTTAATGGTAAATGCGTATCCTGTTCGTATGCTGTTCAAGTTCCTCCTGAAACAGCTGCTGAAAATATTCCATTTCTTTCGTCTGCCTGTTCTGACGTTTCAGATAATAAATGATCTCATCCGGCGGTCCTTCTTCTAATTCGCAGATGTGTATCTTATCCTTCAGATAATAGGCCACCATCCATGGCACGACCGCCCACAGGTCATCTGCCGACAGAAAATATTCTAACAATGACATCTGATCTAACTTTACGCTGTATTCCGCATTTTCACCAAACCAGTAATCATGCCACACATCATATTCCGGTGTCCACGGAAGGCGGATCTCTTTTCTTGGATTCAGCATGCTCGGATGAATCTTTTCCTTTGACCATCCTGTTCCTTTTTTCGCTAATACCATAGGCTCTGCAAATGCAGGTATGGTTTCCACATTTTTACAGTACATATCATCCGAAATAATCGCAAGATCCAGTCGTCCTTCTTCCATATATTGATATGCCTCTGTAGAATGACAGTGTTGAAAATCCAGCTGAATCTCCGGATACAATGCACAGAATTTCTTCATCACAGCCGGCAGGATATACGTGCTCACGCTTCCGATTGATCCCACGCGGAGTACTTTCTGAATCTTCTGATTCTTAATACCTGCAGCCACGCGGTATGTTTCCCGAAGCTTTCCGGCAATCGGTGTGAACAATTCCCCTTCTGCGGTAAGTTCTACATGTCGTCCGCCCTTTTTTCTTACAAATAATTCATATCCAAGTTCTGTCTCCAATGCACGGATCCGTCTGCTGAGTGCAGGCTGTGTCACGTATAGTGTGTCCGCTGCTTTCGATATCGATCCCTGTCGTATTACTTCCAGAAATGCTTCTAATTCCAGATCTGTCATGGCTTCACCCCTTAATATAACTATTTATTTATATTTTATATCCAAATTAAGCATTTTACAATCGTTTTCATATTCCGTACAATATCACAGACAGCAATTTGAAATGAGGAAATAAATGATGAAAACCAGACAGATAACCAATGACCTGACTACCGGGAATATCAGAATACAGTTTCTGCTGTTGGCAGCACCGCTGATCGCAGGCAATATCTTACAACAGCTTTATAATATGGCAGACAGCTACATTGCCGGGCACTATATCTCTGCCCATGCATTTGCAGCAGTTGGTCTTGCCGGAAATATTGTGAATCTCGTGATTTTTATGATCGTTGGATGCTGCAGCGGTATTACCGTAATCTGCTCACAAATGTATGGCGAGAAAAACTGGAATATGATGAGACGGGAGACCTTTCTCTCACTGATGGCCGGACTTGCATTCACTGCTTTATTATCTTTAATCGGTATTACTTTTGCCAGACCACTTCTACTGCTTCTACAGACACCAGCGGTAATATTTGACATTACACACAAATATCTTTTCATTATACTTTCATGTCTGTTTGTTACATATCTGTACAACTGGTCAGCAAGCATTCTACAGAGTTTTGGTAATTCCAGAACCTCCCTCTGCATTCTTGCCTGTGCTGTATGTACCAATATTGTACTTGATATGGTATTTGTAATCATTCTGAAATGGGGTGTAGCCGGAACTGCAATTGCAACTGTAATCTCACAGCTATTCTCCTCTGTAATTGCATTGATCTATCTTTTCAATGCTTATCCGATGCTCAGACTTCACCGTGAAGATCTGGTATTGGACATCCGACTGTTGAATAAGACAATCCGTTTTGGACTGGTATCTGCCCTGCACCAGTCCAGCCTTTATATCGGAAAACTTCTGATTCAGGGACTGGTTAACCACGCAGGTATTGATTCTCTGACTGCATTTACCGCCGCCACCAGACTGGAAGCATTGATCAATTCTTTCAGCGACAGCGGATGTGTTGCACTCTCCATTATCATAGGTCAATGTTACGGTGCCGGACAGAAAGGACGTATCCGCAAGGCTCTGTTCCAATGTATGCAGATCATGATCCTGTTTTGCATTCCGCTCTGTGTACTCATGGCATCCACCGCAAAGCTTTTCACTGTATTGCTGATTGGAAATGCTTCTGTCTCCGTCACAAGTCAGGCATTCCATTACCTGATGACCGTCTCCTGCTTCTATGTCTTCTGCTTTATCGGAAGCACATTCGTGGGATTCTACAAAGGCATCGGCATGGTGCAGGTTCCTGTCTACGGCACCTGTGTCCAGATGACTTTCCGAATCGTGATCTCATGGCTTCTATTAAACCACATGGGACTTCCGGCAGTCGCTCTCGGCACCGGAATCGGCTGGATGGCAATTAATATCTATCAATCATTATTATTTCGTTTCTCAAGCAGAGTCCACAATGTCATCAACGCACCGTAGAGCACACCTGCGATCGGCCAGATAAACCAGCTATATTGTGGCTGACCGTTTCCCTGTGGTCCGAATGTATAATAAAGAAAAATTGCTGTGACTACAAGCCAGTATACAACGCTGACCGTTCCGCGCACACTTTTCTTTTCCTTGCTCATCCGGGAATAATCTCCCTCTTCCAACAGTTTATCCAGGGCATTCTGTATCGTACCTGCATAGACAAATGCATAGCATCCAAAACTTACAATAATCAGCAGCAGACTTACCACACCCACATACAGAATATCCGGCCCCTGCACACAGACTGCCATGAATAGCGGCAGTACAGACAGGATACAGAGTACCACGCCTGTGATATTCATACGATTGTACGCAGGCTGGAATTCTTCTTTCTGCTGCTTTATCATCTCTGCCATTCCGGTCTCCGATTGAAATGCTTCATTTTCCAGATAATCATACTTTTTTACTTTATGATAGCAGGACATAAACTCCACCACTGCAATCGTAACCAGAATCAGCAGTACACACAGTCCGATCCCAGCAGCCATATTTTCCGATAAAGAGATCTCAGGGCGTTCACTGAGTGCACTGAGCATAAGAAGCGCCACTGGCGACAACACACATAATAATGTGGCGCCTGCCGTCTTCGGTGCTGCTTCTCTGCGGAGTCTGAGATACTCTGACGCCTCACTTATTGTGATTGTCCGCAGTCCTGACGGTTCCTCTTTTGTTTCCTTTACCGCTGTGATCTCTTTATCTTCCGGTTTCGTCTTTTCTATCTTGTCCTTTAATAAATAATCGGTCGTAACTCCGAATATCTCACTCATTTGTACAATTTTCTGGATATCCGGTACTGACTGTGCTCCTTCCCATTTTGATACAGACTGTCTGGTCACGTTAAGCTGTTCTGCAAGTTCCTCCTGTGACCATCCTTTTCTTTTTCGTAATAATATGATTTTATCTGCTAAGATCATATCCATCCTCCTGTCCTAACCTTAAGTTTCATTTATTGTGAACACAGCATAGCATTTTCCTCTTTTGCTTACCATAAAGTATACCATACAATTTGTCAACTGACAGTTGCAACCGCGTATTTCTGCCTGTTGCAGCCATATATTTCTAACTCCGAAGATATATAAAGAGACAGAGCATAACTCTGTCATAAGCCACACTCTGTCCCTAGATTTTCTATAATTATGATGCCTACGGATTGTTTCGTGCTTTGCACTCTCACACTCCTGGCATCTTATAATCTCCAGCCAGCCGCCTGCATCTGTACTGCTGCCATATGCTGATAAATACCACCTTGCGCTTCCAGCTCTTTCGGCGATCCGCTTTCTGCCACCACGCCATCTTTTAATACAACAATCTTATCTGCTTCTGCTACCGTACGCATACGATGTGCAATGATCATGACCGTTTTATTCTTAATCAGTCTGGACAGCGATTCCTGAATCACAGTCTCATTATCTACATCCAGTGATGCCGTTGCCTCATCCAGCAGAATGATCGGCGCATCCTTCAGAAATGCTCTGGCGATCGAGATCCTCTGGCGTTCACCGCCGGATAATTCGGATCCGTTTTCACCGATCATCGTATTCCAGCCATTCGGAAGCTTCTCGGCAAATTCATCACAATGCGCCAGTTTCGCCGCTGCGATAACTTCTTCATCGGTCGCATTCTGTCTTCCGATCCGGATATTTTCCATGATGGAATTATTGAACAGCGTCACATCCTGGAACACGATTGAATACAGAGACATCAGTGTCTCCGGATCTGCCTGCCGCACATCCATGTCGCCGACTCTGATCTGACCTCTGCTGATATCCCAGAATCTGGATGCCAGTCTGGATACGGTTGTCTTACCACCGCCGGACGGACCGATCAGTGCTGTGACCTCGCCCTGTTTTGCGGTAAATGTTACATCCTTTAGCACTTCTTCTCCGCTGTCATATGCGAATCCCACATGATCAAATTCTATATCGTATCCCTGATTGTTAAGCATCGTCTCTCCGGTCTGTACCTCATGAGACAGTATCTCGTCCAGACGTTCACACTGGACATCGGTTGCAATGATCGCTGCCAGATTCTGTAATGAGATCTGCATCGGATCATACAGTCTGGATACCAGCAACAGGAACATGAAGAATGTCAGCACATCAATATTACCCTTTGACAGCAGTACGCCACCTGCTAATGCGACTGTCGCAATACCGAATTTCAGGATCATCTGTGCGCTTGCCACAAATACTGCTGTATTTAATTCTGTAAAAATTGCATGTTTTTCCACAGCACGGATCTTTTTATCCAGACCTTCCAGATATTCCGCCTCTGCATTATTGGCCCGAAGATCGCGTACCGTCTCCAGACACTCCTGAATACCGTCCGCACATGCCATCTTCAGATTCATCTGCTTTGACACCATGTTCTTCTGAACTCTGCTGGAGCATAACACAATAAGAAATGATACCGGCAGTACCCAGAGTGCAGCAATTGCCATTTTCCAGTTAATGAAGAACAGGCTTACTGCCACCAGTGCTGTAGAAATGCACGCACCCACAAGTTCCGGAATCCAGTGTGAGGATGCTGTCTCCATCGTTGCACAGTCGTTCATGATCGCACTGGTAAGATCTGACAGATCTTTCTTTCCAAAGAAAGATAAAGGAATCTTTCTAAGCTTTTCCGCCAGAGCAATTCGACGTACGCCACTTTCAACATACGTGCTCATGAATGTCGCATTATACTGGATATAAGTTGTAATTCCGATCAACAGAAGGCACACGATGCATCCGATTGCAAAGAATCCGCCCCTGCCTTCCAGATCACCTGCCATATAATATTTTACCAGCATATATAACATTCCTACCGGAAACATGAGTACGATATCAGAAATCGTCACTGATATAAATGCATGGATCATATCCTGCGCACCCTTCTCAGACAGTGCGTATCTATGCTGTAATTTTTCTTTTAATGTCATATTACACACCTACCTTCCAGCATACAGATTTGTTATACTCTTCCCACATATGAGCGTATAAATCATTTGCTTTTTCCAGCTCTTCATGAGTACCGGTCTCAGCAATCTCACCGTCTTTTAATACAAAAATGCGGTCTGCATTCGTTACAGAAGACAATCTGTGAGCAATCATGATAACCGTTTTGCCCTGAGACAATCGGCTGAACGCTTCCTGCACTTTTGTCTCATTGTCCGGATCTGCGAATGCTGTCGCCTCATCTAAGATCAGAATCGGTGCATTCTTAAGCATTGCCCGTGCAATGGACAGACGCTGTGCCTCACCGCCGGATACATATGTACCTTTTGTTCCGATAACGGTATCGATGCCATTCGGTAATTTTTCAATAATATCTTCACACTGGGCATTCTTTAATGCCTCCATCACTTCTTCTCTGGATGCATCCTTTTTTCCCATCCGCACATTTTCAAAAATCGACATCTTAAGCAGCTTACTGTCCTGAAATACGAAGGATACCCGCTCCATCAGTTCTTTAGACGGAATGTCTCTTACATCCACACCGCCAATCTTCACTGCGCCTTCCGTCACATCAAAGAACCTTGCGATCAGGCTTGCAAGTGTTGTCTTACCGCCGCCGGACGGTCCTACAACTGCCACATGTTCTCCCTCTCCGATTTCGAGACAGATCTGATGCAATGCATCTTTCGCAGCGTCTTCATATCGGAACGACACCTGCTCGAATGTAATGGAATTATCCTCCGGTACAGCTGCCTTATCTGTCTCCTGCAGCGGCTTCCTGTCCATAATGCTGTCCACACGGGCTAATGCATATGCCACGATCATCTTATTCTCACTGGCGAACATGATCTTGTTCAGTGTCACCGTAATGATCGGTGTGATAATAATATAAAATAGCAGATTCAGCAAAAATGCATTACTTGTCGTGAAGAAAAATGCCGCTGCGATCAATATGCTGAATACCGCATTGATGATCGTTGTATAAGCAACCATCGGCATCCGCAGATCTTCTGTATAAGAAATCGTCCATTTCTCATATTTTTCAATCGACGTACGGAATCTCTTAAATGAAAAGACGGACTGACCAAATGTTTTGACCACCGGAATACCACGCACATATTCCACGGCTTCACTGGACATTTCCTCCAGCGCATTCTGATACTCCTTCATCTTCTGTTCCATCTTCTTGCCGGTCATGCTTCCCATGATAAGAAATGCAAGGACTACAGGAACGAGACTTAAAAGTCCAAGCCTCCAGTCAAATACTAATAACAGCACTAACAGTCCCACCGGTGTTGCATAGGCTCCTGCCTGATCCGGAAGCTGATGTGCAAGATATGTCTCTGTTGCCGCACTGCACTCATTAACGATCTTGCGGATCTTACCACTTCCCTCACCATCCATAAATCCAAGTGGCAGTGTTACGATATGATGCATCATCTCCGTCCTCATATTCGCCTGCACGCGAAATGCCGCAATATGGGAACACATCAATGCACAGATATAGATCAGCATCGATAACAATGCGAAACTCACCGCTGACCATCCGTAACCGGATAAATGCTCTGCCTGACCGTAATCCGGTGCCACAGCTAATACTTCTTTGATAATCTTCCAGATGTAATAAAATGGCACCAGGGCAATCCACGCACTGATTACAGACAGTACCCATGACAGAATTGTCAGGTATTTATAACTGCCTGCATACGCAAAGAGCCTTGATAAGGAACTTTGTTTCTTCATTTTCTCCTCCTCATTACTTTTCTCTTTTAGATTCTCCTGTCACATACGTCTTTATTGATAATTAGTCGCCACTAACCATCAATTGAAAGAAAAGGCTGCCACGTGCAGCCATTCACATATAACACTGTTATAAAGATAACTCAGAGGTCACTTATTTGTCAAGTTATTCTTGTTAGTCAGAACTTACTGATCTAATATTTTATTCCATCCAGCAGTAGAAAAATCACGCAGATTCTTAAGATATCTCTTTGCCTGATCAAGCGGCATCTGATGAATGAGCATTTCAAAATATGCATTAAACATCCCTGTCGCCAGCATATGCTCCAGCATAGGATTAATCTCCGGTGATGGTCTGCCAATGCTGTCAAGTGTTTTCTGATAGCGATGTGTAGCTTCTACCTCAATCTCCACCATATCATCAATCATCCCTGCATATCTGGTTCCCTCCGCGCAACGAAGGAGAAGCTGAAACTCATCCGGATAATCCTGTGCATAGAGAAGCACATCCAGCATACAGTCCCCGGATATCTCGCTCAGATGATTCGGCTGTTCTTCCGCCGGAAGCTCTGCAAATTCATCCTGCGCCCGACAAAAATGCTCCATTACATAACGGTACTGCTCATCTACCAGCGCTCCAAACAGTTCTTCCTTACTCTTGTAATATCCATAAAATGCGCCGGTCGTAACACCAGCCATTTTCACAATATTACGAAGCGATGCTGTCTTGAATCCTTTCTCCAGGAATTCCTTTTTTGCCGCTTCATGGATCTGTTCTAATGTATTGTGTTTCGCATCCTTTTTCAACTCTAACGTCCTCCCGGCATCATATACAATAGTGCGTTGCAGATACAGGCTGCGATATTACTGCCGCCTTTTCTTCCTCTTGCTACGATATATGGCACATCTTCTAATGTCAATATCAGTTCCTTCGATGGCACGACATTCACAAAGCCTACCGGCACTCCGATGATAAGCTCCGGCTTCACTGCCCCGGACTTCACAAGTTCATACAGATGTACCAGCGCTGTCGGTGCATTACCGATTGCAAAGATCAGTGGTCCCGGAAGCTTTGCCGCATGCTCCATGCTGACTACCGCGCGGGTAACACCCCTTTCCTTTGCCTCTTCTGCTACATCAGGGTCTGACATGAAGCATCGGATCTGGCAGCCGAGTGCTGCAAGCTTTCTCTTATTAATACCTGCCATCGCCATCTGCGTATCCGTAACGATGGTTGCGCCGCTTCCCAATACCTTCAGTGCATGTTCGATCACTCCATCTGAAAACACCAGATTCTTCGCATAATCAAAGTCTGCGCTGGTATGAATACAGCGTTTTACCACCGGCTCCGTTCCCGGCACCAGCTTCATATCTCCCAATTCTTCTGTGATAATTTCAAAGCTCCGCTTCTCGATTTCCTGCGGAAGCACCTGTTCCAGTTCAATCTCTTTCATCTTTTGTCACCCCTTGATCTTTGTGCCGATTCCCATAACCACACGTACCACTTCATCTGAAAATGCCGCCAGATCCGTACAGATCCGTCCCACCTGTTCTCTGTAACAGCGGTCGGCTGCATCGACCGGCACCAGTCCATATCCGATCTCGTCGCTGACCAGAATGACCTCTGGATTCTGATGGATCAGTTTATCTGCAATCTCTGCTCTCTGTTCTTCTTCTACATGTCGTATATACTCATGAAAGTTATAAATCCCTTTGCATGTAAATATATCTGTGTCTTTGCATTCTTTTCCATCAATCCATTCCTGTGCTGTAATTTCTGGAAAATGCAATTTTGCCCAGGCAAACTGCCCCTGATAGGCTCCGCCGATTATCATTTTCATCGTTTCACCTCCACCGATATTCCATACACGATCTCCGTTACATCGTCTGCCCGCTCTGCCATTCTGCAGTTGATCTCCGACAATATCTGTTTGTACCGGATCATATCCTCCGAATCTCTGGCACACTCTGAACATACCTCATTCGTAACGATCACGACATGTTCACACTGCTTACAGAGTTCTGCCACACCGTCCATGATCCTGTCTGCTGTCTGATCTCCTGCGCCATCCGGTCGGTAGATCTCATTTGCCGTCAGATTCGACATACACTCTAACAGCACCGCCGGGCGGTCTGCCAGTGTCTCAGCCGTCCCTTTCAGATCTGTGTAACACTCCAGTGTCTCAAAGCCTTTGTCCTTACGCATTTCCCTGTGACGTGCAATCTTTTTAAGCGTCTCTTCGCCAAAAGGCTCCATGGTCGCAATATAATATTTTTTACAATTATTTTGTTTTGCAAGGCGCAGGAGTTCTGTTTCCGCATACGCAGATTTCCCGCTGCCACTTCCTCCGGTTACTACATGCAGCATTACTTTCCTCCACGTTCTATAATCTCATAGATCATCTTCATATCCAGATTCTCCCGGATGATGTCTGCCAGTTTATTGTACTGCTCCTCTTTATACTGTTTCCGGTCAATACTCTTCACCTGGTCTGCATCCAGTCCTTTGCGTTTCAGGATTGTCTTCAGAACCGCCGTCACAACCTCTGCCTGATCGAAAATACCATGGATATAACAGCCGTAGACATTGCCATGTTGCAGACCGTCCGCAGTTCCATTATCCAGATACAGCAATTCCGTCTGCTCTCCGATATACTCCGTTCTTCCCATATGGATCTCGTATCCTGTAAACGGTACATCCGACAGTTCCGAGAACGCCCCTTTCACAGTACCAAAATGTCCTGTGATCTGTGTCCGATGCTTTTCCGGCTCAAACACTGTCCTTGCCGGCAGAAGTTCCATGCCGCGCACACATTTGCCGGTGCCGGTCTCTACTCCGTCAGGATCACGCACTTCCGCGCCCAACATCTGATATCCGCCACAGATACCAAATACCAGGCCTCCCGCTGATGCATGGCGGAGCACCTTGCCTTCCAGTCCATTCTGGCGCATCCACAGCAGATCTGCGATCGTACTCTTCGTTCCCGGTAAAATAACCAGATCCGGTTCTCCGAACTCTGCCGCCTGGCTGACATAGCGGAGCGATACTTCCTCTCTGCACTCAAACGCTGCAAGATCTGTAAAATTAGAAATCCTCGGGAAGCGGATCACCGCGATATCAATCGGCCCGGTTCCCTGTTTTCCGGCAAAACGCTCAGACAGACTGTCTTCGTCGTCAATATCGAGATAAAAATACGGCACTACTCCGCAGACCGGCACATGTGTCCGTTCTACCAGCATATCCAGTCCCGGGCGCAGTATCTCCTTATCCCCCCGAAATTTATTAATGATCGTTCCCTTAATGCGCTTCCGTTCTCCCTCTTCCAACAGCACAATGGTTCCAACGATCTGTGCAAATACACCGCCTCTGTCAATATCACCAGCCAACAGTACCGGTGCATCGATCATTTTCGCCAATCCCATATTCACAATATCATTGGTCTTCAGATTGATCTCCGCAGGACTCCCTGCACCTTCTACTACGATCACGTCATACTGCTCCGACAGCTTCTCATATGCTTCCATAATAACCGGAATATACTCTGTCTTTCTCCGGTAATATTCCATCGCAGACATGGTTCCTTCCACTTTTCCATTGATGATCACCTGGGAGCCGGTATCATTGGTCGGCTTCAGCAGGATCGGATTCATTACTGCAAGCGGTTCAATGCCTGCCGCCTCTGCCTGCATCACCTGTGCCCGTCCCATTTCCAATCCCTCTTCTGTAATATACGAATTCAATGCCATGTTCTGGGATTTGAACGGCGCCGCCTTCACACCATCCTGCGCAAGCACCCGCAGGAGTCCTCCCGTCAGCACACTTTTCCCTGCATTCGACATGGTTCCCTGTATCATAATCGGTTTTGCCATCTGTCACTTCCTCCTAGCTGATCCTGAACTGATCCTTTCTATCCTAATCATCCAATTACTTTTATTTTAACACATCCCGCATTGCATCAATCAGCTGCCGGTTCTCTTCTTCCGTCTTGACTGCAATCCGGTAATACCCTTTCGTAAGTCCCCGGTAATTGCTGCAGTCCCGAATCAGAATTCCTTTTTTCTTCAACGGTTCCATCAATTCTTTATCCAGATAGAATAACAGGTAATTAGCTGCTGACGGATACACGTTACATCCAAGATGCTCCAGTTCTCCGGCAAGCCAGCCTCTCTGTTCTGCCACATAGTTTCTCACCTGTCTGCACCACTCCTGCTCATCTAACGCCGCAATCCCTGCTTCCTGTGCCGGAATCGACACACTCCACGGCTGTCTGACTTCTTCCATGCGTTCCAGCAGTTCTGTATCCGAACACAGACCATAGCCAAGCCTCAGTCCCGGAATGCCATACATTTTCGTAAATGAACGAAGTAAAAAAAGAGACCCGGTCTTCTCTATATATGGAAGCATCGTCTCCTTTTCCCGGTCAAATGCAAACTCCCAGAAGCTTTCATCTACGACCATCCGCGCATAATATGTATCACACAGTTCCAGCGCTTTCAGCAGAATCTCTGTTGAGATCAATGCTCCGGACGGGTTGTCCGGCGTACAGAAGAACACTATTCCAAGTCCTTCTTTTAATTCCTGCTCCAGACGCATCAGAAACTCCTCACCCAGTCTGAAATCCTGTGCCGGATCCCGTTTCCAGATAATCACCTCGCTGCCTGCGCTGCAAAGCGCCTGTTCATACTCCTGAAATGCCGGTGCAAGGATCATACCTTTCTCTGGCTTTTCTGCCAGTACCAGAGAAAATAACACATCCGCTGCACCATTTCCCGCAATCGTCCACTCTGCCGGAATCTGCAATTTCTCTGCAAGCTTCTGTCGCAGTCTCCTGCACTGGCTGTCCGGGTAAGCTGTTACCGATTCCATCCCGCGGATTGCTGCCTGGCGGACCGCTTCATTAGCTCCGAACGGACAGATATTCGCTGAAAAATCCAGTTGGTATTCAGTTGTATAGATATCTCCTCCGTGTGTATATTTCATGTCAAACCTCTATGCTCAAACCGCTACTGCCAAAATACTCTTTAGAAAAACAGCCGGATGCCGCCGAACAGCAAAAATGTCAGTATTTCTGTTCCTATCATCAGCTTCTCCGACCGAAGGATGTCCTTTGGCTCGATCTTGCGAATCGGATCACCGATTGTCTCTTTCTCATGCTTCACGCCAAAATACCACGCATCTCCTGCAAGCTGCACCTGTAACGCTCCTGCACACACTGCTTCGGTCTGTGCCGCATTCGGGCTTGCATGGTTCTTACGGTCACGCTTCCAGATCCACAGTGCATTCTTTCCATCCATTCCGAGCAGACATGCTGCCAGGATCATAAGCAGCGCTGATATTCTCGCTGGGATAAATCCCGCCGCATCATCCATTTTTGCTGCCACTCTGCCAAAATATAGATATTTGTCATTCTTATATCCTAACATGGAATCCATCGTATTAACCGCTTTATAGACGAATCCGAGTACCGGACCGCCGATCAGCATATAGAATAGCGGTGCGATCACCCCGTCATTGGTATTCTCAGCTACCGTTTCAACTGCCGCCTTCGTCACGCCTTCCGCTGTCAGATTCTCCGTATCTCTGCCGACGATCATAGACACCGCCTGCCTTGCTCCTGCAAGATCGTCCTGTTTTAGTTTTTTATATACTTTTTTACTTTCTTTTCCCAGTGATCTGGCCGCCAGAAGCTGATAACACCAGAAACATTCCAATGCAAATGCCACACTGGTACTGAACTGCTTTACCAGATGTAAGATTCCCATCGGTACTGCTGTCGATGCCAGAATCACAAGCACCCACAGTACACCTCCCGCGATCAGCAGTTTCTTTTCATTTCCCTGCTGATCTCCGGCAATCTTCCTGAGCAACTTTTCCAAAAATGTTATCCATTTGCCAATGATCCGCACCGGATGGTACAACCACACGGGATCGCCAAATATCCAGTCGAGTATCATGCCCACCAGGCAGACACATAATATCTTCATCGTAATTTTTCTCCATCTGTCGTATCTATTTCGTGTATGATCCGGATATTGTGAAAATGATGCATGCCCCGCTTCCATTCTTCCGGATCAATCTCGGTAATGTATCCATTGCCATTGGATACCTGCCAATGGTAAAACGGCTGCTTGTCCGGATCAAATGCCGACAGCACTGCCATGATGGTGCCGCCGTGTACTACCACACCTGCACGTTTACAATCCGATGCGATCAGTCTGTCGATCATCTTCTCTGCTCCCTGCACGCACCGCGTCTGGAAATCTGCCCGGTCTTCTCCTCCCGGAAACGCACCCACTCCGCCGGCATCAAGCCATGCCTGATACACTGGCTCATCCTTCAATTCTTCGTAAGTCTTTCTCTCGTATTCGCCAAAATCCAGCTCCCGCATCAGCGGTTCTGTCTCAAAAGACATCCCAGGCCAGATCCGCTCTGCGGTCTGTCTGCATCTGAGCATCGGACTGACTGTCAATGCATCAATCTGCGGATAGTCTTTCAGATCCCGCGGAATCATTTCCGCATCCAGCGGTTCATCCGTACTTCCAATATATTGCTTCTTACGGTTACCCGGCGTCATAAAATGCCGCACCCATACAATCTCCATCTGTTACCTCCCAATACAGCTGACCATGATTCCGGTAAACATCGCAAGCTCTGCTGTTTCCAGAAAGAATCCTGCCAGATCTCCGGTCACGCCGCCAAACTGCTTCCGGCTGGTCACTGCATAATATAGAAATGTGATTCCCGCTCCTGCCACAGCTCCTGCCATTGCCCGCACGTCCATCACTGCCATCATGATCACTGCTGCTGCCATATACAGACACATCGTAATCCTGACAACTTTTTTCTGTGCACCGTCCTGAAATGTCTTCAACAGTCCGCTGTTCCTTGCTGCCGGAAACGTAACCACGCTGAATCCGCTGAGTGCCCTGGAAAGTACAAAGCTTACACAGCATACTCCTATCACTTCTAACGGAAGTTCACTCCACACCGCCACGCTCCACAACAGATAACAGCCCATGCCCAATATGGCAAATGCTCCTGCATGGGAATCCTTCAGGATTTCCAGTTTCTTATCCCGATCCCCCCAGGATCCCAGCGCATCCATCGTATCCATGAAGCCGTCCATATGAATGCCCCCGGTAATGATAACCGGAAGCAATGTAAATACCGCACCGCGGAACAGACCGCCCACAGCCGCCTTATCCAACAGCCATTCTGCCAGATACATGACCGCTCCGATCACAATTCCAATCACCGGAAAAAAGCACATGGCATAACGCATATTCTCTTTTTTCCAGTCCACCCTCGGAACCGGGATTCTGGAATACATCGCCAGTGCGATAAAAAATGAATTGATAATACGCATAATCTCTCCCTAATTATAGTACCTTATACTGCTCTACCTGTATATCCTCAAATGTTCCCATATCTTCATAAACTCTCAGTCCCATTTCCAGCAACGGAATCACTGCAACTGCTCCGCTGCCCTCGCCCAGACACATATCACAGGTGATAATCGGTGAAAGTCCCAGCGCTTCTAATACATAATGAGATGCCGGCTCTTTGGACACATGGGATGGAATCAGGTAATCTGCCACCGCCGGAATCAGACGAACCGCACCAAGAGCTGCCACGCCGGAGATAAAACCATCCAGCACGACCGGAATATGGTAAAGTGCTCCGCCGATACAGAGTCCGCACAGCCCTGCGATATCATATCCGCCAACGGACGCCATCACCGTGAGCGCATCCGCTTCCCGAAGACCATAACGCCCGATCGCATCCTCAATCACATGTATCTTACGCTTAAGTCCTTCCTCATCCAGACCGGCTCCCTTCCCGGTCACCATTTCTGGTTCACGGTTCAGAAGTACCGATGCCACTGCACTGCTGGTCGTTGTATTACCAATCCCCATCTCGCCTGTCAGCAGAATATCATACCCTTCCTGCTTCTTCTCACCGGCGATCCGGATACCGGTTTCAATTGCCCGCCACAGCTGTTTTCTCGTCATGGCCGGTTCTTTGGCAAAATTCCTCGTGCCATATGCGACCTTTTCATCCTCTCTGGTCACATCCTTCACATCCGTTATCATGCCGATATCCACTGGATAAATGTCTACGCCTGCCACTTCTGCCATCAGACAGGCACTGGTCTCATGGCGGCTGAAATTCTCTGCCACAATCGCAGTAACCTCCTGCCCGGTCTGTGTCACGCCTTCTGCTACCACACCGTTATCGGCGCACATAACAACCAGCGCTTTCTTCTTAAGTTCATAGCATGCGATCCGTTTTATCCCGGCAATCCGGGTAATCTGCTGTTCCAGCTTACCCAGGCTGAACAGCGGTTTCCCTACTTTCATCCAACGTTCTTCCGATTGTCTGATCACATCCTGATCAGCCGGCTGGATCTCTTTCTGCAATTCCTCTAATGTCATAATTTAACTTTCCTTATCGTCTGTTTTCTTTTCTGAAATATTCTTCACAGGCTTTCACATACCGTTCCACCAGTTCCGGATGTGAACGGTAATAAAGATGTGGATAACCTGCCATCAGATTCCCGTTCATGTGCATACACTGCCAGCTTCTCTTACCATCCGGTTTTGCTGCAAGGCAGCTTTCTCCATTATCGGTACTGTCCCAGTGATGAAATTCATGTGCCCGTATCTGCTCGCCTTTCTTAAAAAATGCGCCGTCCTGCTCCGCTTCAATCGTTACATATCCAAAACGCACAAGCCTGCCCTGATTACTGCTCTCTGACGAAATAACTCCCACCATATGATAGCTGTATCCTTCCGCATCCGTCAAATCATCCTGCAGATACTGGAAGCCTCCGCATTCTGCAAGACACGGCATGCCATCCGCTATCTTCTCACGAATCTCCCTGCGCAATCCTTCATTTGCCTCAAGTCTTGCACCGTAAAGTTCCGGATAACCGCCCCCGAGGATTAATCCGCTGCACGCTTCCGGCAATGCTTCATCCCCCAATGGGCTGAATGGCACCAGCTCACAGCCGGCCTGTTCCAGTAATTTCATATTCTCTTTATAGTAAAAGCAAAATGCTTCGTCTCTGGCAACAGCCACACGCACCTTTGCCTTTTCATTCACTTCTTTTTTTATCGAATTCTCCTCTTCCAGGCACTCCGCCTGTTCTGCGATTTTCAGAATCCCCGGCAGATCAACTGTCTCTGCGATCGTCTGTCCGGCTTCCTGCAGCTGATTCTTTAATCCGGTCAGCTCCTGCGGTGTTACCAGACCCAGATGTCTGCTTTCCAGTTGAAAACATTCTTTCTCCGGAAGACACCCAAGTATCTTCACCTCCGGATGTCCCATATCTGCAAGCCCATGCTCCAGCATCTCTTTCATCCGCGGATACAGCATCGGTGAAATACGGTTCAATATAATGCCTCTGATATGACTGTCCTGCCGATATTCCAGAAATCCTTTTAACAGTGCCAGTACTGAAGATGCCATCCCACGGCACGGAACAACTAATATCACCGGAAGCCCCAATACCCCGGCAGTCTCCCATGCACTACCATCGGAACTTCCAAAGGAAATGCCGTCATAATATCCCATGACCCCTTCTGTCACTACAAACTCTGCACCTGTTCCGTGTGCCAGATAGATTTCCCGGAGTTCCTGTTCACTGCAAAAAAACAGATCCAGATTCTCAGATTCTATCCCAAGTACTGTCCGGTGAAACATCGGATCAATATAATCCGGTCCGCATTTGCATGCCCGGATATTTTTCCCCATCTGTTCAAACGCTGCCATCAGTCCACAGGCAGTGATCGTCTTACCGCTGCCGCTGGACGGTGCTGCAAGCAAAATTCCCGGTATCTTTGTCATCGTTTTCTCTCCGTTATAATATACACCGGATTCTGTCCGGTCATCATATGATATCTTCCTAATACTCTGGATGCCGCCACATTCATCTGTACGATCTCCGGATCTGTCAACAGACCAGATCTGACTGCCTGCATCACTTCTTCTATCGTTTCTAAGGAAATGGCATTGATCACCAGTGTCACTTCCGGATTCTTCTCTTTTAACATGCGGATAATATCATGAAGGTGTCCTGTGCTTCCTCCGATAAATGCATGTGTCGGTGCCGGAAGTCCTTCCACCGCCTCCGGCGCACTGCCATGGATTACCTGAACCTGCGCCGTCCGGAACTTCCGTCTGTTTGCATGGATCAGTTCACACGCATCCTCGCGCTGCTCAATCGCGTACACCTGCACTTGTTCTCCGTGAAGTGCTGCTTCGATCGAAACAGAACCTGTGCCCGCACCGATATCATAGAAGACTGCCTGACTCGTAAGTCCAAGCTTTGCGATGCTGACTGCCCGGACTTCCGCTTTTGTCATCGGCACCACGCGTCCTTCCTGACTGCGGATAAATGCATCATCCGGCAGATGAACCGATGCGGATTCCACAGGATGCGGATTCTCGATCAACATTGTAGAAAGTTCTCCCATATCCTCTGGCGTTAATTCCCCGGCAGACATCGTCCGTATCGTTTCATCATCGTATGACAGCCGCATCCCGATATGACAGATCAGATCCTCCATGCCATATTCCCGAATCTGCTCACAAAATTCTACCGCGCTTTTCCTGTCCAGCAGAGCAAATGTCTTGGCATGATGATCGATGGCATAAATGATATTCTGATTCCTGCCGTGGATGCTGCGGAGTGCCGCGTCTTCCCAGGATACGCCAAGCCGTGCTGCAAGATAGACGACAGACGCAATGCCCGGTACGATATCTACGGGAATCCCTGCCTCCTTACACGCCTGCGTCAATGCCTTCGCGCCGCTGTAGAATCCCACATCACCGGATAACACGATCGCCCATCTGCTGTATTCCGGATGATTCTTGATAATCTTTATAATTTCTGCAGAACGATACTCTGCAAACTTTGGTTTTTCTTCCGGACATATTTCCAGCAGACGCGCCGCACCGATACAGGCATCCGCCTGTTCAATCTGCGTTCTCGCTTCCAATGTCGGCATATTTTTATTTCCCATGCCCGCGCCGATAAGCGCAGCACGGCATCCGTTTCCGCATATTTCCTTACACATTACGATATCCTCTTGGCGTTACCATTTTCCCATTTAATTCTATCGTTTCCTGATTTCCTATATATACAGTTGTGAACATGTCAACTTTTTTATTTCTAAGTTCTGCTAAACTCATAATCTCGCTTGACTCCCCGTCACGTCCGATATTACGTACGATTCCGCACACCGTCTCCGGTGCTTTGTACTGCATCATCAGGTCACATGCCTTCTGCAGATAATCTGCACGCTTTCTGCTCGACGGATTATACAGACAGATCACAAGGTCAGCCTTCGATGCCATGAGCAGACGCTTTTCAATCTTCTCCCACGGTGTCAGCAGATCACTCAGACTGATCACTGCAAAATCATGCATGAGCGGTGCGCCAAGTACCGCCCCGCCGGACAATGCTGCTGTCACGCCTGGGATTACTTCTATCTCTACTTCCGGATATTCCTGACCGATCTGATACATCAGACCTGCCATGCCATATACCCCGGCATCTCCGCTGCATACCATCGCCACTTCTTTTCCTTTTGCAGCCTCTTCAAATGCAAGCTGACATCGCTGTGTCTCCTGACGCATCGGCGTTGTCAGATATTCTTTGCCTGGATATTCTTTCTTCAACAGATCCGCATAAACTGTATAACCTGCGATCACCTGACACCGCTCGAGCACCTCTGCCGCCTCATAGGTCATGCTGTTACGATTCCCCGGGCCCATGCCGATCACATAGATCCGCTTGTGTCCGGATACCGCTTTGTCCGCATGAGCACTTCGATATCCTGTAGAAAACTCCGGATGATACAGGTCACTTCTCCGGTATTCGCAATCCAATACATTTCCCACCACGATCAGTGCTGTTCTGGTAATCTGATTCTCATCTGCTGTCTGTTTCAGTGTACCGACCGTACAACGGAATACTTTTTCTTCCGGCCAGGTCGCCTTGTATACAATTGCTGCCGGTGTATCTTCCGTATAGCCTCCGGCAAGTAATTCTTCCGTAAGCTTTCCGATTAAACCCGTGCTCAAAAACAATACCATGGTCGCTCCATGTTCTGCAAAACTTCTCACAGATTCCTTCTCCGGTACCGGTGTACGTCCCGCCATCCTGGTGATAACTACCGACTGGGATACGTCCGGCAGGGTATATTCTGCCTGCAATGCCGCAGCTGCTCCGCTGAACGAGCTGACTCCCGGACACACCTGATACGTAATCTGCTTTTCATCCAACAGATCCATCTGTTCACGAATCGCTCCATATAACGACGGATCTCCGGTATGCAGACGCACGACTTTCTTACCATCCTGCTCTGCCTGTACCATGGCATCAATCACTTGCTCCAGTGTCATATATGCACTGTTGCGGATCTCACATCTTTCTTTGCAGCATTTTAGCAGTTCTGGATTCACCAGTGATCCTGCATAGATCACAAGATCTGCCTCCATTAATAATCTCTGTCCCCGGACAGTAATCAGATCTTCCGCTCCCGGTCCTGCTCCTACAAACCAAATCATCGTTTTTCTCCTTCTTTTGCAATAATCAATGAATAATATCCCGCCTGCTCCGGAATCTCTTCCAGCGAACGGTATATCTGTTCCTCTTCCATTCCGCAGTTTGTGACCATCCGTATCTGACCGTCATACTTCCGCAGTTCTTCTTTCACCTGACCAATCTTACTTCCCGACTTCATCAGAATCTTTGTGCCGGAAAGCCTCATTCCATCGCTGATGTCATAAGATCCCGGCAAGATGTGTATTGCTTCTCCCATTTCTCCAAGTCCCGTCTTAAGTGCTGCCGCTGCTGCACAGAATGACGGCACTCCAGGTATCACACACGTCTCATAGCCGGATGCTTCCACAAGTTTCTGAATATACAGGAACGTCGAATAGATACTTACATCTCCCAATGTGAGAAATGCAACATCCGCTCCATGATCTAATTCCCTGCACACCCTCTCTGCGCCTTCTGCATGCACCTTCTGTAACGCTTTCTTATCCTTTATCATTGGCATCGAAAGAAATAAAATACTTTTCTTATCAATCTCTGGATATATCTTTTCTACGATCTGATATGCTGTAATCTGCTTCTTATCCGCTGCACCTGACACCGGAAGCGCAATCACATCACAAGCTTTAATCATATTTAACGCTTTTATAGTCAGCAGTTCCGGATCACCCGGTCCGACTCCCACACCGTATAGTATGCCTTTATCCATTATACGCTCTTCTTTCTACTCTGAATCTCCAGTGCAAGCCTGTCCGCATCCGATGTCTTGCCAAGGATCCCCATTTCCTTGGAAAACATGACTGCACCGATTGCCAGTGTATCTCCCGCCCTGTGCTTCAGATGCTCCTCAATCTTAACCATCACTGTAGACATGACTTCTTTTAGTATACCTTCTTTTTCCAATAATTCCAATGCTGCCGTAGTGGTAATACATTCCATCAACTGCCTGATCAGCTCTCTGGAACCTCCCGCCATTGCCGCGTGTGCCGCAAGAATCTCCATGCGCCCATCTGCCTGTCTGGAATGTGTGTTCATGATCCCGGCAGCCAGTTTGACGAATTTACCAATATGCCCCACCAGCAGGATTCCCTTCATCTGGAGACGCACTGCATCATCGATGACTTCTCCGACATAATTACTGCATTTCACTGCAACATCCTCCTGATAGCCCAGCGTATCATGCAGAAAATCCGAGCCATAGTTGCCCGGTACAACATAGCAGTAATCCATGCCGTTCTCTTTGCGCACCTTCATTTCCACAAATATCGTATCCGTTAATGCTTTCTCACTCATAGGTTCTACGATTCCGGTTGTCCCAAGGATCGAGATACCGCCTTCGATACCAAGCTTCGGATTAAACGTCTTCTTTGCAATCTCTGCACCGTTCGGCACCCATATCTTCACCCTGACACGGCGATCTGTACCGGCTTTCTGAAGTTCTTCTTCCACCGCCTCACGGATCATCCTGCGTGGCACCAGATTGATCGCCGGATCACCAATATGCTGCTCCAAGCCTTTCTGTGTCACACGACCGATGCCCTCTCCGGCTTCTAATAACACACGACCTGCATTCTCATCTGAAATTCCACCTTTTGTCCCATCCTCTGTCTCGATTTCTCTGCCAATCTGTTTTTTGTCTTCTGACGCAAATGACACCCCGACATACACCAGAATTCCATTCGTCACATCCGGGTCATCCCCGCTGTCTTTTCGGATGGCACAACTGACATAATTATCTTCCTTTACAATGTCTTCTGCTTCCAGATACAGCTGGACTCCGGCTGGAGTCACTAACGATACTTCGTCTATCATTTCTCCGGACACCAGCATGTGTGCTGCCGCCTTTGCTGCTGCCGCTGCACAACTGCCCGTCGTATATCCGGTTCGAAGCTTTGTCTGGTTCTTCCAGACTACCGATGTATTAGCCATCTCTATCCCTCCTGCTCATCTGCAAGCTGTTCCGCAATCTTCTGACATACCTGTTCTACACGTAAGCCCTCTTCTTCCGGTCTTCCTATAACTATAAGCACAGTCCCGGTCTCCATGGCTGCCTCATATTTTTCTTCAAATCCTCCGGTTCTGCCGGATTCTTTCGTCACAAAATAATCTGCCCCTGTCTGTCTGAGCATTGCGACATTCAATTCTTTGGAAAACGGTCCCTGCATGGCAATCAGATGCTTTCCGTCAAACCCAAGTTCCATGCTCTTTTTCACCGATTCCCAGACCGACAATACTCTGGCATAGCATCGTTCCTTATAGTCATCCAGTTCTGTATACAATCCCAGTTCTTTGCTTCCGGTAGAAATAAATATATTTCCTTTGGTATTATTAAGATACTCTACCGCCTGTTTCACTGAATTCACCAGAATCACAGTTCCTTCTGTATCATCAATTGAATCCATATCGTCTGACAGATGTTCTTCTTCCCTCAGACAACGAAGATACCGCACACCTGCTCTGTCACATGCTCTCTTAATATTCCCGGTTACAAGAACAGCAAATGGATGAGTTGCATCTACTACAAGATCAATCTCTTTCTCGTTCAAGAACGCCATGATCTCATCCTCATCCATCCGTCCGGTAAGCAAATGAATATGCTGATACTCTTCCAGAAGCCTGCCGCCATATTCAGTTGCTGCGCTGACGTATGTGTCTGCCTCAGTTCCGTTCAGGTACTTCGCGATTTTTCGTCCTTCCGTTGTACCCGCAAATACTAAAATCTTCATGTTAACTCCATTCTGTATGATCATCTATATGTTCCTGTACATTCTGCCACAATTTTATCATTTTCATAAAAAATGCGCAACTCCTCGAAAATTATATTGACATATGCATTTTAGAAGTATATTATTTATGTAATTTATCTTTTCATTAACTATTTCCTAAGGCTTATATCTTTACATTTATTTTCCCTTTTGATATGATGTAATTACAAGCATTAATAGATTCGTATTGTATACATCAAAAGAAAGGTGGTATGGAAAGTGAGTGATAATTTGACTAATCAGGAACTTTGTATTCTTCTGGAATCCATTCGGGCACTGTTACAGACCGGCAACAGCGAACGTGCAGAAGAAATCATAACCAATGCGATTCAGCGCATCGACAAAAACCAGACTGTGAACGTCATGTAATCTTTCAATTGATTTTTCAACAGGTTCAACAATCACTGTACTTATCAACTGAGATATAAGCCTTATGAACAAGTTAATATCGTATTCCAAGAGAAACTGTCATCCCGTTCAGGCGCAGTTTCTCCTGGATAATCTTTCCATCTGCTTCATCCTTCAGATAATACTTTACTGCACGTTCGCATACATTATCTACTCCGGTAATCTGCTGCACAAATTCCGAACTGCTGCTTGCTTCTCCTGTGCTCTTAAGCTGTTCCACATTATATGTGATAAATGGAACCTTCCACTTCTCAGAAAGTTCATTCAATCCCACTTCTTCCGCTTTCAGATCAATACTTACAATGGCTTCCAGTTGCCTCTGATCCAGTCCATGCTGTGCCGTCGTCTCTGCTATGCCCTGTTCCAGAATCTCAATTGCAGTCCCTTTTCTGCATCCCACACCTGCCACCACATTACCGATCTGCAATACCAGTATTCTTTCTGATCTTACCTTAGTATCTGTAGATATAAAGACTCCATACTCATATTCATTCAACGCTTCTTTATTATTGCACCATTTCAATTCAGTATATCTTTCTGCCTCTCTGGTCACTGCCTGTCTGAGACGTGGATATCCCTCTTCAACGCAGATTCCAATTGTTTTACCTTCCAATACAGCGGATGAAATCTGCTTCGCTTTCTCCCGGTCTGTAATTTTCAGATAGTGGTCTCTTGCAAAGACATCCACAGCAAACTTCTGCTGTACATCGGTAGCTGTCGTGATCACTGGTACAGCTCCTGTAACGTCTGCAATCTGCTCTGCCAGCGTAATTGCTCCACCCATATGTCCGGATAACAATGGAATAATATGCTGTGCCTTCTCGTCCATCACAAGCACTGCTGAATCCGTATATTTATCTTTCACGCTCGGTGCGATCATGCGGACTGCAATGCCAGCTGCTCCGATAAATAGGAAATCATCCTCACTCCAATGTGCCTGAATCCATTCAGGGATGTTCTGCGGCAAAAAATTCAATTCTTCATTTCTATCCAATACGCGTTTAGGTGCATACCCCGCGCAAAAGTCATTCTTTAATTTTTTACATAACTTTTCATTTAATTCTGTTCCTGTTTTTGTAAAACTCAAAATTCGAAGCATAGCTGAGATTCTCCATACACCAATATTTTCTAACACAGTATAACATAAAAAACAAAGAAAGCGACTCCGAATCATAGATATGTTAAATTCCCCATATCCGGATTTTCAGCCGGATATGGGGAATTTCATTCACTATCGATCTACAACGTTTTTTCTATATAATACTGTATCTTCTTCTCTATATATTTAGACACCTGATACCTATAAGCGTGTGCTTCCAACGCTTCTTTTGCATCACTCTGCTTCTCACATTTTTTCCGGCTCTCACGAAACCGTTCATCTAAGCTCACAAAGCGTGTTCCCAATACCAGACGGTCTGCCAGATATAAAACTTCCGCCTCTGTCGGCATTCCTAATTTTTCCTGATCCATATCTGTCTTCCAGGCAATACCGCTGATATCATGATGTACACGAATAATCTCTGTCACTTCCGGATAGCCTTCCTTCCGCAATATCTTTGCAGCTTCTTCAGCATGATGCTTCCTTGAACTGACTACATCATGAAGCAATGCTGCACTTCGTATCAATTCCAGATCCAGTTGACACCCGGCTTCATTTAATACCTCTCCCATCATCAACGCTCTCTGGCATACTTTCCGGCAATGCTCTCTGGTATCTTCCGGAGTATTACATATTTCCCATATTTTTTCGCACTTGAATGGATTGGGTGCCTTTGTAGGCATAATACCAAGTTCTGCTACCCTCATATTTCCTTTTTGATCAATTTCTATACGACTCACTCCGCCGTATGGCTGATACAGCGATCTGGACTGTTCCAACGGCGAATTCAGTACCTGCGACAGAAAGCAGCAATTCACCCCTGCATGCGCCACACATGCAACATCTCCTGTTGTCTCATTCAATATATGCACGGATATCTGAAATCGGATGACAGGAATTCATTGCTTCCTCAGAAGCCTGGATGATCACATCATCTGTCAGCTTCTTTCCGATCAATACTTCTTCTGCTTTTGGCACACGGATCGGAGTAACTGCAACTGCACCAAGTGCGATCTTAGCATCTGTACAGATACCATCTTCTACTTTCAGTTTAACCGCAACACCGATGATTGCCAGATCCATTGCCTTTCTTACTGCATGCTTGATATAAACTGCAGATTCATTATCGGCTAATGGCGGAATAACGATTCCGGTTACAATCTCTCCCGGTTCCAGAGATGTCTTTTTTACACCTACAAAGAAATCTTCTGCTGCAATCTCGCGTGTTTTTTCCGGTCCCTGTACAAGGATCTTCGCTCCCTGAGCCACCAGGTTCGGTCCGCTGTCACAGGATGGAGATGCATTACAGATATTTCCAGCCATGGTTCCTTTTGCACGAATCTGCGTAGATGCAATTACTTTTGCTCCATGAGCAATTGCCGGATTCTTTTCCTGAACCAGTTCTGATTTTTCAATGGTTCTGAGCTTGGTAAGAGCTCCAATCTTCAATCCTTCCTTTTCATCGTATTCCAGGTAATCCAAACCAGGAACATTTTTGATGTCTACCAGATACTCCGCTGTAAATGCCTTATCACGCATCGGCGGAATCAGATCGGTCGCACCAGCCATTACTTTTGCGCTGCTGCCTAATTCTACTAACAGATTGCACGCTTCTCCGAGAGTCTTTGGAGCAAGATACTCAAATTGAGGTAATACCATTCTTATGTCCTCCTTTTTTCATGTAAGTAATGAATTACTTGTTTCTCTTGACAGAATATTATCAATTTTTTTCTGACTCTTCCAGAAGTATGGAACACAGCTGTAGCTCATGCTACAATTGTTAGTCTTTTACTGTCTTTCTGTAGTCCGGGTCACTTGTTTCACAAGAAGCTTTATGATATACCTCAATTAAATATATCGGCTGATTTTCAGAAAGGAACACAAATACATATGAATAAGACGACTCGAACCTCACTGCTAAATGATACAGAATCCGTATCTTATCTCCTGATGCGTTTTGCACCTCCGGCAATTATCAGTAATCTGACAGCGGCTCTCTACAATATGGCCGATCAGGTATTTATCGGACAGGGAATCGGTTATCTTGGCAATTCTGCAACCAATGTTGCTTTCCCACTGACTACTATCTGTATGTGTATCGCCATGATGATCGGTGTCGGCTCTGCCAGCGTCTTTAATATTTCACTCGGCAAAAAACAGTATGACAAATGCCATACTGTCTGTGGAACTTCCCTGTCTGTATTACTCATCACAGGATTTTTTCTGTTTTTAATTATAAAATTATTTTTATCGCCAGTTTTATATTTCTTTGGTGCAACACCTGAAAATTACACATACGCTGCCACCTATGTTTCAATCACCGCCTGGGGCATTCCATTCCTTCTGTTTTCTACCGGAGGTAACCAGATGATCCGTGCAGACGGAAGTCCCATGTGGTCTATGATATGCATGGTAACCGGAGCGGTTCTCAATGTCATTCTGGATCCACTGTTTATCTTTCATTATCATCTTGGAATTGCAGGTGCTGCCTGGGCAACTGTACTCTCACAGATAATTTCTGCCCTTCTGGTTCTCCTGTATCTCCCTCATTTTCAGACTGCGAATCTGAAATACAAAGATTTTATACCTGACCTCGCTATTCTGAGAGAAGCATGTGGTCTGGGACTTACCGCTATGTTCAACAATCTGACGAATTTTCTGGTTCAGGTCGTCCTTAATAATCTGCTCCGCCGCTACGGTGCAGCTTCTCCTTATGGAAGCGATATTCCGTTAGCTGCCGCCGGAATTACGATCAAACTGAACACACTCTTTACCAGCCTGATTCTTGGAATCGCCCAGGGTTCCCAGCCCGTCAACGGCTTTAATATCGGTGCAAAGTGTTATGCAAAAGTCCGCAGTATGTATCGTCTGGAAACCAAAGTATGTGCCGTAATCGGCATCGTTGCATTTCTGATCTTCCAGATATTTGCCACACCGATCATCCTCCTTTTCGGAAAAAGTAATGCTCTTTATATGAACTTTGCTGCTAAATATCTCCACATTTTCTTTCTGTTTCCTATGCTCACAGGTGTACAGACTATCACAACCATGTTCTGTTCCCAGATAGGAAATGCGAAAAAAGGTGCTATCCTGGCATTAACCAAACAGATTGGTCTTATGATTCCTTTGTTATGTATCTGTGGTTATATCGGAGGAGTCACAAAAATCTGCCTGGCTGTACCAATCACTGAATTACTTGCATTTATCATCACCATAATGGCTATTCGTCGGGAATTTCAACACATGCCAAAATAATGAACGAATCCCCCATATCCCGATTATAATCATCCGGATATGAGGGACTCTTCATCTTTTTCTTATCTGATCTCTATCTGTAACTTCTGAAAAATTCTGCCAGACTGTTCAGTGTTTTCACCAATACAGGTATCTCTTCCTGATCCAATGCCGCTACCACCGCGTCTGTCATCTTCTTATGAAACTCTTCGTGGTGATGGTATGCTTTTATTCCTTTTTCTGTCAGCCGGACATACACCACTCTGCGATCTTCTTCACTTCGGATACGTTCTGCATACTGTTTCTTCACAAGACTGTTCATAGATGTCGTCAGTGATCCGACAGTAATATTAAGCTTTCTCGCAATCGTGGACATGTTATTGCCGTCTCCCAACCCAATTGCTTCAATAATATGCATATCATTATTCGTGATATCTTTGTATTCTTCTGTAATAATCGCTTTTTCTTCCAGTTCCCATATTTCATTAAACAGATGAACCAGAATGTCATTAATCGCCCTGTATGTATCCAAATCCGTGCTCCTCTTTCCATTTACTATGATTCATTTTAGCACGAGATATGTAAATATGCCAGTGCAAAAATCCTACATTCTGCGAAACCGTTCGTACCGCTCCTTCACTAATTCCCCGCTTGTTTTTTTTCGCTTTTGTTCCAGAAATCTATATATTTGTGGATCTAACAAATTCGTCACCGCAGAAAGCGTGTCTATATTGAGCAGTTCCGGTTCCTCTATGATCTGTTCAATCACGCCCAGCTGCTTTAAATCTTTTGCGGTGAGCTTCATCACTCCTGCTGCTTCTTCGGCACGTTTACTGTCTTTCCACAGAATCGATGCAAACCCCTCCGGAGACAAAATAGAATATATCGAGTTCTCCAGCATCCACACTTCATCAGCCACAGCCAATGCCAGCGCACCGCCGCTTCCTCCTTCACCGATCACGATAGACAAAATCGGTACCTTCAGCGAAGACATCTCATACAGGTTGCGCGCAATAGCTTCCCCCTGACCACGCTCTTCTGCTTCCAGACCGCAGAATGCTCCCGGCGTATCCACAAAGCAAATGATCGGACGGCGAAACTTTTCTGCCTGTTTCATCAGACGAAGCGCCTTACGATATCCCTCCGGTGACGGCATTCCAAAATTATGTTCAATATTTTCTTTCGTTGTACGTCCCTTTTCCTGTGCGATCACAGTTACCGGGATTCCATGGAATCTGGCAATGCCTCCAATAATGGCTCTGTCATCTCCGTAGCAGCGGTCGCCGCGCTGTTCTATAAAATCAGTAAAAAGTTCCTGAATATAGTCACTTCCTGATGGGCGGTCTTTTGCTCTGGAAATCTGCACACGTTCCCAGGCAGTTTTATCTATATCCTCACGCTTATCCTGCGTTGTTTTCATACTTCTACTTGCGACTACTTTGTCCCATTTCCCATCCATATGTACCTTCAATACATTACATAGAAATCTTTTTATATCTTTCCTTTCCACAATTGCATCTACAAATCCATGCTCTTGTAGGAATTCTGACCGTTGGAATCCCTCCGGTAATTTCTGACGGATCGTCTGCTCGATCACTCTCGGACCTGCAAATCCAACCAGTGCCCCCGGCTCTGCAAGTGTAATATCGCCTTCCATGGCAAAGCTCGCTGTCACGCCTCCGGTGGTAGGATTCGTCAATACGACTACGTATAACAGTCCCGCATCACTATGCCTCTTAATGGCAGCCGATGTCTTTGCCATCTGCATCAGAGATAAAATTCCCTCCTGCATTCTGGCACCACCGGAACAGGTAAAGAAAATCACCGGAAGCTGTTCTTCTGTCGCACGTTCAAACGCTCGGGTAATTTTTTCGCCTACAGCCTGTCCCATACTGGCCATCATAAAACGTCCATCGCAGACACCAAGCACTGCGTCTGTTCCACCAATCTGTGCTTTTCCCGTAATCACAGCCTCTTTCAAACCTGTTTTTTCCTGCAGCGTTCTCTGTTTCTCCGTATATCCGGCATAATGCAGAGGATTATTCCCCACAAGATCTTTATCCCATTCTTCAAAACTTCCCTCGTCAGCGATCCTGTTAATACGCTGATATGCCGGTATTCGGAAATAGTTACCGCACTTCGGACAGATACAGTCATTCTGTTGTACTTCTTCTGTAAAAATAGCTGTCTTGCAGACATTACATTTACGGAGCAGTCCATCCGGAACTTCCGGTTGTCTGTCATGCATATGCAGTACTGCATCATCCCGTCTGGTTTTCTTAAACATATTTTTCAGTTTCATGATTTTTCCTCACTGAGCCTGTCTATAAATTCAATATCCGTATCACCTGCCACAAACTTTGGATGTCCGATGAGTTCATACTGATAGTCTACATTCGTATCAATTCCCTCAATGATAATCTCACCTAATGCACTCTGCATTTTCGCCACAGCCTCCTGGCGGTTCCTGGCATACACGATAATTTTGACTATCATAGAATCATAATACGGCGGCACTTCGTATCCGCTGTAGATTGCAGAATCAATGCGGACTCCTTTTCCGCCAGGCAGATAAATGTCATGTATTTTCCCCGGAGATGGCCGGAAGTTTTTCTTTGGATTTTCTGCATTGATCCGGCATTCAATCGCATGTCCGGTCAGATGGATATCTTCCTGTGTATATCCAAGCGGTTCCCCGGATGCGATCCTGATCTGTTCTTTTACAAGATCAATACCGGTTACCCATTCCGTTACCGGATGCTCAACCTGAATTCTGGTATTCATTTCCATAAAATAAAAGTTTCCATCCGGCTCCAGCAGGAATTCAATCGTTCCCACATTTTCATATCCGGAAGCTCTGGCAGCTTTTACTGCTGCCTCTCCCATCTGTTTGCGAAGAGACTCTGACAGAGCCGGTGATGGGGATTCTTCCACCAGCTTCTGATGGTTTCTCTGAAGCGAACAATCCCGTTCTCCAAGATGAATTACATGTCCGTATTTGTCTGCCAGTATCTGAAATTCGATATGTCGCGGTCGCTGTACAAAATGTTCCAGATACATCGTTCCATCCCCAAATGCAGCTACTGCTTCTTTCTGCGCTGTACTGAATGCATGATGAAGCTCCGTTTCATCTGCCGCTACGCACATGCCTTTTCCGCCGCCTCCAAGAGCCGCCTTTACAATTACCGGATATCCCACATCAGCTGCGACCGGTATCGCTTCTTCCGGTTCATACAATGCTTCTTTACTTCCGGGAATAACCGGGACACCAGTCTGGATCATCGTATTTCTTGCCTGTGACTTATTGCCAAGTCTCTCGATCGTATCCGCATCCGGACCAATGAATGTGATCTGACACTGTTCGCACAATCTGGCAAACTGACTGTTCTCCGACAGGAATCCAAACCCGGGATGCACAGCATCTGCTCCGGAAATGATTGTTGCACTGATAATTCGCTCCATATTCAGATAACTCTCTGCCGACGGTGCCGGACCGATACAGACTGCTTCATCCGCAAGCTGTGTATGTAATGCTTCCTTATCTGCCTCAGAATAAACAGCAACTGTCTCAATCCCCATTTCCCGGCATGCACGAATGATCCGCACTGCGATCTCTCCACGATTTGCAATCAGCACTTTCTTAATCATCACTCTGCCCAACCACGAAAGTAAGTTCTGCACTGACAACAACTTTGCCGTCGACACTTGCCACTGCTTCGCCAACTCCCAATGGTCCTTTCTGCCTGATAATTCTTGTTTCCAGACGCACTTTATCACCTGGCACAACTTTTCCTTTAAAGCGGCACTTCTGGATTCCGCCAAAATATGCGATTTTACCTTTATTTTCCTCTTTTGAAAGAATAGCCACTGCTCCGGTCTGCGCAAGCGCCTCTACCGTCAGTACACCGGGCATTACCGGTTCCTGTGGGAAATGTCCCCGGAAGAATTCTTCTCGGAATGATACACATTTATATCCCACCGCATATTCTCCCGGCTCGTAGTCTTCGATATAATCCACTAACAGAAATGGATGTCTGTGTGGAATAATTTCTTCAATTTCCTTGATTCCCAGATGTCTCATCTCAGTCCTCCTGCATTTATCTATATAATCTATATAATTCGAAATAACGGCTGTCCATACTCTACGCTCTGTCCATTTTCAACATAGATTTCTGCGATCTCGCCTTCGTACTCACTTTCAATGTCATTCATCAGTTTCATAGCTTCTACAATAGCAAGCACCTGTCCCTGCTTCACATGATCACCGTTCTTTACAAACGGCTCCGCATCTTCTGCAGGCGCCGCATAAAAAGTACCCACTAACGGCGATCTCACAATCTGTCCGGCCGGCTCTTTCTCTTCTTCCTGTACTTCAGCCACCGGTTTCAACACCTGTGACCTCTCCACATTTTCTGCTGCCTGACTCACAATGACCGGCTCTTTTCCTTTTTCCAGAGACAGTTTTGAACCATCTTCTTCATATTCAAATTTGTCCAGACTGGAGCCTGATACTGCATCGATCAGCTGTAGTATCTGTTTCAGTTCCATTACTGCCACCTCTATTCTTCGTATTTTCTTACCAGAATGGATGCATTGTGACCGCCAAATCCCAGCGAATTACTCATCGCCACACGTACTTCTTTTTCCATCGGTTCTCCAATCACATAATTCAGATCACATTCCGGATCTGCCTCAGTGGTTCCGACCGTCTGATGAATAAATCCATCCTGAATTGATTTTACACATACAATAAATTCCACACCGCCTGCTGCTCCCAGCAGATGACCGATCATCGACTTGGTGGAATTGACTGCCACCTGCGCCGCCACATCTCCAAATGCCGCATGGATTGCTTTTGTCTCAAATAGATCATTATGATGCGTGCTGGTTCCATGTGCATTGATATAATCCACCTGTTCCGGTGCCATGCCACATTCTTCCATTGCCAGTGTCATAGCTTTCGCCGCACCGCTTCCATCAGGGATCGGCGATGTGATATGATATGCGTCCCCGGTTGCTCCGTATCCACATACCTCTGCGTAGATTCGTGCTCCCCGGTTCTTCGCATGTTCCAGTTCTTCCAGCACGACTACACCTGCACCTTCCCCTAACACAAAGCCATTCCGGTCTTTATCAAACGGAATGGAAGCCCGCAGCGGATCTGTACTGGCACTCAGCGCAGTCAATGCCGCAAATCCGGCCACACCTGTCGGACAGATGGCGCTTTCTGTACCGCCTGCAAACACCACATCTGCATCGCCATACTGAATTGCACGAAACGCATCTCCAATGCAATGCGTACCCGATGCACAGGCAGTTACTACATTGGTACATTTTCCTCTGGCTCCCAGCTGAATCGACACATTACCTGCTGCCATATTGGATATCATCATTGGAATCATCATCGGCGTTACACGCCCCGGTCCTTTTTCAACAATTTTTTCATATGCCTGCTCAACTGTTGCAAGGCTTCCAACTCCGGAACCAATGATCACCCCTACGCGAAATACATCTTCCTGCTCCATATCAATACCGGCATCCTCTTTTGCTTCCAGTGCTGCTGCCACTGCATACTTTGAAAACAGTTCCATTCGTCTGGCTGCTCTGGCATCCATATGTTCTTTTGCCTGAAAATCCTTCACTTCCGCAGCCAGCTGCGCTTTATATCCTGTCGCATCAAATCTGGTGATCGGACCGATACCAACCTTGCCTGCACGTATACCAGTCCAGAAATCATCTACATTATTGCCAATCG
The DNA here is from genome assembly GCA_963592205.1 of bacterium. GTDB lineage: Bacteria > Bacillota > Clostridia > Lachnospirales > Lachnospiraceae > Claveliimonas. The sequence goes on from CAVAVU010000077.1 coordinate 34,719, forward strand.
GGGTGACTGCCCCGAGTCCTGTTACAACTACCCGTCTTTTCATGCTCTTCTCCTTCTCTACATGACCATGCCGCCATCCACATGAATCACCTGTCCTGTAATATAAGATGCATCTTCTGATGCCAGAAATGCCACTGCTTTCGCCACATCTTCCGGTCTTCCAAAATGTCTCAGTGGGATCTGTGCTTTTGCTCCTTCTTTCACTGCGTCCGGAAGCACTTCTGTCATCTCAGTATCGATAAATCCAGGTGCGATCGCATTCACCGTGATTCCCCGGCTGGCAAGTTCTTTCGCTGCAGTCTTCGTCAGACCGATCACACCAGCTTTGGACGCTGCATAATTAGCCTGTCCTGCATTACCGGAAACACCGGATACAGAAGACAGATTGATGATTCTTCCACTCCTCTGCTTTAACATCTGTCTGGAAACAAACCGCATACAGTGAAAACAGCCCTTCAGATTCGTATTGATCACTGCCTCAAAGTCTTCCTCTGACATCTTCATAAGCAGGCCGTCTCTGGTAATTCCCGCATTATTCACCAGCACATCGATGCGTCCCTCTTCCTTGATGACACCGCTGATAAAAGCTTCGCATGCGATATAATCTGATACATCACACTGTATGGCTCTGGCCTCTCCGCCTGCTGCACAGATCTCCTCTGCCGTCTGCTCTGCACGTGCCCTGGAGCCACAGTAATTCAAGATTACTTTATATCCTCTTTCTGCGAGTTCCAACGCAATTGCTTTTCCGATTCCTCTGGATGCACCTGTCACTACTGCTATTTTTTCTGCCATAACTCCTCCATAATCCTGTTAGAATCTTCCCAGTTATTTACCTGATACGCCGTCACATTTCGGTCAATCTTACGCAAGAATCCGGTTAATGTTCTGCCTGGTCCGATTTCCACAAACGTATCCACACCCTGCGTAATCATATTGCGAACACTCTGCTCCCAGCGCACCGGTGAATATACCTGTCTCGCAAGAAGCTCCCGAATCCTGCTGCTGTCTGTAACGTACTCTGCTGTCACATTAGTCACATACGGAATCTGCAATGTATCGATCCGAACTCTCTCAAGTTCCTGCCCAAGTTGCTCCCCGGCACTCTGCAAGACAGGTGAATGAAATGGACCACTTACATTTAACAGCACTGCCCGCTTCGCTCCGGCTTCTTTTAATGCCTCTGCTGCTTTTTCAACAGCCACAGCCGTTCCGGTAATGACGATCTGTCCCGGACAGTTATAATTTGCTACTGTCACATCCTCCATTGACTCAATCACCGCATCAATCTGTCCGGCATCCATCCCAAGGATTGCAGCCATGCCGCCCTGTCCGGATGGAACAGTATGCTGCATCAGCTGTCCCCGGATACGCACCAGCCGGATTGCATCCATAGCCTGCATTGCACCTGCCTCCGCAATCGCACAATATTCTCCCAGGCTCAGTCCTGCCGACACATCCGGTACCGCTCCCTGTTCATTCAATACTGCTGTCATTGCAAGACAGGTTGTCACCATAGCCGCCTGCGTATATTCCGTCTGATCCAGCAGATCATTCTCTTCAAAGCACAGCGCTTTCATATCCAACTTAAGATATTCGGATGCCTTATCATAAATCTCCCTGGCAAGCGGACTATTCTCGTAGAACTCCTTTCCCATACCTGCTTTCTGTGCTCCCTGCCCCGGATAGATAAATGCAATCTTACTCATAGAATCCTGCGCCTCCGATCAGCCGGTCTGTCTCGCTGACCAGCTTTGCGATCAGCTCTTCACAGGACAGTATCTCGTGAGCCATCGCTGCACACTGACCTGCCATAACACTTCCATTGGTCACATCACCATCCACTACTGCTTTACGAAGTGCGCCAAGTGTCAACTGCTCCAGCTCTTCAAATGGAACTCCAGCCTGTTCTTTTCGCAGATATTCTTTGACCATCGCATTGCGGAGAACACGAACCGGATGCCCTGTGGTTCTTCCTGTCACACGGGAGTCAATATCTCTTGCCTTAATCAATGCCTGTTTATAATTTTCATGGACATTACATTCTTTTGTTACTACAAACTGAGTACCTACCTGCACTCCTCTTGCGCCCAGCATAAACGCCGCTGCAACTCCTCTGCCATCTGCGATTCCACCGGCTGCGATCACCGGTATAGACACTGCATCGACAATCTGCGGTACCAGTACCATCGTTGTCAGCTCACCGATATGACCTCCCGCCTCTGTGCCTTCTGCCACAAGTGCATCTGCACCACAGCGTTCCATTCGTCTGGCAAGCGCCACACTCGCCACCACCGGGATTACTTTCATACCGGCCTTTTTCCACATATCTATATATTTTTCCGGACTTCCGGCACCGGTCGTCACAACTTTCACGCCTTCCTCTACAAGTACCTGTGCGATCTGATCTGCTTCCGGATTCATCAGCATCAGATTCACGCCAAATGGCTGATCCGTCAGTTTCTTTGCTTCGCGCACCTGTTCTCTTACCCATTCTGCCGGTGCACCACCGCTTCCGATCAGTCCGAGGCCTCCGGCATTCGATACTGCTGCTGCCAGATGATAATCTGCCACCCATGCCATACCGCCCTGAATGATCGGATATTGAATCCCTAATATCTGTGTAATCTCCGTTTTCATCTTCCTGACTCTCCTTTATTTGCTAAGATAAGCAACAACATCTCCGATCGTTGCAATCTGCTCCAGATCCTCTGTCGGGATCTCCTTGCCAAATTCTTCCTCAAGTGCCATAACCATTTCAAAGAGATCTAATGAATCCGCATCCAGATCTCCCTTGAATGAAGTCGCTTCTGTCAGCTTTCCTGCTTCTGTTCCTAATGTGTCTGCTACAATTTCTTTTACTCTTTCTAACATAATTCTTATTCTCCTTTGTTCATCTTTACTGTTCTACATTTACCATTCTACAATGGATGCTCCCCACGAAAGCCCGGCTCCAAATCCTGCCATAACAATCTTCTGTCCTTTTTTCAATCTTCCGGACCTGTTCATTTCATCCAGAAGAATCGGAATACTTGCAGAAGATGTATTGCCATATTCCTGAAGATTCATCGGGAACTTTTCCATCGGCTGCTTCAATCGTTTCGCCACAGCTTCAACGATCCGCCGGTTTGCCTGATGTAAGATAAAATAATCAATCACATCCATATTCATTGTATTTGCATCCAATACTTCCCGGATCACTTCCGGCACCTTTGTTACTGCAAATTGAAACACGGCTCTTCCATCCATCCGAATATAATCCTTACAGGTCAATGCATCTCCTTTTGATCCATCCGAATGAAATACCGGAATATACGCCTGTCCATCTCCTGCCTGCAAAACTGCCGCTCCTGCTCCGTCTCCGAACAGAATACATGTGCCACGGTCTGTCCAGTCCACCAGTTCTGATAGTCTTTCACTTCCTATCAGAAGAACATTCTTACACATGCCACTCTGGATATATGCCAGCGCTGTATTATATGCAAATACAAATCCGGTACAGGCTGCATGAAGATCAAAGCACGCAGCATTGTCAGCACCTAATACTTTCTGGACTTCACAGGCAGTTCCCGGTAGTACCGCATCCGGTGAAATCGTTGACACCAGCAGCAGATCCAGCTTCTTTGGATGAATTCCAGCCTGTTCCAGTGCCTGACGTCCTGCTTCAGCCGCCATAGACACCGTCGTCTCATAGTCTGCAATATGCCTTTTTTCAACTCCGGTACGCTCTCTGATCCATGCGTCATTTGTCTCCACGAGTCTGGACAAGTCATCATTGCTCATAACTTTTTCCGGAATCTCAGAACCAGTGCCAAGTATCCTGCCTACCATCTGTTTTTCCTCGTTTTCAATTTTAAATATTTATCTCCTTCATAATGTTTTTGTCTTCATATTATTTTGTTTTAAAATATTTTGACTTTCAAACTTTATCATAATAAAAATGATTTGGCAAGTACTTTTTTTATTTCATCACTCAATAAGTAAATTTGAAGATATCATACAAGACGCTCTCACATTTTCCATCTATAATAGACTGCACAAGGAGGTATCCATATGCAAAAAGAGATACGAACAATCTGCTATGACGAAGACTTACATCTGGAAGCATACCGCTTTGAAGGCATTGTGCAGCCATTTCCCAATCATTTTCACGATTACTATGTGATTGGATTTATAGAATCTGGAACGCGCCGTCTCTCCTGCCGCAACATCGAATCGACAATGCGAAAAAGTTATTAGAACAGGGCGAATCACCGATTCATGCAGCTCTCCGAACCGGCTTTGCCGATCAGAGTCATTTCTCCAGATTTTTCCATATGTTTATCGGTCTGTCACCGTCTGTATACCGCCAGATATTCCAGAAAGGCGGTGCACAGCATGAATCATAAAGCCGCGCTGGGACATACTGCTGCCCTGATCACCATTCTGATCTGGGGAACGACTTTCATTTCCACCAAAATACTGCTCGTAGACTTTGCCCCGGTCGAAATCTTATTCTTTCGATTTCTGCTGGCACTTTTGATCCTGACAATCATTTATCCGCGTCGCTTAAAACTTACAGAACGCAGGCAGGAACTGACCTTTGCTGCCGCCGGTCTGTGCGGAGTCTGCCTGTATTATCTTCTGGAAAATGTTGCGCTGACTTATACGATGGCATCCAACGTAGGTATCATCATCTCAGCCGCACCATTTTTCACGGCAGTATTGTCCCACTTATTTGTCAAAAATGAAGAGTGCTTACATGCACGGTTCTTCCTGGGATTCTTCATTGCCATCATCGGTATCTGTATGATCAGTTTCAACGGTTCAAAACTGTCTCTGAATCCTCTCGGAGACATACTGGCATTAATGGCTGCCCTGTTATGGGCTGTATATTCTCTGCTCACCCGCAAGATTGGGAGCTATGGTTATTCGGTGATTCCAGCCACCAGAAAGGTATTCCTGTACGGCATCGTTTTTATGATTCCGGCATTATTCCTGTTCGACTTCCATATCGATATCCAGAAATTCATGCGTCCGGAATATCTGCTGAATCTCATATACCTCGGTGCCGGAGCCTCCGCGCTGTGTTTTGTCACCTGGAACTATGCTGTCCGGGTACTTGGCGCGGTTAAAACCAGCATTTACATTTATCTGGTTCCGGTAATCACAGTTCTTACATCCGCAGTTGTGTTAGACGAGCCGATTACCACGATGTCTGCTGCCGGAACTGCACTTACTATGGCAGGATTATTCTTATCAGGAAAGTAATCGTACATTGTTATTTTTTGCACAAAGAATTTGATTTCTTATATAAGATTTTGACGCTCCCTATTTTTCATTGTTATAT
>CAVAVU010000078.1:0-17762 GCA_963592205.1 bacterium
GTTCCAAGATCAGTACTCATACTTCCCTTCATAGTTATATCCTCCAATTCTTATATGAATGTTGTTTTTCATGTTACAAAACATAATTTAACAAATGTATTATACTCTGTTTCTTTTTTATTTACAACAAGATTTTTCCGCTGCATGACGGCTCACCGGCTCGTCGTGACAGCTTATTGCACATATCCCAGAAGTGCCATACGGCACATTCCGGGATTGTTCACGGTCGCCAAGGTCTCGAGCAAGCTCGGACTTTGGCTCGTCGTGACACAAAAAAACCTGGATTCCTTTGAATCCAGGTTTTAGTGTTACCATTATTATGCACGCTCAACTTTTCCGGATCTTAAGCAAGAAGTACATACATACATTCTTTCTGTAGCTCCACTCTCAGTCTTTACACGAACTGACTTTACATTTGATTTCCACATTTTTGGTGTTTTTCTATGTGAGTGACTTACATGATTTCCAAAGTGAGCACCCTTATCACAAATAGCACATTTAGCCATGACTGCACCTCCTAACGCTCCGATATAGTCTGCTATACAGACTCACAACAATAGTTATTGTATCAGAAGAATATAGCAAATGCAAGTATTATTTATGAATTTCTTATCATTTTATTTTAACGACGATTTTTAACCGCAACGATACAATTCATATCCGATCAGAATGCACAGGCAGATGCATAGGATCTGGACAAATAGATTCGGTAATAACATATTCACGATCATGCCCATCGCCATCCAAAATAATATAAATCCTGTTACTCTTCTCATACTGCCTCCGCATATAACCTTATGATATTATATGCGGCAATACCTGCATGGTTCCACATTGTTCTGATTATCTGATTTTATTCTGATTCATTAAGAATGTCTACGACATCCTCTTCGGTCATTTTCGCCTCACCGCGTGATGCAAAACGGTCTACTACATCCGGCACCATATCCAGGATCTTTGTGATCGTATCCTGATTCTTGATATTGACAAGCTTGGTATTACCATTCTGGATTACCAGTACTGCACACGGAGTCATCTTGCCACCAAGACCTCCGCCGCCTTTTTCTTTCTTTTCGCCGCTGAACGAACCGGCTCCCATACCAAATGACACATCGATCAACGGAAGAATGATCGTATCGCCAATATGAATCGCATCTCCTACAACGGTCTTGGAAGAAATCACTCCATCCATTCCGCGAAACAGTTCTTCCACTGTGCCTTTCAGCTTGTTATTCTCTCCCATAACTGCAAACCTCCTGCTTTATAATTTAAAATTTCTAATATCCTTAAATGATCTGCGCACTGCTTTGCTCAGAATCAGACGTACCGCCGTCACTACCGGAGTTACCACACGCAGCTTCCCACGTATGATCAGATCGCCACTCAATGTACAATGCTCAAAATCGGGCGTAATCTCCGTATGTTCTCCGATCCACGGATAGATCATACTGATCCACGCCAGCAGCTTACCTGTCCATGAAGGATCCTCAAATCCGAATGTAATACTGCCCTGTATCCTCTTTGGCATAAGCTTTCTGAGCAGACGAAATGCTTCGTTTTTCAACTTAAAAAATGCATTCTTATGTGTCTCATCCGTGAGAAAATCTCTGATCTTATCTTTCTTTTCTGTGATTTCATTTATTTTATCACAGAATTTATCGTATGTACATTTTATCTTCTCCGTAATCTGCTCAATCTTTGAACCTGCATCCGGATTGTCTTTTCGATCTTCCTTTTTGCCGCGCTTCTTCTCAGTGCTCTCTTTGTGAACCTTTGCAGGCTGGTCAGATTTCTTTTCAGTTCGTTCAGATATCCTGGATTCTGCCGGAATCTTCTCTCGATCCGGTACAGGCACCCTCTCCAGCGCTTCCACTGTCCCAGTCTTCTCAGGCTTTTCTTTAACCGTTTCATCTGTAGTTCTATCCGTCTCGTCATCCCACTTCTCCTCTCCAGCTGTTTCCTGACTTTTCTGCATCACTATCTGTTCATCCGGTTCCGGCTTTGTATCCGGTTGAGCCTTTTCTTTATTCTCAGCCGGTTCACTGTCTCCCATCTTCTTCCATGCAATCCGCACATATAGATTGGTTTTCCCGTTCTCCAGTGAAAATACGCCTCGTATCAGTCCAAACAACCAGCTTACTTTCGCATGAACCGTCAGTTCTCTGGCACTTCCATTTCCATGCAGATCTGCCTTATAACAGACCGGCACAAAAAGTACAATACAGATCAGCAACAGAACCAGTCCCAATATCACTGCAAGTATAATTCCTATTATTTTTAATATCAGAAAAAGAATATGTAGCATATCAATCTTCCTGTTCCTTTGCCTCAATATAATCTCTCAGCTTCAGATCTCCGGTCGCATCATACACTTCCCGGCTGATCTTCTCTACCAGTTCCACTGCTTCGTCAAAACCTTTTGCAATTCCCACTACCAGCCGATCCTCTCGCGGATAGCCCGGCTGTAGCAGATACATTGCATTCACAATCTCTAACTGATTATGATCGCATTCCGGCAGCAGGATCACATGCAGATCCGGTTGGATCTTCTTCCGTTCCAGTCTTGCGATTACTTTGTCTTTCTTTTTTTTAAGTCCTTCTGAGACATACAAATTGCTATAATATTTCACAGACGCACCTCTTTAATAGTAATAACTGTCAAATATTGATTTGGCTACATTTACCGCCTTTGTATTGCCATCTGACTGCTCTACGATCACGCTGACAACCAGTTCCGGATTATCTACATTGCTGAATCCGACAAACCAGGAATGATTCTGGCTGGATGAATCCATACTATATTCTGCCGTACCTGTTTTACCTGCCACAGTATAAGACTGTCCGCTCAGCACTGAACCGGTTCCGTAGCTGACTACACCTTCCATATATGTCTTAAGCTGAGAAGCCTCTGCCGATGTCATCAGGTCCTTATACTTTTCCGGTGTTGTCTCGGTAATGATTGTTCCTGTATAATTCGTCACCGAATCCACCAGATACGGACGCATCAGTGTTCCGCCGTTAGCAATCGCGGATGTGATCAGTGCCATCTGATAAGGACTCACCTGTGTCTTACCCTGTCCCATCGCAGTCATCATCTTCTCTGCAGTAGAATCATTTTCCGTCAACTGGAATTCACTCTTGCCAGATGCAAAATCTCCCGGAAGCTTGGAGCCGATCAGCAGATCCTTAGCAGTCTCCTGATATTTGGTCACATCCAGGCTCATACCGATATTACAGAATGAAGAGTTACAGGAATTCGCAAATGATGATGCCAGATCTTCCGCACCATGCACTGCATTGTTTGCACACGGAATTGTTGTATCCCCATAAGTGATCGAACCGGTACAGTTGTAGCTATAGGAATTATAATCATCCGGGTGTTCCCGCATATATTCCAGTGTTGTTACGATCTTAAATGTAGATCCCGGTGCATACAGTCCCTGCGTTGCACGGTTCAGCAGCACACTGTTCTCATCAGAATTCAACGCATCCCAGTTCGCTTCCACTGTATTCGGATCAAATGACGGCTTCGATACCATGGCAAGCACCTTTCCGGTACTTGGCTCCATGATCACAACCGCCCCCTTATTATCACCCAGCGCATTATATGCCGCACTCTGCAGATCTGCATCCAGCGTAGTTACTACGTTATCACCAATATTCTTCTGATCCTGAAATTCCTTGACTAATTTCTCCAGAATAAATGCATCCGATGTCAGCAGATTAAAATTCTGCGTAGATTCCAGTCCGGATTTGCCCTGGGATGAATAACCTACTACATGCGCAAATATCTCGCCGTACGGATAATACCGATATTCACTGCCATCCTCGGCTGTATCCGTCTCCGCTAATACATTACCGCTTTTATCCAGAATCTTGCCCCGCACCACGCGGTCAGCCATAGAATCCAGACGTGGATTGTACGGACTGCTGATAATATCTTTGCTCTTGACTACAGTAAAATATCCGATATATCCCATCATAACCAGAAACAGGGCTACAAATACATACGTGACCCTAGCGAACTCTTTGTTGCGGGCGCGCTTTTTCTTTTCCAGGCGCTTGTCTTCTTTTTTTGCCATCCGGCGTTCTTTCCGGCTTAACTGCTTTCTTTCTTGCTTCCTGCGCTCTCTGTTTTCTGCTTCTTTCAGCTCGTAGCTGTCGTATTTGCTGTTCCTTCTTCTTTCTTTCAATGATCTCTTCCTCGTCTTCTCTCAGGATGTAGAGCCCCTGAATTATTGCAAACATGATTAAAGTACTTAAAAGGGAACTGCCTCCGTAGCTGACTAGCGGAAGCGTAACTCCTGTAGACGGAATAAACTTGGTCACTCCGCCGATTGTCAGAAATACCTGGAAAATGTAACAGGTTCCCAGTCCCAGTGCAACCAGCTTATAAAACTGATTGCGAAGCTGCATGGCAATGTTAAGAAACATGATATAGCAGCTCAGGCAGATCAGGATCAGACACATAGCAAATACAATTCCCAGTTCCTCCGCAATCGCAGAGAAAATAAAGTCTTCTGCCGCTACCGGAATCTTATCCGGCTGTCCCTGGCAAAGTCCCATGCCAAGCCATCCACCTGTTCCGATTGCAAATAATGACTGCGCGAGCTGATAACCGCCGCTGTCATATACCGCAAACGGATCTTTCCATGCGATAACTCTGGTACGTACGTGACTGAACAAATAATACGCCACTACCGACGCCGCACTTCCGGCACCAAGTCCTGCCAGTATATATAACGGCTGCCTGGTCGCCACATACAGCATAACCAGGTATACTACAAAAATAATAAGTGCTGCTCCCAGGTCTTTGGAAACCACCAGTATCAATACATGAAATGCAGCAATTGCTGTCGTGATCACAATATCTTTAAATTCTCTGGATACCTTCAGGCTCGCAGCCACATAGAATACAAATACAATTTTCACCAACTCCGATGGCTGGATATTAATTCCTGCGATCGTAAATCCAAGCTTGGCACCATAAGACACCTGACCAACAACCGCTACAACGCCCAGCGAGATCAGACCGATGATCGCATAGATTCTTCTCCACTCTGATAAAAACTTACACTTGCGGATAATGATCGGAATCACCAGACTCAATGCGATCGCACAGGCAGCGATCACAAACTGCTTTATTGCCTTGCTGTAAGACAGTCTGGTCTGCATGATCAGACCGATACACAGCAACATACACATATTATTCACTACAAGCCTTGATACTCTCGGATAAATATGTGTATACAACAATATCGTTGCCAGGAAAAGTGCCATCTGCGCCAGATACAATCCCAGTATCTTAATGTCATCCATTTCCAGATACAGCACCATAAACGCAATGATCTGCAGCATAAACATCAATGTATTCTGCCGCTTCAACATACGCTGCTTTTTTTCGGCATCCTGATATCCAAAGATGCGGAAACACAAATAGGTATACATGATAATGATCGTGATGATCAGATATTTTGAAAGCTCAACTATGATATTAACCATTTTCCACCTACTTTACTCCTCGTTTAAAATGTCCTCTCGTATAATCCATCTTCGGGACCGGACATTCTGTATTCTCTATATAGATACTTCTGAACATATGAAGTATCTTCTTCATATTCTCTCCGCTTTCCATCGTAAATGACAGCCGCAACGCATGCGGATTAATACGCATAATCTTTATCTGCTGATCTGCAAGCATTAACGGAGATGTATTATACATTACATTATAACAGTATCTGCAGATATTTTTAACCGTCATATTCTTCTTTTGTCTATCTGTCAGCACTAATTCTCCCGGTTTTCCGGTACAACCTGAAGTATTCTTACGCACGCATCCCGCAGATACCATGACCGGAAGATATCCATATACCACAAGTTCCATGTCCTGTATGCCAAGTTCTTCCAGTTCCCAGCTGTTTAATTCCACTGGCGCTGTTCCAGCTTTGAGATCAAACTGACACCAGAAATTCTTAGCCATATGATTCCACTGATACACGCTACTGTCCGTAACAACCGGATAATCCGCATTCTTTTCACGTACAAGAAGCAGACTTTCCAGATTCCGTACCAATACTCCGTCAAACTTCTCCAGCAATTCAGGCAGATGCTTTTTATAATATGCCTTTGCCTCTTCTCTGTAAATACGCGCCATCGCAAAATATACATCCGCTCCGCTCTCATGGGCAGTCTGTACCGCTTTATTCAGGCGTTCCGGATTCCTGCCGTCCCACAGCGTATCTTCAGCATAAATACGTGTAACTCCGCCAAATCCCGCCGCCGTCTCAAGCTGCTCTAGCGTCTCAACAGACACGGTAAGCTCCGGCACCTCTCCGGCGGATGTATCTGTTGTATCTCTTGCTATGGCATCCGCCATATCTTTTTTTGTGTCAAAACTTATATCTAATCGCTCCGGTTCTTTCCTTTTTCCTGATTCCAGAAGCTTTTCTTCCAGCATACCAAGAGCCTGTCGGCGAAGTTCATTCAACGCCTGCACCGGAAGAAAGATATCATCATCCATTTGAATATCCAGCTGCTCAAACACAAATGGCGTATTACCGGTCTTCTGCATCTGCTTTTCCAGTCGTTCCCTGCTCATCGGAACCTTTTCTGCATGTTGAACCTCTGCACTTGTCATACATACTTCCGTACCGCCACAACGAACTGTAAATTCCGCTGCTTCGCCGCATCGTGCCTTTAATACACCGGTAATTTGCTCCTGACAGACTGCATTCGGTGCGTCCTCCGTCTGCATCTCCGCTTTTGGGCGTTCCAGCGATATCATATCCTTTCCGTTATGGACATAATAATAACCATTACAATATCCCCGTCTCTGATAAGCCTGCATCAGACGGTTCATATCTTCTTTTTTTACATGATATTTTTCTCTGCCTTTTTCCAGATACTCATCTCTGTATCTGCGGTACGCGTCCGTTACTGCCGCTACATAGGCAGGCTGTTTCATCCGTCCCTCAATCTTAAATGAATCAATGCCATGTTCGATCAGATCCGGAATATGCTCAATCGTACACAGGTCCTTGAGGCTCAAAATGTCCACAGGCTTCTTTCCATTTACCCGGTATGGCAGTCTGCATGGCTGTGCACACTGTCCGCGGTTGCCGCTTCGTCCTCCGATCAGGCTGCTGAGCAGACACTGTCCGGAATAACAATAGCATAACGCTCCATGTACGAAACATTCTATCTCAAGATTTGTTCTGTCACGGATATCCTTAATCTCAGGAAGCGAAAGCTCCCTTGCAGGAACCACGCGCACAACGCCCTGCTTCTCCAGCCACTCCGCGGAGATTGCATTGGTAACCGTCATCTGCGTACTTGCATGAATATCCATCTCTGGAAACTGACGGCGAATATATTCCATCACACCCATATCCTGTACGATCACTGCATCCAGTCCCTGTCTGTAATATGGAAGGAGATATCCGTATAACTGATCAAATTCTCGCTCCTTGACCAGCGTGTTGACCGTCAGATATATCTTTCGTCCGTGAAGATGCGCATAATCAATTGCCGAGCATAATTCTTCCTGTGTAAAGTTTTTTGCAAAGGCACGGGCGCCAAACTGCTCCCCGCCAAGATATATCGCATCCGCTCCGGCTGATACAGCTGCTTTCAGTGTATCAAAATCTCCTGCCGGCGCAAGAATCTCTGCCATTCGTTCCATCTGATCTCCTTAAAACTCTTATCAATCATCCATCTGAATTCACATTGTATGATTGCAATTATATAAATCTGCTATATAAAACAGAAAGGCTGTCATATGACAGCCTATTTACTCTTTTTATTCTTCATCTCAGTTTCCAACTGCACAATCTTCATCTGCAATGCCTTATTCTCTTCTTTCAGCTTGTCCAGCGCTTTGTCTGCATTCTCCAGCTTAATCTGTACTGAGATTAGTTCATGCTTGAGATCATACATTTCTTTGTCTTTTGCTTCGATATCACTTTCTAATGTACCGCCCTGCTTCTTAGCCTTGAAATAATCATCGGCAATATTCAGCGCAAGAAGAATACTTCTCGTCTCTGCACTCTGCTTTCTGTAGCCCTCACTGCTGGAGCACTCTTCTAATTTATGATTCAGATATGTAGACACTCTCTGCAGATATTCTTCACTCTCAAATCCGCTCAGAGTAAATACCTTTCCACCAATTAATACTTCTGTAAAATTCTTTGATGATGCCATTGCAACCTCCAACATTTCCTAAATTCATACATAAACAATATAGTTATATTATAAACGATAGTTCTATAAAAACCAACAGTTTTTCACTATTTTGACGGGGAAATTCCCAAATGTCCATATGCCAGTTCTGTCGCAACCCTTCCTCGTGGCGTTCTGAGCAGAAATCCATTCTTCAACAGATACGGTTCATAGACATCTTCTATGGTTCCCGCATCTTCACCGATCGATGCTGCAAGCGTCTCTAACCCCACCGGGCCACCATCAAATCTGGTGATCATTGTAGACAGCAGATTCCTGTCGATATGATCCAGACCATATTTGTCAACATCCAGCAGATCCAGTGCGAAATCAGCTACTTCACCCGTGATCACGCCATCGAACTTCACCTGTGCAAAATCACGCACACGCTTTAACAGACGGTTGGCAAGTCGCGGCGTACCTCGTGATCTTCTTGCAAGCTCCGCAGAACCCCGTTCATCAATTTCCACATCCAGCACGGTCGCAGATCTCTGTATAATTGTCTGCAGTTCTTCCACTGTATAAAATTCCAGACGGTTGATCACGCCAAAACGGTCACGAAGCGGTGCCGTCAGCATACCGGCTCTGGTGGTCGCTCCCACAAGCGTAAACTTCGGCAGGTCCAGACGGATCGATCTCGCACTTGCTCCCTTTCCGATCATGATATCAATCGCAAAGTCCTCCATAGCCGGATAAAGTACCTCTTCCACCTGACGATTCAGCCTGTGGATCTCGTCTACAAAAAGAACATCTCCTTCCTGAAGGCTGTTCAGGATCGCTGCCATATCTCCCGGCTTCTCAATCGCCGGTCCTGACGTAACTTTCAAATTCACGCCCATCTCATTAGCAATAATCCCGGCAAGTGTTGTCTTACCTAGTCCGGGCGGGCCATAAAACAGTACATGATCTAACGGCTCTCCTCTGTCCTTCGCCGCAGATATATATATTTTCAGCATCTCTTTTGCTTTTGCCTGACCCACATAGTCATCCAATGTCTGCGGTCTGAGATGATTCTCTATTTTCTGATCTTCTTCCAGATTCTCTGTTGTGATAATTCTTCTTCCCATGATACCCCTCTGCTGTTAAAACATCATATATTTCAAAGCCTGTTTCAGCACATCTTCTACATTCATACCTTCTGTAAGTTCTACCTGACGTACTGCTTTCAATGCTTCTGTATTACCATAACCAAGTGCAACAAGTGCAGATACCGCATCCTGCTGAATTCCACCCGTTGCAGCTGATACAGCAGATGTATCTTCCGAATCTGCATAATGATTCAGATCCGGCATACTGAGTTTGTCTTTTAATTCCAGGATCAGCTTCTCGGCCGTCTTTTTCCCAATTCCCTGTGCAGCCGAAATTGCCTTGGCATCTCCTGCCATCACAGCAAATCTCAGATCATCTGCCGACAGCTGGGACAAAATGCTGATACCTCCTCTCGGCCCGATTCCACTGACTGTAATCACCTTACGGAACACCGCCAGATCATCTCTCGTGAGAAATCCATAAAGCTGCATCGCATCTTCCTTTACATTCAGATATGTATGAATGGTTACCTCTGAACCGATCGGCGGAAGCGCAGACATTGCTCTTCCCGGCATATAGATGCCATATCCCACACCGCCCACATCAACGATCACGCGGTCTTCTTCCAATATTGCCAATTCTCCTCGTATATATGAAATCATGTACCAATCCCTCACTTATCTGATTAATCATTCATATGATGTTAATATCATTTTATCGCAGATCTATATTTTTTAATCGCCGTATCATCTCAGTTGCCACTGTGCCGATCACAAATCCTGTGATCAGACCTGCGACCAGGAGTACAGGCAGATATCCGGTCACACTATAGGTTTCAACCACAAGAGCCGCTACGATAAGCTGTCCGATATTATGAAATACTCCGCCAGCCACACTGACTCCGATAATGCTCAGATCTGCATATTTCTTTAAAAGTGCCATAACCGCAAGGCTCAAAAGTCCGCCAGCAAGACTATACAGTATACTCGCAAGATTACCAAATATAAAGCCCGCCAAAACTACTCTTGTTACAGATAACAACAACGCTTCCTTTACGTCTGTTTTATATAATGCTATGACCACGATCAGATTCGCCAGTCCCAGCTTCACACCGGGAATACCGATCTGAAATGGTATCAGTGTTTCTACATAGCTGAAAATCAACGCCAGTGCAACAAATACACCAAAATATGCTACTCGATTCTTCACAATAGCCTCCTACTTCATCACCGCATCCAGTTCACTGTCCTTTTCAGACTGCACTTCAACCACGATTTTGTTGGGAAGACAGATGATCGACTCCCCATTCGCTGATATCGCTTTCTGATGCACACATATCTGATCCGGGCAGTCTGCTTCAATCATAGAAGCTTCCCCGTTCTTAATCTCCAGTATATTCGTCCCATGATTGATCTCGATTGTCTGATCCTCGGTAAGCGGATAACTGCCTTCTGTCTTTCCATTCACTTTAACTGTCACGGTCCCTTTTCCTGCTTCACCTGTAAAATGATGCACCAGACTGAACGCGGCAGCAATACAGAGAATAATTCCTATTAATATCAGATCTTTTTTCTTTAATCCAATCTTCATATTCTTATACTTTCCAGTCCTTCATGATTCTTACCTATTCTATCACAACCATTCCGGTATCGCAACCACACGTTCGATAAAGGTTGAAACCCCATGTTTCCCTATGCTATACTGAATTTGTTCAAAATACTAACTGTTATCGCAGTTATTGATAAAGGAGCATAATTTTATGAAATGGCATAGACAACTAGCTGTTCTCAGCACAGTATCCCTGTTGTTCGGACTTACCGGCTGTTCCGCGGATACTGCCGACACGGATCCGATTTCCTATACCGGAACCGCGCTGGACACAGTGATCAATATCAAAATCTATGATTCACAGGATAATGATCTTCTCACCCAGTGTCAGAAGATCTGTGATGATTATGAAGCCAAGCTGTCACGAACCAAAGAAGGCAGCGAGATCTGGCAGCTGAATCACGCAGAAGGCGCTTATACCGAAGTCTCAGACGATACTTTAACGCTGATTCAGGAAGGTCTGCATTACAGTGAATTATCTGACGGAGCTTTCGACATTACAATTGGAACTGTCACCGATCTGTGGGATTTCAAATCTGAAGACCCTCAGGTTCCGGATGCCTCCTCACTCGCAGAAGCTGTAACACATGTAGACTATCACAATGTAGAGATTGACGGCAATCTGGTTCGACTTACTGATCCCGAATCGAAGATAGATCTCGGCGCTATCGCAAAAGGATTTATTGCCGACAAATTAAAAGAATATCTGAAAGGTGAAGGCGTAGAACACGCACTGATCGACCTGGGCGGCAATGTACTTGCCATCGGAGACAAGCCTAATGGCAAAAGCTTTTTGATCGGCATACAGAAGCCTTTCGATGATCGTGGCGAACCGATCGCATCCATTGAATTGAATGATCAGGCTGCTGTTACTTCCGGCACTTATCAGAGATGCTTTGAAAAAGACGGCAATTTCTACCATCACATATTGCAGCCATCCGATGGTATGCCATGTGATAACGGATTAAACAGTGTAACTATTCTCACAGATTCATCTCTGACAGCAGATGCACTAAGCACAACGACATTTCTTCTTGGACCTGATAAGGGAATGGATCTGATCAACAGTCTGGACGGCGTAGAAGCGGTATTTATTGATACCGATAACAATCTGATTTACTCCGATAACTTCCCAAAATAATTAATATACCATAACACAACAAGGGTGATTACTTTCGTAATCACCCTTGTCGTTTCACCCTCCGCTTCCGCGGATCCCAATGTGAATGCATTGAGTCGGTGCATCTTATATAATGTAATGTCTGATCCACATCTCGACCAAGATATCCTTATTAACAGTTGGTTGAGAAGACTGGTAACTATTGAATCCGGATAATCTTCTTCGGACACTTCTCAGCGCAGGCACCGCAATTTACACACTTTGTGGAGTCAATATGTGCAATATTGTTTTCTACGGTTATTGCTTCTGCAGGGCATACTTTCGCACACATTCTGCATCCTATACAACCAACGGCACAAGCTGCCATTACATCCTTACCTTTATCCTGAGAGCTGCACTGTACCATATGCTTCTGTTCATATGGGATCAGTTCGATCAGATGTCTTGGACATACAGCGATACATTTGCCACATGCCTTACATTTTTCCTTATCGACAACTGCAACTCCGTCTACGATATGAATAGCATCAAACGGACAGGCCTTTACACAAGTACCCTCTCCGATACATCCATAATTACAAGTCTTTGGTCCGCCATTCTGCATCATGTTGATCATAATACAGTCAGAAACTCCCTGATATTCATAATCAGTCTTCGCTTTATCACAGGTACCAGCACATTTTACATATGCTACTTCATGTACCTGCTCTGTAGCTTCCTGTCCCATGATTTCAGCCACCTTAGCACCTACTGGTGCGCCGCCAACCGGACAGGCATTAACCGGAACTTCACCGGCTGCGATTGCGGCTGCAAGTCCGGAACATCCCGGATAACCACAACCACCACAGTTATTACCTGGAAGAACGCCCAGAATAGCTTCTTCCTTTTCATCTACTTCAACTGCAAACTTTTTGTCTGCCAGTCCGAGGAAAATACCAATGAATAATCCGGTACCGCCTACAATGACTGTAGCCAAAATAATTCCTGTCATACTCATATTGTCTTCCTCCTAAATAAGTCCTGAGAATCCAAAGAATGCGATTGACATGAGTGCTGATGTCAGCAGTACGATCGGCATACCTTTGAAGGATTCCGGAATGTCATTATATTCCATCTTTTCTCTGATACCGGCAAGCAGTACAATGGCGATCAGGTAACCAACACCTGTTGCAAAACCATTCACTACGCCCTCGAGAATATTGTAATCATCCTTAACGTTGTTCAGAGCAACACCAAGCACTGCACAGTTTGTTGTGATCAGTGGAAGATATACTCCAAGAGCATTGTACAATGAAGGCATGAACTTTTTCAAGAACATTTCTACGATCTGTACAAGCGCTGCGATTACAAGGATAAATACAATTGTATTCAAGTACTCAAATCCCAGAGGTTTGAGAATAAACTGATGTAATATTCCGGCAACTAATGATGCCAGTGTAATTACGAAAATAACGGCTCCGCCCATTCCGGCAGCTGTCTCTGTTTTCTTGGAAACACCCAGGAAAGAACAGATACCGAGGAACTGACTAAGTACGACGTTACTTACAAGCGCAGAACCAACTGCGATTAAAATCAAATTTCCCATCTTTCCTATTCCTTTCCTTTATCTGCTGTAGAAGCACATCCGGCGCAGGTTGCACAATCAGAACCACATCCTGACTGAATCTTAGATGCATCCTTGCCCTTCTTCTCCATGTTGATCTTTACCTTATTCTGGATAGCTGCAAGTCCTGCAAGTACCAGGAATGCTCCAGGTGCCAGAATAAAGATTGTAATTGGTGTATATCCTGCCTTACCTATTGTAGAATCGGCAAGCGGAAGGATCTGTTTACCAAAGATCTGTCCTGCTCCGATAATCTCACGTACAGCACCAATTGCCAGCAGACCTACAGTAAATCCAAGTCCCATTCCAAGTCCGTCGAAGATAGACGGAAGAACCGGGTTCTTAGAAGCATAGCTTTCTGCACGACCAAGAATAATACAGTTAACAACGATCAGTGGAATGTAAATTCCAAGCGAATCGTAAAGTGACGGTGTATAACCTTCCATAAGGAAGTCAACGATTGTTACGAATGACGCAACAACTACGATAAATGCCGGCATTCTGACAGAATCCGGTATAATCTTACGTAACATGGAAATCAACATGTTGGACATTACAAGTACCACTGTTGTTGAAAGTCCCATTCCGATACCGTTCATAGCCGAAGTAGTTACCGCAAGTGTCGGACACATACCAAGCATCAGGACGAAAATCGGATTTTCATCAATAAGACCATTTTTCAGTCTTTCTCCACATGAATTCATCTACACTACCTCCCGACTAAAACGCGCTGTGAAAATATGCAAGCGCAGCATTCACGGCACCTGTTACAGCACGTGATGTGAAACTTGCACCACTGATGGCATCGATTGGCTCGCCTTCGCCACCATCCTTGGATACATAGAACTTATCTGTCTGCTTGCCAACATACTGTGAATAGAAGGAACTGTTGGTTGCTTTCATACCAAGACCTGCTGTCTCACTGATACTTAAGAATGCAACACCACTGATTGTTCCATCTGCTGTAATACCTACTGTAATCTGAATATCACCGCCATAACCTTCGCCATCGGTAGCTGTGATAACATATCCGGCTTCTCCACCTTTTACAGAACATACTTCATCGATGCTTCCCTTAATTCCAAGATCCTTGATCACCTGATCAGCCACCTTCTGGTCTACATCTACTGCTTCAAAATCATCCTCACTCGCTTCCGGAAATACCTGAAGCCATGCTTCTCTCTTAGCAGCTTCCTGAGTCTGGGCGATAGGAGTCTTAGTTACCTCATATACAAGACCCAGCAGAAGTCCTGCGATCAGAGTGATTGCTGTAAGGATTGCTGTATTTTTAATAATCTTGTTCATTATTTTTCTCCTCCTTTGCCAAATGGTTTCGGAAGAGTAACCTTCTCAATAAGTGGAACTAAAAGGTTACTGATGATGATTGCATAAGACACACCTTCTGATGATCCACCAAACAGACGGAACAGACCTGTCAGAAGTCCAAGTACAATACCGTATACGATCTGACCGGACTTGGTGATCGGTGATGTAACATAGTCAGTTGCCATGAACCATGCACCTAACATCAGACCACCTCCGCACAGCTCTGCTGTAATGAACTGAGGATCAAAGAATCCTACATTCGCATCAGAGAACTGTCCGAAAATACCGATAAACAGTACAAATGTTACAATATATGTACCAGGAATACGAAGATCAATGATTCCTAACATAATCAGGAAAATCGCACCAATAATGATTGCGATCACAGATGTCTCACCAATCGTACCTGGAATACGTCCAATCAGCATATCCATAGAATTCACACTTGACAATGCTCCTTCTTTCAGATATGCCAGTGGTGTCGGTCCTGTCTCTCCATCATAAACGAACTTGGTCATCTGTCCTGCAAAAGAAATCAGCAGGAAGCATCTTGCTCCAAGTGCCGGGTTCATGAAGTTCTGTCCCAGACCTCCGAACAGCTGCTTAACAACCAGGATAGCAAATACACTACCAAGTGCTCCCATCCACAGCGGTGCTGTAGGCGGCATATTAAGTCCAAGCAGAAGTCCTGTTACAACTGCACTGAAATCACTGATCGTGATCTTCTTGTGCATAAGTTTCTCATAAATAAACTCTGTGAGCACAGCTGTTGCGGTCGTTACGATCAGCATCAACAGTGCATCCATTCCAAAATTATATACTCCAAATGCAGATGCCGGCAACAGAGCAATTGTTACCATGAGCATAATATTGCTGGAAGTAACTTTGGAACGTATATGTGGTGAAGATGAAATATTTAACTGATTCTCCACTTTTGTTCACCTCTTCCTCTCTTGTTATTTTTTCTTTCTGCGATTAGCCAGAACAATCTTTCTCATGGAACCGATTGACTGTTTCAACGGTCTCTTGGCCGGACAGACATAACTGCATGATCCACATTCTACACATTCCATACCATTCATTTTCTCAAATGTCTCTGCATCATGATGCTGTGCATAATCAGCCAGACGAGAAGGAATGATACGGCTCGGACAGGCATCCACGCAACGTCCGCAGTTGATACATGCGGTCTCTTCCAGTCTCTTAACCGGATCCTTTACAAATGCCAGTACAGATGAAGATGTCTTCGTAACAGGTACATCCACAGTAAACATGGCAAATCCCATCATAGGACCACCTGAGATTACCTTTTCAGGTTCTTCCTTAAATCCGCCAGCCTGCTCTACAAGTTCCATCTGATTCATACCAAATGGCGCACGAAAGTTACCCGGCTCATTGATGGCATCGCCACTGACAGTAACGATACGTTCAATCGATGGTTTTCCTTCTACAACAGCCTGGTAAATATTGATCATAGTCTCAACGTTGTCTACTACACATCCTGCATCTGCCGGAAGCATGGTAGAATTGATTGCTCTTCCGGTTGTAGCATAGATCAGCTGACGCTCACCACCCTGAGGATACTTGGTCTTTAATGCCATAACCTCCATACGTGGCTCGTCCTTTGTAAGCTCTTTCAGCTTCTCAATACAATCCGGCTTATTATCTTCTACACCGAAAATACCTTTTGCATGTTCAAACAATGAAAGCACAACCTTCATACCGCCAACAAAACGTTCCGGTGTCTCCATCATACGTCTGTAATCGGCTGTGATATAAGGCTCACACTCAGCACAGTTTGCTATAATATAGTCAATCTTTTCCGGTTCTTTTGGGGAAAGCTTTACCTTAGTAGGGAATCCTGCTCCACCCATACCTACAACGCCGGCTTCGCCGATCGCATTCAGTATCTCTTCTTTTGTCATTTCTTCCAACGGTTTTACAGGCGCATATTCTACTTCCTGATACTCTCCGTCATTCTCTACTACGATGCAGTTCACCTTTGCCCCAGTAGGATTAAAATGAGGTTCAATTGCTTTTACTGTTCCGGATACGGAAGCATAGATCGGAGCAGAAACAAATCCGCCAGCTTCTGCAATCTTCTGTCCTCTCAGCACGTGATCTCCCTTGGCAACGATCGGAGTCGCCGGAGCACCGATATGCTGTGAAAGCGGATATACAAGGTCTCCCTTTGGCTTCACATCAACAATCGCCTTGTCTTTTGCCAAGCTCTTGCCGTCATCCGGATGAATACCACCCTTAAATGTTAACAGTGCCATTCTTTTTCCTTCCTTCCTTTTTGTTTTAATATATATAATATACAAAAAAATTTCCTAATTTTCCACAAATGTAGGATGTTTAGTTGTACATTTTTCAATACAGCTTGCCTAATATTTAACATATTTGTCTTAACAAGACAGAAAGATAGAGGCACTCTCGTGTCCCTATCTTTACTAACTATTTCATATATCAGACTGTTTTCAGCTAATTAAGCTTCTTCGCTTTCAGATGTCTCTTCAGCTTTCTCAAGTGCCTTCATGCTCAGGCTGATCTTCTTTTCAGCTTCGTTCAGATCTACAATCTTAGCTGTGATCTCCTGTCCAACTGAAAGTACATCAGATGGTTTTTCAACATGTGCACGTGAAATCTGTGAAACATGAAGCAGCGCATCTACTCCAGGAGCAAGTTCAACGAATGCACCAAAGTCAGTCATTCTTGCAACTTTACCTGTGATTTCTTTGCCTACTGCATAATCTTCAGCAGCATTAGCCCATGGATTTGTCTCTGGGAACTTCAGGCTGAGTGCGATCTTAGTATCGTGAATATCTTTCACAACTACTTTCAGCTCTTCGCCAACCT
>CAVAVU010000078.1:17772-42062 GCA_963592205.1 bacterium
GAAGCTGTCTTCTGTCACCGATTACACGGTTTCTTCTAGGATTGAACTCGCTGATTACGAATTCAATTTCCTGTCCCTGATATTTGCTGAGATCTTTTTCATAAGTATCAGATACCAGACTTGCCGGGATAAATACTCTTGCTTCATCAACAACAACACTTAATCCACCGCCAAGAATCTGAACAACTGGTGCTTTCAATACTTCTTTGTTCTCGAAAGCTTCTTTCAGTCTTTCATTTCCTCTTTCAGCAAGCAGTCTCTTGTATGTCAATAATACCTGACCTTCGCCATCATTTACCTTCAATACCTTAACTGTCATTGGATCTCCAACTGATACCATTGTTGTAAGATCAGCACCGGCCTCGTTAGTGTACTCACTCTTTGTAATGATTCCGTCAGCCTTGTAACCTATATTTAAAATAATTTCATCTGGCTTAACGTCAATGACCGTACCGTCAACCACCTCTCCGTTGTGAATTGTTTTCAACGAATCTTCTAGCATTTGTTCAAAAGTTAATTCTGACATAATTTTGAACCTCCTCAATTATATTATTGGGCGTGGATGCCCCTGCTGTAATACCTACTGTTTCCACGGACCTTAATTGATTCACATTCAAATCGTCAAGTGTCTGTATATAGTACGTATTGTTACATGCATTCTTGCATATCTCGAATAGCTTCTGGGTATTGGAGCTTCGTTTGTCTCCAATAACGATCATCGCATCGACCCTGTCTGCAATACGGGCGGTTTCTGTCTGCCGCTCTTTCGTCGCACTGCAAATCGTATTCAAAACACTTATATCATAACGCCTTTTCGAAATAATTTCAACTAATTCTTTGAATTTATTGTAATTAAATGTCGTTTGTGCAACGACACATATTTTCCTGTTCTCTGGCACCGTCACATGCTCTGCTTCCTCTGCTGTGGAAATCACAGCCGCATCCTTTCCGGCCCATCCCATAATGCCTTCTACTTCCGGATGTACCGGATTGCCGATCACGATAAGGAATGCTCCTTCTTCTGCCTTTTCCATAGCAATACGATGGATCTTTTTCACAAACGGACAGGTCGCATCCACATATTGGATCCCCATCGCATCCATCTCATCGCAGATGCGTTTTGGTACACCGTGGGATCTTATAATCACAATCCCGTCTTTGGCCTTCGGAAGGTCTTTCTCACCTTCCAGCACGGTCACACCTTTCGCCTGCATATCCTTAATCACTTCATCATTATGAATGATCGGACCAAATGTATAGATCTTACGGTCTTTATTTTCTTCTACCTGTTTATATACAGTATCAACCGCACGTTTTACTCCAAAGCAAAATCCAGCAGTCTCAGCTAACAGAACTTTCATACCGACTCCTTCTGCTTATCCGCACATATCGCAAGAATCGCATCCGTTACTTCTTCGATATTCATATCAGAACTGTCCACCAGAACTGCATCTTCCGCCTGCTTAAGGGGTGCAGTCTTCCGGGTCATATCCCTGTGATCCCGCTCTCTTATATCTTCCTGAATCTTAGTCAGATCACATTCCTGCCCTTTTGCCTGAAGTTCATCGAAGCGTCTCTTCGCACGAGTCTCCACACTTGCAGTCAGATATATCTTCACATCTGCATCCGGCAGAATATTTGTTCCGATATCTCTTCCATCCATCACCACATCATGCTCTCTAGCCATCGTACGCTGCAGTTCCAGCAGTTTAGCACGAACCTC
Organism: bacterium; assembly: GCA_963592205.1. Taxonomy (GTDB): domain Bacteria; phylum Bacillota; class Clostridia; order Lachnospirales; family Lachnospiraceae; genus Claveliimonas. The sequence continues at coordinate 19,496 of CAVAVU010000078.1, forward strand.
AGGAATTGCAGATGTCTTAGACGCCATATCACCAACCTCTTCGTCACGAAGTTTTCCGGTGATATTTGCCCCGTTCAGATATACCTGCTGTACGCCGTCTTCATAACGGATACTCACATCCGCATCCTGACAGGCGTCGATTACCGTACCGATATCCGATGGATCAATCTGTTTCCCAAGAAAATGCACGGCAAGACCACGATACATTGCTCCCGTATCCACATAGATGCAATTTTGTCTCGCCGCCACCAGCTTGGCTATTGTGCTTTTTCCGGCACCTGCCGGTCCGTCAATTGCTATATTAAATCCCATATATTTCACCTTTTCTATCGTATTTCCTGTGCCGCCATATATCCGGTCGACCATGCGATCTGCAGATTATATCCGCCTGTCACCGCATCCAGATCCAGCACTTCACCAGCGAAATACAAATTCCTTACTTTCTTCGACTCCATCGTGCCTGGATCAATCTCTCTGACCGACACACCTCCCCTGGTAATGATCGCTTCGTTATAGCCTCTGATACCAGTCAGTATCATCGTTAAATTCTTGATCAGATGCACCAGTCTGTGCCGTTCTTCTTTTGAAATGGCATTTACCTGTTTTTCTGGAAGAATCTCACTGAGTTCTACCATTACCGGAATCAGTTTGGACGGAAACAGTCCGCCAAGTGCATTTTTAAACTGCTTATTCTTCTGTTCTTCAAAGTCTCTCAACAGTCTCTTATCAAGCTGTTCCTCAGAAAGTGCAGGTTTCAGATCAATTGTCAGCGTAAGTTCTTTCTTCTTCAGTGTCTGTCCCACAATACTGCTGGCGCTGATCACTGTCGGTCCACTGACGCCAAAATGTGTAAATAACAGTTCTCCGAACTCTTCGTAGTACTTCTTACGCCCATCTGATATTGTGACATTCACATTTCTCAGTGAAAGACCCTGAAGTTCTTTCACCCAGGATTCTTTCGTCTCAAACGGAACCAACCCCGGACTTCGTTCTGTCACTTTATGTCCAAGTTCTTCTGCCCACCTGTAGCCATCGCCGGTAGACCCGGTAGACGGATAGGAAAGACCGCCTGTTGCAACGATACAACTGTCGCCTTTAATTGTCTTACCATCTTCCAGTACAATTCCTGTAAATGCGCCATCTTTCTGCAACACCTTTTTTACCGTCTGATTCAGATGTACATGCACGCCTCGTTTCTTCATGGCATCTGACAACGTACGGATCACATCCGAAGAGTGATCCGATACCGGAAATACCCTGTTACTCCGCTCAATCTTTGTAGCGAGTCCTTCATTTTCAAAAAAGTCGATTACATTCTGATTCGTATACGTATAAAAGCTACTGTAAAGAAACTTCGGATTACCGATCACTGCCTGAAAAAGATCTTCCACATCGCAGGCATTGGTAATATTACAACGTCCCTTTCCGGTAATATATAACTTCTTTCCAAGCTTTTCATTCTTTTCAAAGAGATGTACTTCATGCCCTTTATCGGCTGCATGTACTGCCGCAAACATACCGGCAGCACCGCCTCCTATAATAATCAATTTGCTCATAACTAGATATCATCCCCGCCAAGATTTGTAAATTCCACTTTGTCCGTGACCATATTGAGTTCATCCTTGCTGTATACCTGATACTCATCCCAGATTTTCTCAAGTGTCTCAAGCGTTGCCACTACTTCCTTCTGCTTTTTCATACAGAGAGCTACCACAAGCGCATTGATCACGCTCAACGGTGCTACCAGAGAATCTACGATCGATGCCATATCACTGCGTGCGATCAGGTTACATGACGAATAGAGATTCATTGGTGAATGAACACTGTCCGTCAGTGTGATTACCTTGGCATTACGGTTATTTGCAAATTCAAGTGCTTTCAAAGTCCGCATAGAATAACGTGGAAAACTGATACCGATTACCACGTCATCCTGTCCGATACGAATCAACTGTTCAAATATTTCACTGGAACTGTTGGTATTCACAAGCGTCACATCCTCACAGATCAGCTGCAGATAATAACTCAGAAAACTGGCCAGCGGAGCACAGCTTCGAATACCGATTACATAGATTCTCTTTGCTTTCAGAATGGTATCGACTGCCATCTCAAACGCTTCCTGATCCATGCTTCCCATTGTCAGCTTAATCTTTTCAATATCAGCCTGCAGAACCGACGTCAGAATCTCGCCCTGACTGATCCGTCCGTAAGTCACTTCCATCCGCTGTATGGAATTCAGCTTGGTACGCACCAGTTCTTCCAGTGCTTTCTGAAATTCCGGATATCCTTTATATCCAAGTGTCATAGCAAAACGCACAACCGTCGATTCGCTGACACCTACCACTTCTCCCATCTTAGCAGCTGTCAGAAACGCAGCCTTATCGTATTCCTGCCGGATATAATCGGCAAGCTTCTTCTGCCCCTTGCTTAATCTCGGATACTTATCATCAATCTTCTGGAGCAGTTCATTATTTATTCCCATAACAGTTCCATTTCCTTTTCTATTCACTCATCACAGAAACATATGAATAGTGAATTATTATCTACCGCAGCACTTTTTGTACTTTTTACCACTTCCGCACGGACATGGATCATTTCTTCCGATCTTCTTCGGTTTACGGATTGTACCGGACTCTCTCTGTTCCTTGTAAAGTGCCTTTAATTCTTCCTCAGAGAAGATTTCTTTCCACTGTGGCAGTTCATACAGCCAGTCAGCCTTAGCCGCAACCATGTTCTTATACAGCAGAGCCTTGTCGAACACCAGATTAACCTGTGTATCCTCTGACAGTTCCTCGATTGGGTTCTCTTCTTTCAGACTTTCGTTAATTCCATCCAGGAATCCAACCATAGTCATAACATCCTGACCGTACTTTTCAGCCAGCTCTTTTACAGTTCCACGTACTTCTGTATCGGGAGCTGATAACAGCTGCTCGTAAATGTCCTTCTCAATATTAAAATAATTTGCCCAGAAATTCTGAAGCTCGTTTCTGTCTGCCTGTTCGTTATATGCGATTTTACGCCACTGATCTAATAATCCAGCCATTTTTATTTCTCCTTTGTCTGTTAAAAATATTGCAGAACGGCAGGTTTGCCTAATCCGCTCAGATTATTATATACCATTTAACATTTTTTTCAAAGTCTTTACTTTTATTAATTTACAGAATTGCATAGTAATCATCGGAAGTGCCAAAGGCACATTCCGAGATTGTATGCGGTCGTCAAGGTCTTAGCAAGCTCAGACTTTGACTCGTCGCAATACAAAAAGCCGTCCGGATCATCCCGAACGGCTTTACGTAAAATTTCATCTCTATGTAAGATTAAATATAAAGTTCTGCCATGAACCACGCGGGACTTTTTTCTATAACGTCAGCCTGCTGGTTCTTGCGTCCGGCTTCCCGGATCCGCTGTCTTCTGAGCAGATACTCTTCCATCGATATAACTTCCTGATAGTTATCTCTGTATGTCCCCTTATCCATGCAAATCTCCTCCTATCTTTCTATTCGAATTATACTCATTTGTAAGTTTGATTGGATTGCCGACTTTATTATTATATTGTGTCTCCCCCTGCAATATGACTAATTCCGGCTTTCATTTCCAACTGTATTTATCATAATGGAGATTTGTGACATGGATGTGTATAGAATCTAAAGAATTAATAACCTGAATCTTAAGTTTGCTTTAACAATAAGGACCGGAAAAATCCGGTCCCATAGTCATTGTATCTTATTCAGCTACGTCTTTCATACTGAATGACAGACGTCCCATCTTATCCTTGCCAAGGCATACAACCTTAACCACATCACCCAGGGTAAGTACATCCTCAACCTGTTTGATTCTCTCTTTGGAAATCTTAGAAATGTGTACCATTCCTTCTTTTCCCGGTGCAAACTCAAGGAATGCACCGAATTCTTTGATGCTGACAACCTTTCCTTCCAAAACCTGTCCAGCTTCAAAGTCAGTTACGATGATCTCGATCAGCTGTTTTGCACGATCCATTCCAGCTGCATCTGTGCCGCAGATAGATACTGCGCCGTCATCTGTAATATCAATCTTAACACCAGTCTCTTCGATGATCGCATTGATTGTCTTTCCGCGCTGACCAACTACATCACCGATCTTCTGAGGATCAATCTGCATCTGAATGATCTTTGGTGCAAATTCGCCAACTTCTGTTCTAGGCTCTGCAATTGCCTTAGACATACACTCATCCATAATGAACAGACGAGCCTGTCTTGTACGTGCGATTGCTTCTTCAACGATCGGTCTTGTAAGTCCGTGGATCTTAATATCCATCTGGATTGCTGTAATACCCTTCTTTGTACCGGTTACCTTGAAGTCCATGTCTCCAAAGAAGTCTTCCAGACCCTGAATATCGGTAAGCACCAGATAATCATCATCTGTCTCTCCAGTTACAAGTCCGCATGAGATACCTGCAACCATAGCTTTGATCGGAACACCTGCAGCCATAAGAGACATGCAAGATGCACAGGTAGAAGCCATAGATGTAGATCCGTTAGACTCAAATGTCTCTGATACAGTACGGATTGCATATGGGAACTCTGATTCACTTGGCAGAACTGGTACAAGTGCACGCTCTGCAAGAGCTCCGTGTCCGATTTCACGACGTCCCGGTCCTCTGGATGGTCTTGTCTCACCTACAGAATATGACGGGAAGTTATAATGATGCATATAACGCTTTGTAGTCTCTTTTTCATCTAATCCATCAAGTCTCTGTGCCTCTGACAACGGAGCCAGTGTGCAGACATTACAGATCTGTGTCTGTCCTCTGGTGAACATAGCAGAACCATGTACACGAGGAATCAGGTCTACTTCTGCTGCAAGTGGACGAATCTGATCAATTGCTCTGCCATCCGGACGCTTGTGGTCTTTCAGAATCATCTTACGTACAGTCTTCTTCTGATACTGATATACAGCCTCACCAAGTACAGCAAGCCACTCTTCATTATCTGCAAATGCCTCTTCCAGCTTCTCTGTCACCTGACGGATGTTCTCTTCACGAACCTGCTTCTCATCAGTAAATACTGCTTTTTCCATCTCTTCCGGTGGAACAATCTCTTTGATTGCCGCAAAGAGTTCTTCCGGAACTACGAATCTCTGATAGTCATGCTTCGGCTTACCACACTCAGCAACGATTGTATCAACAAATGCGATCACCTTCTGGTTCACTTCGTGAGCTGCGTAAATTGCCTCGATCATCTGTGCTTCCGGAACTTCATTCGCTCCGGCTTCGATCATGATAACTTTCTCTCTTGTAGACGCAACTGTCAGTGCCATATCAGACACTTCCTTCTGTGCTGCTGTCGGGTTAAATACAAACTCACCATCAACCAGACCTACCTGTGTAGTAGAGATCGGTCCGTCAAACGGAATATCAGAAATTGTAGTTGCAATTGCAGCACCGAGCATTGCTGTAAGCTCCGGCGAGCAATCCTGATCTACCGAAAGTACCAGGTTCTCCAATGTAACGTCATTGCGGTAGTCCTTTGGGAACAGCGGACGCATCGGACGGTCGATAACACGGTCTGTCAGGACTGCATTCTCAGATGCCTTACCCTCACGCTTGTTAAATCCTCCAGGGATCTTACCTACAGCGTACATTCTTTCATTATATTCTACACTTAACGGGAAGAAATCGATTCCTTCTCTTGGTTTCTCAGATGCTGTTGCTGTACACAGTACAGTTGTATCACCATAGTGCATCAATACTGCACCATTCGCCTGTTTTGCAACTCTGCCAACGTCAACTCGCAGTGTTCTGCCAGCCAATTCCATTTCAAACTGTTTAAACATGGTAGTATTCCTTTCTTATATTCATCTCTTTCAATTATTTCATCTATGCAGAAACAGAAACTACCGAAACTACTGAAAAACATATTTCGTGAAATACACTTTTCAGTGGTCTCGGAATATATGTCTCTGTCCGCAATCTTGTTTATTATAGCATACATTATATAAAAAGGCTATCTTTTTATTGCACAAAAAGAGCACCGGAAAATCCGATGCTCATTCTCACTTCATCAAACTTTGAAATGCGATAATTATTTACGCAGTCCAAGCTTCTCGATCAGTGCACGATATCTCTCGATATCTTTCTCTTTCAGATATGCAAGAAGTCCTCTTCTCTGTCCTACCATCTTAAGAAGTCCTCTTCTTGAGTGGTGATCCTTCGGGTTAGCCTTGAAGTGATCTGTCAGGTCATTGATTCTTGCTGTCAGGATAGCAACCTGTACTTCCGGAGAACCTGTATCTCCTTCTCCTCTACCATACTCTGCGATAATCTGACTCTTCTGCTCTTTTGTTATCATGTCTTTTTCCTCCTTATTCTTTACACTGCCGACATTAAGTAGCGGTTGGAGTCCTCCAGCTACCGAACACCGGTTGTTTTACACGAGTCGTAGTATAACACAAAAGGGAGTTCAGTGTAAACCCCCTTTTGTATCTTTTTTCGTTCTTAACTGAAAGTGTAACGATTTAGCCAGGTTTATTACAATGCTTTCAGACTCTTAACAGCATCTGTAATTGATTCTGCTCCAAACACCGAACTTCCTGCGATCAGAATATCTGCTCCGACCTCCACAAGTTTCTTGCCCGTCACTGTATTCACGCCTCCGTCCACACTAATCGGAACACGTTTTCCAACTTCATCCATGATCTCTACAGCTCTTTTCACTTTTTCATAGATACTCTCTTCAAATGGCTGTCCGCCATATCCAGGTTCCACGCTCATCAGAATCAATCCATCAATATGCGGAAGCAGGTAGCGAAGACGTTCCACATCATAAGAAGGTCCAATGCCGAGTCCTGCCTTAATGCCAGCTTTTTTCACTTCTCTCAACATATGGAGTGGATTCGGGCAGGCATCAAGCTGAAACGTAATAATATCCGCCCCTGCTTTTGCAAACATCGGAAGAAATGTCTCTGGTCTGACAAGTTCCATATGCACAGAAAGTGGAAGTTTCGTGATTTTTTTCAAGTCTGCCACAAGCTGTGGTCCAAATGTGACATTCTCGACATAGACACCATCCATCACATCGATATGCACAATATCTGCGCCTGCTTTTTCTGCCTCTAATACCTGTTCTCCAATCTTAGTATAATCACACGCTAAGATTGACGCTGATACTTTTGCCATATTTCTCCTCCTAATATAAGCAGGTGGACATGTCGCCACATCCACCTGAATATCCTTTATTTCTGTGTTACATGATTCGTCACGGAATGCATCCAGTCTTTTGCAATCGCATAAATCTCTTTATACTTTTCAAAATAGAACATATATTCATCATGTCTTTCCTGATTCGGCTCAACCGTGTACTCGACATCTGTCATAGCTTCTGCCGCTGTATCAATATCCGGATATACGCCACCGGCTACGGCGCCGAGAATTGCTGATCCAAGTACCGGTCCTTCACTGCATTTCGGAACAACTACAGGACAGTTACTTACATCTGCATGTGCCTGAAGCCAGAAATCACTCTTTGCCGCACCACCAGATACAACCATTGTTTTCGGCACAAAACCTGCCTCACGGAATACTTCCAGAATCGCTTCCGTACCATAGCAGATACTCTCAATAATTGCACGATACATATGAGCCGGTGTATGTCCAAGAGACAAACCGTAGAACATACCTCTGACATCCGGATCTACATGAGGTGTACGATTGCCCTGGAAGAAATCAAGAGCCACCAGTCCATCTGCTCCGATCGGAAGTTTGGCCGCTTCACGGTTCAGAATATCATATACGCTGCAGCCTTCTTTTTCAGCCTGCACCTTCACCGTACCGCACAGCTGATTCTTGAACCAGTTAACAATAGAGCCCGTTGATGTCTGTCCACCTTCCACCATACGAAGTCCAGGAACAATGGCATCCGGATACGCTCCCCACATTCCTTTTCTGTGGATCGGATCTTTGAACTGAGCAACATGCAAATGAGAGGAACCTGTAATCAATGTCAATTTACCAGGTTGATGCGCATTCAGACCGATAACTCCAACGAACGCATCCGCTCCGCCTTCGCCAACCGGAATGCCAGGAACAAGTCCCATGTCTTCAGCAGCTTTTTCTGTCAGTCCTCCAACAAGTTCTCCAAGCGGCAATACTCTTGGCGGCAACTTCTCAACCAGATCATCAAGTCCAATCGTGTTATAGAAATCAACCGGATATCCGCCTTCTTCATTGTTGTAATACCAACGAACAGACGCACAGTTAATACTTGCTGTATATTCGCCTGTCAATTTATACATCAACCAGTCCGTACATTCATAGAAGCGGGTAGCTTTATTATAAACTTCCGGTTCATTCTCCTTTAACCAAAGTGCTTTTGCAGGAAGGCATTCTGCCGATACCATTCCATAGCCATTGTACTTCAGCGCATCGTGTCCTGATTCATAGATACGTTTTGCCTGTTCGGAAGCACGTACATCCATCCACATGATTGCATCACGAAGCGGTTCCATATCATCTCCTGAGAGTACAACAGTACAACATGTCGTATCCACGCTCATACCTTTGATGCACGCCGGATCAATATCACTCTCCGCCATTGCTCGCTTTGATGCCTTGCAGATAGAATCCCACCATTCACTTGGCTTCTGCTCTGCACGACCGGAAGCCGGTGTATACAAAGGATATGGTTCTTCACAAAATACAATTGGATTTCCTTTTAAGTCAAAAATACCAACTCTTGCTCCGCCAGTACCCATATCAACGCCTAATACACAATCTATTTTACGCATCTTATTTTCCTCCGTTAAGTCAAATTAAAGTTCAAGTCCAATCTCCTCAGGAATTTCATCGAAGTAAATATCATCATGGCTTGTGTTATTTTTAAAGATTACAAGGCAATGTACAGAATCATCTAATGTATTTGGAGCCCAATGCCATACACCAGGTTTACAGCTGATTCCCATTCCCTTAGGAATATAAAATGCACGAACCTTTTCCGGATCCGGTTTGCCAGCAGGTGCAAACGGAACGATAATGCCACCTGTCATAGCAAACAAATTCTCTTCTGTATGATCATGTGCTTCAAACTTCTTCACAGTAAATGGCTTGCGGAATACTTCCATCAGATTAATTGATGTCGGAGTATCTCTGACTACAACCTGCGGATACCATGTATGCGAGCCTTTTGCACCGCAATCCTCTCTGCCTTCATAAGATAATACTTCACCAAATTCTGCAAATGCTTCTTTTGTAAGCTGTTCTACTTTAATCTTTTTCATAACAAATCCTTCTTTCTTAAAAGATTACACTTATCTGGTCATAAACCTAATAAGTGTAATCACCTTTAATTATTTACTGTTATACAGATGCTTTTGCAATCGCTTTAAAAATCAGCATTGCAACACATGCTCCCGGATCAACCATACCAATGGAAGCATCTCCCTTTACTGCCGGTTTTCCATGAACTGCTTTCATATCAGTTGCTGCATGGAAACCTTTTTCAGCGCCTTCAGCAGCCTTTGCTGTAGCCGTTGCAAGATCCTCACCTGCTTCTACTGCTGCTTTCAGTGCCTGTACTCCCGGATCAAATCCATCCAAAAATGTCTTTTCTCCAAGTTTTGCTTTACCTTTTGTCATAATTCCATTTTCATATGCAGCAAGGAACTCTACGATGTCCGCATTGCTGAGTTCTGTTTTTCCCTTCAGAACCTTTCCACCCTGCATAAGCCCGATAGACATCAGTGTGCCCATCGTAGACGGTGCTGCACTTGACATTGCTTTTCCGGCTCCGTAAAGCATCTTTCCTGCATCTGCCTCATCAGATCCTGCTGCGAACTCAGATGCAGCAGCGAATCCCTTCGTCATTGTAAGACCAAGATCTCCGTCTCCTACTACGCTGTCCAGTTCAATCAGATGATCTTTATTTTCGTTCATGATTGCGCTGATCTCAGCTAACATTTTTACAATATATGATGAATTCATTATGATTCCCTCCTAATATTAAAGCTGTTTGAAGAACGGTGTTGCTGCCGGAGCATCAAGAAGTTCTTTCAACTCATCATCCAGTTTGAACAGGGAAATTGAGAAACCAGCCATTTCCATCGCTGTAGCAAATTCTCCTACATAGTAACGATGTACTTTGATGCCCTCTTCTTTTAATCTCTTGTCAATATGGCGTGTTACGATATACTGCTCGTCTAACGGAGTAGCGCCCAGTCCATTGACCATAACAGCTACTTCATCGCCCTTTACATATGGAATATCCGGAAGGATCTTCTCAAGCATCTCATCAACAATCTTGTCAGCAGGCTCGATCTTACCATTACGGATACCTGCCTCGCCATGAATACCCATACCAATTGCCATCTCATCTTCAGCAATTGTGAATCCCGGTTTACCAACTTCCGGAATTGTACAAGGAGTCAGAGCTACGCCCATTGTTCTGACATTAGCAGCTGCTTTCTCAGCAATCCTCTTAACTTCATCCAGATCTTTCATCTGAGCTGCTGCAGCGCCTGCACACTTATATACAAATACAATACCTGCCACACCACGTCTGTGATTTGGTTCACCAGGACCTGCAGGTGCAGCGGAAGCTACATCTTCACCGGCAACAACAGTTTCAACACGGATATCTTCCTCAAAATCAGCCATCTCAGCGCCCATGTCAAAATTCAGGATATCTCCATTGTAATTACCGTAAATGTACAGAACGCCTGCTCCGTCATCTACTTCTTTGGTAACATTAAATACCTGTTCCGGGCTTGGTGACTGGAATACACCACCTACGCAGCAGCCGTCCAGCATACCTTTTCCAACATATCCAAGGAACAATGGCAGATGTCCCGAACCGCCACCTGTAACGATACCAACCTTTCCCGCAACCTTGTTAGATGTCACAAGGCAACGCAGATCATCCGCTGTATAAGTAATGTAATCAGGATGTGCTGCATAAAGACCTTCCAGCATCTCGTCTACATAGTTTTCCGGTTTGTTGATGATTTTTTTCATGACTAAATCCTCCCTTTATTTTGTTTTAACCTTTGTTGCTCTCTTAGCAGAAATATTTGTAATAACCAGTACTGCAATCAGAATCAATCCGTATACCAGGTCTGTGATAACCGTATCAATACGAAGGACACTGAATGCAGAGGAAATCAACTGCAATAATACAATTGCAAGTGTAACTCCGATTACTTTACCCTTACCACCATCCGGATGAACACCACCCAATACTACGATCAGCAGTGAAAGCAGTGTATAAGAAGTATTGTAGTTTGATTTACCGGATCCATAATGTGAAGATGTCAGGATACCACTGATAGCTCCAAGGAAACCGGAAATCATATATGTTGTCATGATTACTTTAAAGTTGTTAATTCCTGAATATTTAGACGCAACATCGTTGCTTCCAAGAAAATATACTTTCTGTCCATATGTAGTAGATTTCAACAGGAATGACATTACCAGTGTAACAATGATAAACAACGGTAATGTATATGGAACACCTCCGATTGTTCCATTGGCAATATTAATATATGACTGTGGTACACCTGTGATACCAGGACCTGTTGTAATGATCATAGCGATACCTGTGTAAAGCTGAAGACCACAAAGTGTAACCAGCATCGGTGGAATGTGAAGGAATCCAATCAGGAAACCATTAAATGCTCCACACAGCACACCAATGATCAGACCAACAACGATTGCTCCAATTACCATGCCCATACCGCACTCTTTGCCACCGCCGATGTTAACCATCATGTATGATGCCACGACACCAACCAGATTGGCAATACCGACCAGCGACAGATCAATTCCTCCGGAGATCATACACAACATCATACCAAATGTAAGAATACCGTATTCCGGGAACAGATACAGCCATGATCTGATATTCAATGCTGAATAATAAGTTGATGGGTTCAAAATTGCCATCGCAATTAATACGACTGCATACATTCCTAACAAAGAAAGAATGTTATGGTCTATTTTCTTCAAAAGCTTCATTGTACATTCCTCCCTTTATACCTTTTGATTCTTCTGAACTGCAAGTTCTTTCAGTGAAGTAATCGCTGTACCAACTACGATTACAGCACCAACTACGAACGTCTGCCAGTATGTAGGGACGCCAAGCATAATCAGATTGTTCTGGATCAGACCAATCAGAACCACACCGAGAATTGTTCCAATAACGGTGCCATGACCACCGCTCATACGGGTTCCGCCAACTACTACAGCGGCAATGATCATCATTTCACTTCCCATCAGGTTCAATGGGTTCGCCGACTTATTAAGCACACAATAAATCATTCCGGCTATACCAGCCATGACGCCTGAGAACATGTATACAATAAACTGAAGTCTTACTACATTAAATCCGGCAATACGAGCTGCATTAGCATCTCCGCCAATTGCATAGATTCCACGTCCAAGCATTGTATATTTCAAAACAATATACACAACAATACAAAGAATAATAGGAACCAGAATCAACGCAGTCATACTGTAATTATTACCCGCCTTACTCTGGTAAGTAAACAGATATACTTTATTTAATGCGGCAATTGTACTTGGCAGTCTTGAAATCTGTTTGGTGCCAAAAAATGTAAGAAGCATACCCTGTGTGATACTGCTCACACCCAGTGTTGCGATCAGCGGTGGAATCTTAATCAGTGAGATAAGTACCGCATTAATAAATCCGATGACCAGTCCGATGGCTGCTGCAAACACAAATGCAAGAACTACATTATCAATGTCGTGTTCTTTAAATATACAAATTGGAATATAAAGAGATGCACACGCAATTGCCGGGAATGATACATCAATACCACCCGAAATGATAACTACCATCTCACAGATAGCGAAACACAGCGTTACCAGCAGTGCTCTTGCAAGTGTAATAATCGTTGAAACCTCTGCAAATGCAGGCGTCTTCATGCTGATTGCAATGCAAAGGACAACAATAATATAAACAATAAACATCTGATTCGATGTCAGAATCTCTTTCCATTTTGATTGTTTCATTACTTCTCTCCTCCTTCGCTGAACAGCTTGTACAGTTCATTTTCTTCGATCTCTTCATCGATATGAGCAACCGCCTTGCCATTTCTCATAACGAGGATCTTATTACAGTTCTGAACCAGCTCAGATAAGTCATCAGAGATAACAATGACTCCAACACCCTTCTTTGCAAGGTTGTGCAGAATTTCAAAGATTTCACTCTTTGATCCGATATCTACACCTACTGTAGGTCCATTCAGAACGATCAGCTCCGGATCCGTATTCAGCCATTTTGCAATAACAACTTTCTGTGCATTACCACCGGATAATGTGCGAATTGCGTCTGTCTGTTTACCAATCTTTACAGAGAGATTACCAATCCATTCAGTAGTATCTTCTGCAATTTTCTTGTGATCCAGCTTGCCACCATGGAAATATTTGCCGATAGATGCAGCAACCATATTATCCTGGATACTTCTGTCCAGAAACAGTCCCTGTGTCAGACGATCCTCCGGAACATACGCAATCTTATTCTTAATCGCATCTTCAATACTGTGGATCTGAATTTCCTTACCATTCAAAGTAATCTTACCACTTGTAGCCGGTGCCAGTCCAAACAAAGCATCACCCAGCTCTCCACGTCCAGAACCAAGAAGTCCTGTGATACCAAGCACATCGCCCTTTTCAATAGAGAATGATACATTCTCAAACGCACCTTCTCTGGAAATATTTTCAACTTTTAAAATCTCTGTTCCATCAGATTTTTCAGGAACATATACTGTTTCAACAATATCACGACCCGTAATATCACGGATAAATCTTGCTCTGTCATACTCTTTGATATCGCCACTGGAAATGTACTCTCCGTTTCGGATAATCGTAAGTCTGTCAGCGATTTCATATATCTCATCCAGCTTATGGTTAACGATCATGATCGCAATGCCTTTTTCTTTTAAGCGGCGGATGATTTTAAACAGATTCTCAACTTCTTTTTTAGTCAGCGCAGTAGTAGGTTCATCGAGAATCAGAAATTTTGCATCGTTAATAATGGCCCGGCAGATAGCAACCATCTGTTTATTAGCAACAGTCAGTCTTTCTACAAGAATATCCGGATCCATGTGAGCACCTACCTGCTCCATAGCTTCGATTGCAAGTTCTCTTGCTTTCTTCCAGTTCATGACTTTAGCGCCTGTCATGAGTGAATTGTTCATAGCAATATTCTCCGCAACTGTTAAGTTTGGAAATACCGCAAAATCCTGATAAATAACCTGTACACCAGCTCGAATCGCATCGATAGGTGTCAGCTTTTCAACTTTTTTACCTTCAAGATAGTAATCACCGGAGGTCTGTTCATGAACTCCCGAAATTACTTTGATCAGTGTGGATTTACCACAGCCATTCTGTCCGGCAAGTGCCAGAATTTCTCCTTTTCGAATTTCGAGATCAACGCCCTTTAAGGCCTGCACACCACCAAACGATTTCTTAATATTCTCTAATTTCAGAAATACTTCTCCCATATAGAATCCCTCGTTTCTTCAAAATAAAGCCTCATAGAGAATGCCCTTATTGCAATTCCCTATGAGGCTTAAGGCTCATTCAGCTAAAAACATTTTAGATGTCAAAATGTATTTAGAAATCGTATGCTTCGTCGTCGCAGTTATCTTTGTCAACATCGATCCAAGCACTACCTGTGTATACTTTGCCTTCAAGTGTCAGATTCTCATATCCTTCTACCGGAAGTGAAAGTGTATCTTCTCCAACTGTTCCGTTCAGAGTTGCAACAGCAAGTTCGATCATTGCCTGTCCTGCAAGTGCCGGATCCCAGAAGCTCATAAGTTCAACTGTTCCATCTTCAACGTACTCACCACAAACTGACATAAGAGATGTACCTGCGATATGTACTTTGCCCTGAAGTCCAAGTTCCTCAACTGCCTGAGCTGCACCTGGAGTCTCTGACATAGCTGCACACTGGATACCAACGATCTCGTGATTTGTATCAGCTGAAAGTGCTTCTTTTACTTTGCTGTATGCTGTGTCCTGATTATCATCAGAAACGATTGGCTGATCATCTACTGTAAGATCTGGAGCATTCTTCTCTGCCCATTCTTTTCCACCCTGAGCTTCCTCAACGTGTGACTGAGATGTAAGGGCACCAACTGTCTGGATTACACGTCCTTCTCCGCCAGAGAGTTCGTTAATCTTTTCCATCAGGTGAGCACCGTACTCTAATGTATCGAATGCTTCAACGTCATAGTCCATGTTCTCTACTGTAGAAGCCTCATGGCAGATAACTACGATACCAGCTTCTTTAGCTTTTGCAAGAACAGGATCAAGAGCTTCTACATCGAATGGAACTACACAGATTGCATCGTATCCCTGAGAGATCAGTCCCTCAACAAATGCTGCCTGTCCGTCACCTTCCGGAGATCCGCAGTACTCAACGCTTGTTCCGTTAGCTTCGTTATAGTCATCAACACCCTGTTCCATACGTTCGAACCATGCAAGGTTTGTCATCTTCGGAACTACAGCGATCTTATAATCAGCTGCTGTCTTCTCACCAGATTCATCCTTTGCGGTATCCTCTGTCTTGGTGTCTTCCTTTGAGCTGTCATCAGATGAGCCTGAGCCACATCCAACGAGCAGAGTCGCTACCATAGCGATGCCCAATACTGCGCTTAAAATCCTCTTTTTCATGTTACACATCCTCCTTGTATAATTTGGAAGCATTCTGGCTGCTTCATGCCATTATAGCTTTCACATA
Source organism: bacterium (assembly GCA_963592205.1). Classification (GTDB taxonomy): domain Bacteria; phylum Bacillota; class Clostridia; order Lachnospirales; family Lachnospiraceae; genus Claveliimonas. The sequence continues at coordinate 35,227 of CAVAVU010000078.1, forward strand.
TTGTGAAAGTATATATCTACATTCCATCTTATCAACCACTCAAATGGAATATTGATATCACACTTTTGTCAGTCATCAACCACCAACTGACACTTGAATTCCCTTCTCTCTCAAGTAACCTGCCATCTCTTCTGCCCTACTACGATCCATCTCCGGATAATCCTTCAATTGATATGCCCGTCCGATAGCTTCATACTTGTGTCTTCCCAACTGGTGAAATGGCAACAGATCAATCTTCTTTATCCCAAAATCTATTGCAATTTTTGCAACATTTTCCAGATGCTCTGCTGAATCATTAAAATTTGTTACTATTGGACATCTCACAGTAATTATTTTACCATTCATTGTTAAATTGTGCAAGTTGTTTAACACTTTTTTTAAAAAAACATTTCCCACTTGTGCAAACCGCTCACTTTTTGTCGTTTTTAAGTCGAATAATATCTCATCTGCCAGTTCTGCAACTTTCCATAGATTTTCCCAGTTAACAGCTCCTGCTGTTTCCAGCGCAACAGGAATGTATCTGCGATGTGCAGCTTCAATAAGTGCCCTTGCAAATTCCGGTTGAAGGCAAGTCTCACCACCGGACAGCGTCATGCCGCCGTCAGAATTCATAAAATAAAAACTGTCTTTCTCAACTTCTGCCATCACTTCTGCCACGCTCATACAATGTCCAAAAAGTTCCCTGGCCGCATACGGACATACCTTTTCACAGGCTCCGCATGCTGTGCACTTGAACCTGTCTGTTCTGCATTTTCCATCTGCCGTTATCTCGATGCAGTGATGTGTGCAGACATTCAGGCATTTTCCACATCCGGTACAGAGTTTCTCATAGTATGCAATCTGTGGCTTTGGATTGATAGACTCCGGATTGCAACACCATGGGCAGTGCAGATTGCATCCTTTCAAAAATACATTTGTACGAATGCCTTCTCCGTCATGCACATGAAAATGTTCTATATTAAATACGATTCCGTTTGTATTTTCTTCGATTTCACGATAACCGGAACCAAACATACGATTCACCTGCTTTCGTCATTATGCACAATGTTATATATTACTTATGCGCTATGTTCTGTTCTGGCAATAATATCGTCCTGCAATGCCTTGTCCAGCGGCGTAAACAATGCGCTGTATCCGGCAACACGGACCATCAGATCCTTGTATTCATCCGGGCGTTCCTGCGCTGCCTTCAACGTGTCAGCGGATACACAGTTGATCTGCACATGCATGCCTTTATAATTACCAAGATATGTACGCAGTACCTGTACCATCTTTCTCGTCATCATACCGTCTAACATGGCTGGCATTACCTTCACATTCACCAACTGACCGCCAGACACAAGTACGGTCGGAAGCTTGCCAACCGATTTCAGCGAAGCCGTAATGCCTTTCGTATCTGTACCATGTGTCGGTGATGCCGTATCTGCCAGCGCCTCTCCCGCTTTTCTTCCGTCAGGCGTCGCACCTACACATTCACCGCAAGGCACATTGGATGACACGGAACTGGTAGATGGCTGCCAGATACATCCGATTGGTCCGCGTCCGCTTCTTGTCGTCTTATACTTTGCCGTTTCTTCACAAATGAACCGGAAATAATCCACCATAATATCATCTACATAGTCATCATCATTGCCATATTTTGGTGCATCCAGAAGCATTTTCTGAATATCCGGACCAGCAGGAGTTGTTGTCAGATCTTCGTAATTCGTCTGGATGGCATGCATTACCTGTTCTCCGGTAAGAATATGCTCATCATATACCAGCTTCTTAAGTGCCGCTAATGCATTACCCACATTTGCCATTCCTACATACAGCGGACCGCAGTAATCATAGACCGCACCTCCTTCTTTCATCGTCTTTCCTCTGCCGATACAATCATCTACCAGACAGGATACAAATGGATCCGCAATTCCTTTTTCCGTTACCAGGTCGATCATGTTATCGGTAATCACCTGATACTTGAAATAGTAACGGATCTGTTCTTTGAACGCCTCATAGAGTTCTTCATATGAAGCAAAATCTGCAAGGCTTCCTTTGCCCGGATGCAGACAGATACCGGTATTCGGATCTGTTCCGCCATACAATGCAAGTTCCATGATTTTCTGCAAGTTAATAAATCCCGCACCGTTTGGTCTTCCGGTCTGTTTTCCTTCTACGATCGCTTCCACACAGCCGACAATGGAATACTCCACAGCATCATCCCATGTAATCCCACGGTTTACCAGTGCAGGAATGTATACTTCATCACTGTAGATTGCCGGCTGTCCGCCGCCAAGACGCACAACATCCATAGCCGCATACATCATTTTTTCCGAAATACGGTCATGATAGCGCAGCGAAATGGACGGTGTATGCAATTTAATCGCCGCCTGCGCTCCCAGAATCAGATACGATAATTCATTCGTTGCATCTTTTCCATTTTTATCCTGACCTCCGATCGTAATATTCTGGAACAACTGATAACCGCTAAATGACTTTGTATTGCCCCAGCTCGTAATCTTATGAAGCTGGAATAACTTAAGATACAGGCATTCCAGTAATTCCAATGCATCCTCATCACGCATTCTGCCTGCATCGATATCTTCCTTATAATAAGGATACAGATTCTGATCCAGACGTCCCAGTGAGATGGAATGTCCATTATTCTCCAATTGTATACATAGATTAATAAACCACACAGACTGAAGCGCCTCATGAAAATCACGAGCCGGTTCTGCAGGCACCCGTTCACAGATCTCCGCTATACGCAGAAATTCCTGGTGACGTATCTGCTCTTTCGTACCTTCTGCCTGTTTTCTTGCAAGATCCGCATATCTTTCTGCATACTTAATTACCGCATCACAGGTAATCAATACCGATTCAAGAAATGGCTTCTGCTCCGCTTCAGACGGTTCCGACAGATCAAGATGCATCAGACGTTCTTTTGCACGTTCCATATAACTGTTCAATCCTTCTCTGACAATCCGCTTCAAGTTCACGGTCAGATGTCCCTCCCCGCCGATCATCAGCCAATAAGAATCCGTCACTCCCATCTCACGGATCAGATGCGTCTCTTCCGGAAGCACAGCCTTGCACCGATACTCATGATTATTATTATGCCAATAGTTCATCATTTCGCGAAGTTTACTCTCGTCCTCTTCTGCGATCTCATAGCGGTCGCCCGGGCGTTTTTCCGGTCTGACCGGATTCCCGTCCAATTCTTCGATCAGCCAGTTCAGACCAAATTCCGGGAAAATGTGTGCGCAGCGAAGTTTATCACTGACACTTCCTACGATCAGTTCCCCATCAAGAATTGTAATCGGCAGTTTTTCCAGGATCTCCGCAAATGTCTTCGCGCGTTTGATATAGATTGTCTCACTGTTATACTTCTGATAAGCTTCCGTCACAATCGCGGCGCGGTCTGCCGAGATCTGCGGTACGGCTTCCAGCAGCATATCTCGCATTGACTCAATACGGGCACTTCTCGTAATCTCTTCACCCATAAATACATGTCCGGTTCTTTTCTGTCCTTCTTCATAACAATACTTCATCACACACTCTCCTTTTATAATATATTTGTAATCATTCTCCCCCTGCTGCGAATCAGATTGTCTTTCGCTCTCCAAGAGTTAAACGTTTAACTTTCGTTGTAATTTATATGAGATTCCGAAGAATCTCATATAAATCAGGATTCTCTATGTCGTATTCCTAAAACATAGACTAGGTTGTAAGATGACTTCCCGCTTCTGGAATACTCCGCCATGATTCAACGCCTCCAAAAGCATCCCCGTAGTTCTGATTCCCAGCTCTTTTGCCGGGTTCTCCACGGTCGTAAGTCCTTGTTCGATATATTTACTACACCAGATATTGTCATTTCCAATAATCGCAATCTGTTCTGGAATGCGGATTCCCCTGCTCTTGCAGGCTTCCACAGCTCCCCACGCCATAATATCACTGCTGGCAAATACAGCACATTTTTCTTCCGGATGATAGGTATCCAGGAAATGATTCATCATCCGATATCCATCATCAAATGAAAACTTGCACAAAAATACCAACAAATCCTGCTCAGTAAATCCGTGTTCCTGCAATCCCTCCCGAAATCCTTCCAGACGCCTCCTTGCAACTGAAGTTGTATCTACAGGTCCCGCAATACACGCAAACTTTCGGTAACCGCGTTCAATCAGATGATTCGCAGCAATTCTGCCACTGGCATGATTATCCGTATGAGCAAATGCCACATTCTCTGCACTGTCAAATGCCACCCGATCCCCAAGCACGAGTGGTACCGAAAAACCCGCTTTTAACTCTTCACGATCCAGACGTGACGTAATATCAATAATGCCATCCACTCCGTTTTCCATCAATTGCTGGAACAGCTTCTTTTCCTGTCTGGCACTTTCGCCCGAATCATACATCACGACCTGATAATCCTTTCTGGATGCCTCATAGCCGATATGTTTCAGCACTTCCGCAAAAAACGGATTCAGAATATCCGGTACGATCACACCAATGGTGTAACTCTGATTCGTTTTCAGGCTCCTCGCTATACTATTTGGTTTGTAGTCCAATTCGACGCTTGCTTCCTTCACCCGCCTCCGTAATGATTCACTGACATTCTTACGTCCGGTCAATACATTAGATACCGTTGCCGTCGACACGCCTGCAAGCTTCGCCACATCTTTAATTGTTGCGCGCACTGTCTATCTCCTGTGTATTTTGCTGGTTTTAATCGTTTCAAACCGCTTTTTCTATTATATATTGCATAACATCAAATTGTCAATACAGATTGTTCAATATAGAAACAATCTACGAACAAAAACTCAAATTTCTGCAGGCTACTGCTGCTTTCCATCTGCAAACACGTAATCCGGCGGTCCGATCTTACCACCATTTCCAAACTCGATGATCATATCAAGAAGTTTTTGCGTGCTCATGTAATAGTGACTGTCTCCATCGATCCATCCTGTCTGCATGATTTCCACATCATATTCTTTCAGGCGATCACATTCTTCCGCAATCTCTTCATCAGAAAATACATCTTTAATATGGTGAAATCCAGGACCCTGTTTTTCCAGAAATTCCCAGTAAATGTTTGGTCCCTTGATTGGCTGAATAATTTCAATCTCCATATCTCCTGCCCATTTTACAGCACAGATAAAGTCAAACTCCTCCTCCACTTCATGACCGCCTACTTTCAGGCTTTTTACCTTATCCGGTGTAAAATGTCGCACATCCCATCCATCAATCCCAAGATAATACGCATAATTCTTCATATATTTTTCAGCATCATCCACCACAATTGCAAGCTGCTTAATGTTCGGGATATGCTGAACCGGTCTGGCTGCATCCTTAGACGGATATACTTCCGGTGCCGGACCGATCTTACCACCATTACCAAGCTCCAACGTCAGACCAAGCTGTTCATATGAATCCAGATAATAATGCACATCATTGTCAATCCATCCTGTCTGCGTTACCTTAAGACCTTTTGCCTGTAATTCGTCCACATACGCCTTCAGTTCATCATCGTCAGGAATTACAATCTTAAAATGGTGAAGTCCACTGCCGTATTTTTCCAGATGCTCCCAGTAAATATTTGGTCCTTTGATCGGCTGGATTAATTCAAATTCCATATCTCCTGCCCAGCAGACTGCACAGATAAAGTCAAATCCCTCCGTAACTGCTTCACCCCGCACATAGAGATCATGCACGGTATCCGGGGTAAAATGTCTGATATCCCACGGTCCGATACCAAATTTCTCCCAATATTCTTTCATTGCTTTCTGCACATCATCTACCAGTACACAGATCTGTTTAATTTCACCTTTCATTATCTTCATCCTCCTTTTACTCATAACGGTTATTCACTATCTGCTCTGTATATAATGCCCCATTCATTTCTGGTCATTTCAATCCAGTCTGCAATAATCTCTGTGTCCGTTAATGTGAAATGCGAACATTCCTTTTCTCCTTTTTCCAGACATTCCTGTATCGCTTCTATCTCATACTGGAATCCGCTTGCCGGATATGCTTTTTCAAATGTCTGTCTGGTTCCATCGTTCATCACAAGTTCTGCTGTAGTAGGATGCCAGAATTCTGGTCCGATTAGAATTCGTCCATATTCACCTACGATTTCCGTCACTGGTGTACTGACCTGATTAAATGCACCGCTTAAGAATGCCGCTCTGCTATCTGTATAAGTTGCCAGCATATGAAAGCTTTCATCCACTTCGCCGTTGGATTTCATCGTAGCATGCGTCTCTTCCGGAGATTCCGGAAATACCATCTGCGCCATAGCAAGTGCATAAATTCCCACATCACGAAGTGCGCCGCCCGCATGACGAATACCGCCTTTCCACGGCTGCCAGTCACTGACATCCGGTTTGATATCAAATCCGGACTTCACTGTAAGTGGCTTTCCAATCTCGCCTTCTGCAATCCATGTTCTCGCCTGCCTCACTGCCGGAAAACATCTGGTCCACATACCTTCCATAAGAAAAACATCCTTTTCCTTTGCTTTCGCAAGAACTGCATCCAGCTGCCTGCGATTGTCAACCATCGGTTTTTCCGAGAGAACCGGAATCCCTGCCTCCAATACCGTCATAATATAGCTGAAATGACAATCATTCGGGATTGCAATATACACGATATCCGGCTGTTCCCTTTGCAGCATCTCTGTCAGGTCCGTATAAACGTTACTGCATCCGTATTTTTCTGCAAATATCTTTCCATTTTCTGCGCTTCTGGAAACCACTGCGGCAAGTTCTGCTCCTGTCGCCTCCTGCATGCCTTTTGCAAATTCGTTAGCAATATATCCGGTTCCCACAATTGCCCATCTTGTCTGTCTCATATGG
>CAVAVU010000079.1:0-19704 GCA_963592205.1 bacterium
CCCACAAAGCCTTTATTTATGGGCTTTTTCGCAATTTTGTCCGCTACTCAAACTCTATTGTACCAGGCGGCTTACTTGTCAGATCATAGAATACTCTGTTGACTCCTCTGACCTCGTTGATAATTCGGCTCATCGCTGTCTGCAGTACTTCAAATGGGATCTCAGCCGCATCAGCTGTCATGAAATCAATCGTCTTCACTGCCCGAAGCGCAACTGCGTAATCATACGTTCTCTCGTCACCCATAACTCCTACAGAACGCATGTTGGTAAGTGCTGCAAAATACTGATTCGGCATCCAGTCTGGTTCCACACCATGCTCTTCTTCGTAGACTTTCGCTGCCTTGTCAACTTCTTCGCGATAAATGTAGTCCGCATCCTGTGTCATAACAACCTTCTCTGCCGTAACTTCACCAATAATACGAACACCAAGTCCAGGACCTGGGAATGGCTGACGGAATACAAGTTCTCTCGGGAGTCCAAGTTCAAGTCCCGCTGCCCGAACTTCATCCTTAAACAAATCACGAAGTGGTTCAATGATTTCTTTGAAATCCACGAAATCCGGAAGTCCACCAACATTATGATGAGATTTGATCACTGCTGACTCTCCACCAAGACCACTCTCAACAACATCCGGGTAAATGGTTCCCTGTGCGAGGAAATCTACAGCGCCAATCTTCTTAGCTTCTTCTTCAAATACACGGATAAATTCTTCACCGATGATCTTACGTTTTTTCTCTGGTTCAGTCTGACCGGCAAGCTTCGCATAATATCTTTCCTGTGCATTAACACGAACAAAGTTCAAATCAAACTTACCCTTCGGTCCAAAGATTGCTTCTACATCATCTCCCTCATTTTTTCGAAGAAGACCATGATCTACAAAGACACAGGTAAGCTGATTACCAATTGCACGTGAAAGCATCGCTGCTGCCACAGAAGAATCTACTCCACCGGAAAGTGCAAGCAGAACTTTTCCATCGCCAACCTTCTCACGGATTGCTTTTACAGACTCATCCACAAAAGAATCCATGCGCCAGTCACCTGCTGTCTGGCAGATATTACGCACAAAATTATACAGCATTTTGCTTCCTTCTGGTGTATGAAGTACCTCCGGATGGAACTGGATTGCATATAATCCGGCTTCTTTGTTCTGAGCTGCTGCCACTGGGCAATCCTTTGTATGCGCAATAATCTCAAAGCCAGGTGCAATCTTAGAAATATAATCAAAATGACTCATCCAGCAGCTTGTCTTCTCAGATACGCCTTCCATCAATGCATTATCTGAATTTACAAATAATTCTGTATGACCATATTCACGTACCTCTGCACGCTCTACTTTACCGCCTAATATATGCATCATCAACTGAGCGCCATAGCAAAGTCCGAGTACCGGAATACCCATTTCAAATAATTCCTTTGTATATGTCGGAGAATCCGCTTCATAACAGCTGTTCGGACCTCCGGTCAGGATGATTCCCTTTGGGTTCATAGCCTTGATTTTCTCAATGTCGGTCTTGTAAGAATAAATCTCACAGTATACATTGCACTCACGGACACGTCTTGCAACCAGCTGATTATACTGTCCGCCGAAATCAAGTACAATTACTAATTCTCTATCCACCTGTGTTCCTCCTCAATCTTGTCCTGAAAAGCCAGGCACTATGCCAGACTTCCGTACTTCTTATCATTATAAAATAGCACTCCGATATTTACAAGCATCGAAGCATGATTTCTTTTACCAAAATTTAACCCACTTTTCTTTGTATATGTAGTAACTATTGGTTGACATCCATTACTCAGGGCGGTAGAATGGATTTGCAGAATTAAATATTCTCGGTAGGTGAGGTTACCGCAGGGATTTGGATATTCCTAAGATTGCTGCCGCAAAAACGTGGAGACACGATTCGCTGGTCAACAGGCTATGTCGTATTTAAGGCATAACCTAATGCAATTATTAAGCCCTGCGATACTAAAGCTTGAACGATGATGCTTATTTGGAGACAGAACAACCTTGTCATTGCTCAGGCTTTGATGGGTTTTTTTATATTTTTACGAGAAAAAGGTGGTGAGAGTAATGGATTCGGACGCGGATAATTTGATATACAACTTTCGACTATTATTAATGAAAGGATGGGATTCCGATGAATATGACAATAACAATCTTCAAAGATCTGCTTTTGAAGAAAGACTACAAGACAATCCAGAATATATTAAATGTAATGAACGCAGTAGACATTGCTCTCCTGCTTTCGGAATTAGAGGATAAGGAACTGGCCATTGCATTCCGGCTGATTCCAAAAGACGAAGCTTCTGATGTATTTTCCAATATGAGCAGCACCATGCAGGCTTATCTGGTAGAGATTTTTACCGAAAAGGAGTTGAAGGAGCTTCTTGATAACCTTTATATGGATGATACCGTAGATATGCTGGGTGAACTCCCGGCCAATCTGGTTACCCGTATTTTGGACACAGTAGACAGCAGCAAACGTAATGATATTAATCTGTTGCTGAACTACCCTGACGACAGTGCCGGCAGTATCATGACTACCGAATATGTAGCACTGAAAAAAGATATGACCGTTCGCGATGCCATGCGTCATATCAAAGAAGTCGGCATTCATAAAGAGACCATTTACACTTGTTATGTACTGGAGCGCAGAAAGCTGATCGGTATCGTAACTGCCAAAGATCTGATGACCATGGACGATGACACCAAGATCGGCGACATCATGGAGACCGAGCTCATTTCCGTACACACACATACGGACCAGGAAGAAGCCGCAAGACTCTTTTCTAAATACGACTTCCTTGCAATTCCGGTACTGGATGCAGATGGATTAATGGTCGGCATCATCACCGTCGATGACGCGATCGATGTCGTAGTAGACGAGGCCACCGAAGATATGACCATGATGGCCGCCGTAACACCAAGTGAAAAAAGCTACTTCGATACATCCGTTTTTGATCACGCCAAGAACCGTTTCCTGTGGCTGTTAGTGCTGATGTTTTCCGCAACAATTACCGGAACGATCATTACCCGCTACGAAAATGCATTTGCGGCAGTACCGCTTCTGGTATCATTTATCCCAATGCTGATGGATACCGGCGGTAACTGTGGTTCCCAGAGTTCGACACTGATCATCCGCGGACTTGCCCTGGATGAGATCAAATTCAAAGACATTTTCCGGGTAATTTTTAAAGAATTCCGAATCGCACTGTTAATCGGAATCGGACTGGCAATTGCCAACGGTATCCGTATTTTTATTATGTATAAAGACCTGAAAATGGCAATCGTCATTGCACTGTCGCTGTCATTAATCGTCATTATCGCTAAGATCATCGGTTGTACGCTTCCGCTGTTTGCAAAGAAGCTGCACATGGATCCTGCCATCATGGCATCCCCGTTGATCACGACTGTGGTAGATACCTGTTCGATCATGATCTACTTCTCAATCGCAACAAGAGTATTTACACTGTCTTAAATGCAGACTCTGACAGTTCGTGCTGATGAAGATATTTTTCACGCGTCGCCATACCGCCGCGGATGTGCCGCTCGGATTTATTCACATCCAGAACCTTGCGCACTTCCGCTGCCAGCGACGGATTGACTGTGAGAAGCCTCTCCGTGACGTCCTTATGTATGGTGCTCTTACTGACGCCAAACTGCCTGGCCGTCTGGCGGACCGTAGCCTTATGTTCAATGATATAATAGGCGATTTCAATTGCACGTTCTTCAATATATTCTTTCATACAAAACCCCTGCATAGTTCGTTTTTTACAATCTATGCAGGGGCTTTTTGATGTATGTCTTGCCTAATGATTTAGCTCATTCTTTCATTTACTTTGACTGAAATTATTTTGATGAATTTTATATCTTCTGGCTCGGTTTTTACCTATTGCTTCGATATCATCCATTCCTTTCAATAATACTCGTACTCTGGCGGGACTCAGATTAAGATGCTCCGCAATATCATTTGTCGTTGCTTCGCCTGTCTCTTGAAGAAATTCTCTTATTTTTGCAATATTCTTTTGTGTTTTTATCGCTTGTTTTTTATCGCTTGTTTTTATCGCTTGTTTTTTATCGCTTGTTTTTATCGCTTGTTTTTTCTTAAATGGAAGCGATAAAACTGTTCGATCCGGATCAAAACGTTCTTCAATTTCTGGTTCTATAAACCCTTCATCTTCCCACGTATTAAAAATATTCGGCACACCACTTCCAGCACGCTCACCAATATTGATAAGATTAAACATTTTCATCAATGACTTATTACGCGGATCTGATTCCCCACCCAAGCGCATTTGTTTTTTACCCGTCCTAATATATCCAGGATTTGCTAAGACAATCTTATCTGGCTCTTTTCTTATTACCACACCTCTCAGTCCATGGTAATCGGCATTAATCAGACAATTAGCCAACGCCTCACGCAATGCCTTGTGTATTGGTGTATCATCCACACGCTCTCCACCAGACATTTTAAACGGTACTTTTATATCCTTTATCAGCTTATTATATACACGGAAATAAAAATCACACACATTGCCTGACCATTCACCTGAACTTGATTGGAGCCTGTCCGTCCAACGAATGGAAGCATCCATTTCTTCTCTGTAATCTAGGAAATATTCAGGGAAATGTCTGACGATATTATATTCATCTCCGAACATAAGCATTCCTGCTGCCGTCGGATGAAGCTGCCCATCTTCATCCGAAATAGCAGCCGCCCCTATACTTCTCAAATAATCCCGATCATTCAAACGTTCAAAAGGATGTCCTTCTTTTAACGTTCTATGGCTGTTTCGATATCCATGAATCGTTTCATAGTTCAAATCTTCCATTGGCACATTATCCAACACTTCCATATCCATCGTTCGTTCCGTCTGATCACGAATCATCGCCTTTACCTGTAATCTGGTACAATGATAATCTCCTTCATAATTTCTACGGAAAGTTCCATTAAAAATATCATTATTAATATACACTGGCTTCTGCTCTCGCTTTGCCATCGGCACATAAATAACCATAATCACATCTTTGCGTTCTCCGACAACATACGTCTGCACGTCATCATCAGATAACAGATTCAAGTTCACCTTCTTGTGATTATTAATAGTATCCCAGAAATCTTTGCGCAATTTTGCCTCATTCTGCAATCCAGTCGTTCTCCAGCTACCATTCTTTTCTTCCTTTACTCCAAGAATAATCACGCCACCATAGCAATTTGCAAATGCCGAATACGTATCCCACAAAGATACCGGCAATCCACCATTTGCTTTTTTAACCTCTCTTCGGTTATCTTCCTTATATTCATCGAAACGTGAAATATCAAATGCTTCTCTCATATTTTCACCTTCTTAATCCACATATTTTATGCAAGTTTACACATATTTTAACATTTTTTCTCTTCAGCACAAAGTACTGATAATAATTTTTCCATCCTGCATTTTAAGCCTGTTTTAAAGTTTCATCTGTCATTCCTTCCCTTACTCATATTCATATGGTTTCTCTTCCACTTGCTTTATCTGAATACAAAATGCTTTTGCATACCCTTCTTCGGTCGGTTGCTCCAATGTCAGATCTCCGCCGTGCATCTCGATAATTTTTTTTGAAACGCTTAGTCCCAGTCCACTTCCACCACGACTGTTTCGTGACTCATCTCCCATGACAAACGGATCAAACAAATGCCCAGCCAGCTCCGGATCAATCCTCTCGCCGGAATCCATGACTTTGATCACCAGATAACCAAGCTGCTTTTTCATGCTGATTTTTATATGGGTTCCTGCTTCATTATGCTTGATAGCATTGGTAAGCAGATTTACAAATGCACGGCTGAACTGCATTTTATCTATTTCTGCATAGTCTGCTTCTTCCGGAATATCGATGTCAGGAATCATTCCGTTCTCTTCCATATCGGTATACGCATTTGCCACAAGCTGGAGGACAAGTTCTGTGATATTGATCCGTTCTTTTTTCAGATCAAAGCCTTCACTGTCCAACTTCACGTAATTAAAAAGCAAGGTGATCAGCTCGCTCATTTCCAATGATTTCTTTCTGATCGATTCCAGATATTGTTTCTGCTTTTCCGGATCTTCGATCATACCCTCATTCAATGCCTGCACATATCCGGCAACCGTAGTGATCGGCGTTTTCAGATCATGGGTAATATCTGACAGCAACAGATTCCTCTTTCTGGTAAATGCTTCCTGCTGCCTTCTGTCGTATTCCCGCACTTCTTCCATTTTTCTCACAACAATACTGCTGTAATATAAAATGCCCAGAATATATGGAAGCAGATAAAGGCAAATAAAGACAAATAGCACCACAAATATCAGCAACTGCTCCATCCCTGTCATCCCGGTCAGAAAATTACTGTTTTTCCACAAACCGGATGAAATATAGGAAAATATCCCTGACAGACTTCTTGGAAGTATTACATTGATCCCGGTCAATAATAAATAGCCAGCCATTCGCAACAGCAAAATGATATTTCCCACTGATGACCGGTCCGCAAAAATTGTCTCTGTACCAAACAACATATTAAAAATCGGAAACATGATCCTGGTTACGATCAGATTAATGATTGCCTCACATGCAAAGATAAATACCATTACTACCACCAAACGGATAATCAGAAATCGTTTCAGATGTTCTATTTTCTGCGGTGTATCTGTTTGTACCATCTCCCTTTCCTCCGTCTATTTCTCCAGTCTATATCCAAGTCCTCTGACCGTTTTAATATATTTACTTCCATCATACGATAATTTTGCTCTAAGTTTGCTGATACATACCATGACATTATTACCGTCTTCCATATATTCTTCGTTCCATCCGGTCTGAAAGATCTGACCTTTTGTAAATACTTTTCCTGGATGCTCCATGAACATATGCATGATCCGGTATTCTACAGAGGACAATTCGATTGATTCATTTTCCCGATACAGCACACAACTTTCTGTATCCAGCGTCAGATCCCTTACCTTCAGATTGGCAGTCTCTGACTCTGTCTTTCCATCATGCCCGCCCAGCGAATAGAATCGTCGGATATTGGACTGAATTCTTGCTACTGCTTCGAGTGGATTAAATGGCTTCGTCAGATAATCGTCCGCTCCAAGATTGAGTCCCAGAATCTTATCCGAATCCGTGTCTTTTGCTGAAAATACAAGAACTGGAATATTGCTCGTTTCCCGAAGCTTTTTTAGCACATGAAGTCCGTTCATACGCGGCATCATCACATCCAGCACTGCCAAATCCACGTGTTCTTTCTCCAGAACCACCAATGCCTCGAGACCATCTGCGGCCTCGAGTACATCATATCCACTGTTTTCCAAATATAATCTTAGTAAGTCTCTGATCTCTGCTTCATCATCAGCAATTAAAATCACATATTTCATAAGAATCCTTCCTACTGCTCACCCATCACATTCTCAGTTCTCGCAATCCATTGTTCTTTCAACGCCTGATAAAGTCCGGCATCTGTAAGTCTCTTATATGGCTCGATATAGAAAATGTTGAGAATGCCAACGGTACATGCTCCCAGAAGATCCCACAGGATAAATGACAGATCCAGTACAAATGCATTCCATTTATTTCCATTCATCATCTGCTTGCTCATTGCAAATGCCTGCTCCATATTCATATCCGGATTTTCACCCAGAATATATGGAATCATACGATATTCATACGCCTTAACGATACCAGGAATGATAAACAAAAGTGACCAGAGGAATGTGTACAGATCTCGGAAGAACATGATCTTCACGCCATTCTTATAACCTCTGTCAAATGTGAAGCACACCTCTTTAATCTCTGCATTTTCTTCCAGATCTCTGTGGAAGAAACGTGCGCGTCCGATTTCCAGCGGATTGATCAATAATGCATTGAGAACAACTGCTATTGCAATCGCGATGCATACCAGCGCCAATGCAAACAGAATTATCATAATCGTACCTGCCGGAGAAATATAAGGTATTCCATTCACAATTGAATCCCCGATCGCATCCGTTGAGCCCGATTGTACACCGGATGACACCCCGGATGCTGCCGAGCTTCCTCCTCCGATTAACACAGCAAGTAATCCGACAAGCACTGCCTTCCAATAATTTGCTTTTAATCTGATCTTTGCTTTTTCTTTTAGTCCTTTACGACTCCATGTTCTCATCATAACTCCTCCTGTCTCCTTTTATATTTCAAAAAGTAGTTCTTTGTTTTTCTATGCTCTAAGTATAGCAAAAGATTCTTAATGTACAATGGGTGGAACCTTAACGTAAGCTTAAACACATCTACGTTAGAAAATACAATTTATCTTTCTATATACTTTTTATTGACATTTCACATGTTATAACTTAAAATAATCCTATAAGAAACGAAGTTTACTACCGTGTAACAATTCTATTGTTCAGGCGGGCTGCTCGTTTCTTTTTTTGTTCTCACCAAATCATATAAGTATAATTTTCCGTTTGAATCACATCGCACCAATATTCTTGCAGTATAAACATTATACTTTATTATTTCTCCTTCCGAATCATATATTGGAATTCCAAACCTCGTATCATATCTATACCACCCATATTTTGCTTTTTGTTTATGTTTTTGTTCATAATCTTCATCTGTTGACTTATTTGTTGCAATACTGATTAACTCTTCAATTGCTGTCACCATATTAGCTTTCGCTTTTGCATTAGCACCTTTTAACTTCATCTTATCATTTGCGTGACAAAACTCATCCGGAAAATCCGGACCCACATATACTTTTTCTGACGTCTCTAATATTTCATAATGATTACCAATATACTCTTTTAGATAACTTTCAACTATTTTCCAATCTATCGTTCTTCTGGTCTTAAATTTTATATCGTTAATTAAAACAAGTTTCTTTCCATCTTTGTCACTAATTATTTCAACCATATTCTCTTGCATGTTTCTACCTCTCACCCCGCAATATACCGTTGGTATATTTATGATAATATATTCCAATGGTATATTCAAGCAAAATATGCTATACTTTAATCAGTTCCAATATTACAAACAAAAGGGAGCACTACTTATGAATACAATTACTTTAAATTGCGAACGACTTATCCAATGTAGAAAAAAAATGGGCATTACTAAACAAGAAGCTGCCAAACGAATGAACATGTCTCAACCTGCTTATTTAAGATACGAATCCGGTGCAAGAACTCCTTCTATTCATGTTATTAACTCTATGGCAAATATTTTGAACACATCAGCAGATTATCTTATAGGCGCAACAGATGATCCACATCCAGACAGCTATTTAATTAACAGTCGTACTGATCCTGAATTATTTACTTTTATAGAACAGTACCGTTCTGATACTAATCTCCAAAAAAGATTAGAAAAGTATTATCAATCGCTTTCCGACATATATGCAAAAAAAACTAAGGATTTATAGTCCCCCTCTATATATCCCCTCGTTTATTATTTATTTCAATATCCTTTTTCTACACTTCCCTTGTTCTCCCCTCTCATTCGAAGTATAGTAAACATAGTAAATAAAAGCGAGGTAAACTTTATGCACAAAGAAGATCAAATGACTCCAAAAGAACGGGCATTCGCGTTGTTTGCCGGCAAACCGGTAGACCGTATGCCTATCAAATTATTCTCACCATACATCGGCATGAACTTCGGCGCCTCTTATCAGGAGGCCTTTGTAGAAGCCAAGTCACGTGCCCACTGGCTGATCGAAAGCTACAAACGGTTCGGTCAGGACGGTTTGAGCGTGAATTACCGTATCGACGGAATCCCGGTTGCGTTCGGTGCAGAATCGACTTACGATCCAACCGGAATCCCGATGATCAAAGAATATATTTTGAAGGATTTTTCTGACGTAGACCAGCTCGATCTTGAAAAGATCCGTTTTGAAAATGATCCGAATGCCCAGACTGCATTCGAAGCGGTTCAGATCATTCAGGATGAATTAAATGACGAGATATTTACCGGAGTCGGATTCATGGGACCATTTACAACTGCTGCCAATCTGATCGGACCTGAAAAAATTCTCAAATCCATCAGAAAAGACCCGGAAGGACTTCACAAGCTTCTGGATTTTGCAGCAGATATTACAATTGAAGTTGGCCGCAAGTTCGTAGAGAACCAGATTGGAATCGGTCTGGCCGAACCTACTGCTTCTCTGTTGGCTCCAAAGCCGTTCCGCGAATTTGTCATTCCATATTATCAGAAGGTTATGGACAAATGGAAAGAATGGGGCAGCCGTGGTGCTGGTTTCCACATCTGCGGAGACACCACAAAGCTTCTGACCACGTTCCCGGAAATGGGTATTCGTGGTGTCAGCATCGACAGCGCTGTTGATATTGCCGTTGCCAAAGAGCAGATTGGCGATAAGCTCTCCATCATGGGAAATGTATCTCCAATCGAGATTCTGCAAGGCACTCCGGAATCTATCAAGCAGGCAGTTGTTGACTGTTTCCGCAAATGCTGGGACAACCCGCGCGGATTTACCATTGCACCAGGATGCGATATTCCGGTGCAGACTTCTCTTGAGAATATTGACGCTTACATGCATGCAGCAAGAAAATGCGCAAAATATCCTGTTCAACCATCTAACTGGGAATAATGTTGTACATAAAATCAGAGCCAGCATAACGCTGACTCTGATTTATTATCTTTATCGTAGTTCTAATCCTCACACCATCTTCTTATACACATTCATATACTCCGAATTCCCACTTCTCTCTTTGAACGCCGGATACAGGAATCCTCCTGTTGGTTTTCCCAGCTCATACTCGCCCTCCAGCGGACTTAATGTGCACAGCAGATAGGTATAGACTTCTTCTGAACCCTCTAACCATTCTTTATCGCTGCCCTTGACCGGCACATCATACTGCCCAAAATACAAGAAGCACGCATACGGATAACCCGGCTGGTATTTCTCGCCGATCACTTCGTACAAGATATCTAGAAATGCATCATTTTTTAATTCTGATTCCAGAATCCCATCGAGAAGCTGCCAGATGCTTCCCGGCTTCCGCTCCGCTGCCGGAATTGGATATTCTTGTAATTCTTCATTGGTTTTTGCAAGAAGCACTGTCTTTGCAAAATTCAGATTGCGGCTGCGCTCTGACGCAGAAAGCTTCAGAAAATGCGTATTAAATGTTCCATCTACATATCCTTCTTCATCAAAATACGCACCTGCGATTCTTGCCACGGATGCTCTGGCTGGTGTCATTCTTCTGCTGAGTTCCAGCATATCTTCTCGGTTTATCATCTGCCTTACTGCTCCTTACTCTATTCGTCTCATTTCAGTTTGTTCAGGATAGAATATCCCATCGTTCCATCCGGCATCCGGACATCAAAATTATCCGCGATCGTTGCTCCGATTACCGCAAATGTATCCGTATCAGGAATCTGTCCACCGTCTTTCATTTTCTTTGAATATGCCAGAAATGGCACATATTCACGGGTATGATCTGTGCCTGTGTAGGTTGGATCATTACCGTGATCTGCCGTGATGATCAGCAGATCATCTTCCCGCATGGTATCTAGCAGCACACCCAGATTCTTGTCCATTTTTTCAATCTCTCTGCCGTAGCCTTCCGGATTCCTGCGGTGTCCCCACAGCGCATCAAAGTCTACCAGATTCACAAAGCACAGTCCTTCAAAGTCCCGCTTACAGATATCAATTGTCTGCTCCATGCCATTAACGGAACTGGTAGAATGCAGACTTTCGGTAATTCCCTCGCCACAGAAAATATCATGGATCTTACCGACACCGATCACATCATATCCTGCATCCGCAAGCACGTTCAATGTCGTTGCTCCGGACGGCTTCAATGCATAATCTCTCCGGTTACTGGTCCGCTTGAACTCGCCCTTTTTCTTACCGATATATGGTCTTGCAATGACTCGCCCAACCCGCCATTCTTCCTTCATCGTCAGTTCACGCGCGATCTCACAGCAACGGTACAGATTCTCCAGATCAAACGTCTCTTCATTTCCGCAGATCTGCATCACGGAATCCGCAGACGTATAGACGATCATGGCTCCGGTCTCAATCTCTTCCTCACCCAGTTCTTCGATAATTGCCGTGCCACTTGCACTCTTGTTGCCAATGACCCTTTTCCCGCAGCGTTCTTCCAGTTCTCGGATCAACTCTGGCGGAAATCCTGTCTCCGTAAATGTACGGAACGGCTTCTCCGTGCGGAGCCCCATCATTTCCCAGTGTCCGGTCATGGTATCCTTACCGTTGCTGCACTCTGCCATTTTACAATATCTTCCCATCGGCTGCTTCACACCTGTCATATCTCCACCCGGATGAAGATTCAGCATACCAAGCTTCCTGAGATTTGGAATGTCCAATGTCCGCATTCGTTCCAGTATATGTCCAAATGTATCTACATCTTTATCTCCGAATTTTTCCGAATCTGGCATAGCACCGATGCCAAGTGAATCCATCACAATCACAAATATTCTTTTATATTCCTTCATATCCGTCACTACCCTCTGCCGTCATCTGTTATTCTTCGTTCTACATGCTCTGCCGCATTAAGGCATCATCTCGTAAGTCTCGTCGGTCCGAATCCTTCCGGCAATAGTTCTTTCAATGTATAAATGCGGTAATGCTCGTGATCTATCGCAAGTATAATCTTGAATCTTTCCGGTTCACAGAACTCCATCATCACCTGTCTGCACACGCCACACGGTGATGTATAATCGGTAAGCTTCCCATCTTTTCCGCCTACGATACAGATAGCGGTAAAATGTTGCTCTCCTTCACTGACCGCTTTGAAAAATGCAGTCCGCTCTGCACAGTTGGTCGGCGTATATGCTGCATTTTCAATATTACAGCCAGTGTATATCTTACCACTTTCAGCCAATAGCGCTGCGCCCACACGAAAACCGGAATAAGGCGTATATGCATAAGACATTCCATCAATTGCCTGATCGATCAAAGTATGGATCATCGTCTGATCCAGTTCCTTATTTTCATTCATTTCTATACTCCCTTGTTTTGTTAATTATCTTTTCCTTGTTCCGACTGTTTTTCTGCCCTTTTACGGTCATTCTGTATCAATTTCCGCACAGCATTGACCGCCACGCGGACAGCCAGATCCGTATCATGCGCTACCGGATTCCAGAGTCCGGCTTTTTCGCGCTCCTGATTCGCCATTACAAGGAAACATGCTCCCGCTCTCGCACGCAGATGAGATGCCACGATAAACAGTGCCGCCGTCTCCATCTCCGATGCCAGACATCCAAGCTTCTTCCAGGCTTCCCATTTCTGGATCAACTCATACCCTGCCGGATATTCGATCGGCGCATATTCCTTGCTGGTTCCTTCCATCCGGACCGCATCTATATAATTCTTTCATCGCAATCGCTGCCGATGGTCCACCGATGCCCGTTGATGTCACACTGACCTTTTCGCCATCCAGTTCCCCGGTATATGTCACAAATTCACGATTCTCTGCTATTTTCACAGGATGGTCCAGATACTGTGCAATCTTCTCGCAACGTCCCGGATCGCCCGACAGGATCACATAGCGTCCAACCTCGCCTGCCGCCGTCTGTATATGATATTGTCTGTTCGCATCTTCTGAATAATTCTTCATACGCAGTCACCCCTTCTGCCCTCAGTGTAGCACACCCATTTTCACAAGTAAAGGCAGTGTATGACAGTTGACATTTCTCCGATTTTCAGAAATAATGTAGCGAGAATGCTTACTTTACGGAGGACGTTATGTATCACTACTATATGTTCAACAAACCATTTGGCTGTGTCTGTGCCAGACGAGATGACCGTTATCCTACTGTCATGGATTATTTTGCAGATCTTGAGAATCCTGATCTGTCTCCTGTGGGACGTCTGGACCGGGCCACCGAAGGACTACTTCTTGTCACGGATGATGGCGTGTTTAATCAAAAGCTGACACATCCGTCTTATAAAAAAGAAAAGACCTACCTGTTCACAGCAATGGGAAGGCTGTCAGAGGAAGATCTCTATGCATTGGAACACGGTGTGCAATTAAATGGAAGCGACAGACTGACTGCTCCTGCACGAGTGAGAATCACTGGCACGAGTGTATTAAAAGATGTCCTGCCCACACTCCATCCGGAGATTCAGACCGCAAGCTGCCACAACCGCCCGGAACATCCGATTGTCTTTGGCGAGATTACCGTCACGGAAGGGAAAAAACATCAGGTGCGAAGGATGCTCAAAGCTGTGGGCTGCTGTATTATCGCACTGAAACGGATCTCTATGGGAGATTTTACATTAGATGAAGCACTCGCACCGGGCGAGTTCAAAGAAATATTCCCGGAATTTTAAAAGGAGTCGCTCGCCTGCGACTCCTTCTGAGTTTCATATGATGCCTACGGATCAAGCATCTCATCTATGAACTATGATGCCAA
This sequence comes from bacterium, assembly GCA_963592205.1. Taxonomy (GTDB): domain Bacteria; phylum Bacillota; class Clostridia; order Lachnospirales; family Lachnospiraceae; genus Claveliimonas. The sequence continues at coordinate 14,384 of CAVAVU010000079.1, forward strand.
CGGATTGTTTCGTGCTTCCGCACTCCCACAATCCTCCCCACCATTCGCATATCGTGGGATTATCATCCCACTTTTAGGCTCATGTTGGGGCGGGTCTCAATTCATATACCTATCATATATCTCTTTATCTATTGATTGTTCGATTTCTTTATATACACCCTGAGAACGCTCACGCATTTCATTTCTGGTTTCCTCAGAAAGTGTAATAATCTGCGTGCCGCTCTCTTCAATCGTAGCAATACGATCAGCGATACGTGCATCCGACTGTTCCCTTGCGTAAGCCGCTGCGATTTCAGCAGCTTCTGTCATGATGTCCTGTTCCTCCTTTGAGAAATCCTGGAAGAAATCATCATTTACAATCAGGGAAATGAGATGTGGCAGATGGTTAGTCTCAACCACGTAATCCTGCTGTTCGTACAGTTTGTTGGACACGATAACTTCATACGGATTCTCCTGCGCATCGATCGTATGCTGCTGAAGTCCGATATAGACTTCGCTGAAGCTCATCGGCGCCGGATTGGCACCTAATGCTTTCCAGAAATCAAGATGGTAACTGTTCTCCATCGTTCGGATCTTCTGACCTTTAAAATCATCGATGCTGTTCACCGCTTTATTTGTACTCATAACACGGAATCCCTGATCTGCAAATCCCAGCAGATGATATCCTCCATCTGTGTAGACCTGGCTGATTGCCTGATAGAACTCAGGATCATCAATCTTCTCCCGGCATTCATCGAGAGTATCAAATACACACGGCAGGTCAAATACTGCAAGATCCGGCATGAACGATACCTGCGGTGCTGTATTCTGTACAACAAACGGGATATCGCCATCTGCGCAACTCTCCAGCAGATCTCTGTCACCGCCAAGTGTCGAGTTTGGATAGACCTGAATCTTCATTTTCCCATCACTTAACCGGTCGACTTCCTCCGCAAAACGTTCCGCATAAATCTGTGTAACCGTATCATCCGGGCTCGCTGTTGCAAGTGGCCATGCGTAACGCTGTACTTCTTCGTCAGCTGATTGTCCGCATGCAGACAAAACCATACTGCTGAGAAGCAATAATGTCACAATAGAGGAAATCAGTCGTTTTTTGCTTTTTTTCAATAACATCCTTTTCCCTCCTAAACCAGACACAGCGACACGGCCGGAACAAATGTAATCAGTAACAGTGCCAGAATAAAAAATGCGATCATTGGCATAGCCTTCGATGCAATATCCATGACCGGCACATCCGTAAGCGAGCTGGCAACAAATAAGTTCACTCCGATCGGCGGTGTAACGAAACCAATCGCAAGATTGACAACCATAATCACACCAAACTGGATCGGATCCATGCCGATTGCTTCGACAATCGGAAGCAGAATCGGTGTCAGAATCAGAATCGCCGGTGTAGTATCCATCACCATTCCCACGATCAGCAGGAACACATTGATAATCAGCAGGATTGCAATACTGCTGTGGAAATTATTCATAATAAATGTGCTGACAGTCTGCGGCACCTGCATTAATGTAAGCACCTTTGAAAATGCAGATGATGTCGCCAGGATAAACAGGATTGGTGTAAATGTCCTTGCCGCTTCTGCAAAGATTCCCCATATATCCTTTATTTTAATGCTCTTATACACAAACAGGCTGCTGATCAGTGCATAAAATACGGAGATTACAGCAGCCTCAGTCGGCGATGCAATACCGGAATAAATACATCCGAGAATGATGATCGGACTCAGCAGTGCAAAGAAGCTTTCTTTTAATACATTAACAAATCCTTTGTCATGAAGCACCTTTGTTGCAGCATGGATCCGCTCTTTATCTTCTCCATGGCGTTTACAATAATAGATCGAATAACACATTAGCAACAGTCCGATGATCAGTCCCGGAATGACTCCTGCAATAAACAGGCTGCTGACCGATGCGCCCGATGCCATGCCATACATGATAAACGGAATACTCGGTGGAATAATAACACCCAGTCCTCCGGCAACCGCAACAATGGAACAGGCAAATGTAAGATCATACCCAAGGCTTGTCAGGATCGGAATAGTCATGCTGCCGACTGCGGCAACCGTTGCCGGTCCTGAACCTGAGATTGCACCATAGAACAAGCAGGTAATGACAACCGCGCACGGCATGCCTGCTGTTCTGTTTCCTAAAAAGTAAGCAAATACATCAAATAATTTTTTTGAAATACCACCCTTTGCCATGATGATTCCCGACAACACGAACATCGGGACTGCAAGGAGTGGAAAGGAATCCAATCCTCCGAACATGGCACGGATCAGATATTTGGCGCCAACGGTAAATGACGGATCGAATACAGATGGAAGAACCGCAGTAATTCCAAGTGTGATGGATACTGGAATTGCAATAACCAGTCCGATTACAAATATGATAAATAAAACAGCAACTGGCATTTACACTTCCTCCTTTGTACGTTTTCTATTGCCGCCGGCATCTGCAGATGCCTCCTCCGTATTCGCTTCAATAAACGATTCCGGAGTATTCCGCTCTGGATGAGCAGGGTCGAATACATTTTCTCCGCGTGCAACCCGGAATTCGATGATCCAGCGCTGTATGATCCGGAACGTAACAAGAACAAATGATACGAACGGAGCCGCCTGTACATAGTACATCGGAATCTGACACGCAGGAGACAGCTGCCCATTCTGGACAGCTGACATCATGTAAGAGAACGCAAATGGAATCATATATATGAAGAAAATCAACTCAAAGGTATGATTCACCAGCTTAAAAAGTGCTTTTCCTTTTCTCGGAAAGATCGCAACAAACTGTTCAATTTTAATAGAAAGACATTTTTTACTGCAATAACTGACACTTAAAAATCCACACCATATAAACAGATACCGGGTCAGCTCTTCCGACCAGGAAAGCGACATTCCTAACGCATAACGCGAAAATATCTGTACAGCCATTATGACCGTCATCCCGATCAGCAGGATGATGATCAGAAATTCCTCAAGATTAGCATCAAGCCAGTGAAGTACTTTTCTCATTTGGTTCCCCTTTCAGATCCTGACAGCAGATTATAATGCATTGTGAAGCAGACCAAGAACTGTGCTTAAGTCATTAATACCCATCTGTCCAGGAGCAGATGCTTTCTTAGCAGCTCCGAATGTAAGTGCAGAGCCAAATACTTCACCACACAGACGGCTGATCACACCGGTTCCTGCCATAGACATAGTGATGATCGGTCTGTCTGCATATGTGCTTGACATTTCCTCTGTAGCAGCAAGAAGTGTGAGCACATCTTTTTTATTCTGCGGCATAACTGCGATCTTCGGAATATCTGCACCCAGATCCTGCATTTTTCTAAGACGGGACACGATATCATCCTTGTCCGGTGTCTTAAAGAAATCATGATTAGACGCTACAACCTTCACGCCTGCTGCATGAGCACCCTCGATGATCTGTTTCACGATCTCGTCACCTGTAAATACTTCTACATCTACAAGATCAACATATCCGGACTGTGCTGCTTTGATATTTAACTCAGCATATGCAGCATCCTCGATTGCCTTTTCGCCGCCTTCTTTGGAAGTACGGAATGTCATAAGGATCGGAGTCTCGCCCAGCGCTTCGCGCAGATCCTTCAATACATCTAACACTTTGTCAAATTCAAATACATTCTCGAACCAGTCTACACGCCATTCCACAACGTCAACCGGAATCGAATCAAATGATTTTGCTTCTGCGATAATCTCTTCTTTTGTAACACCAACGATTGGTACACAGATCTTTGGAACTCCTGCTCCGATCTCAACATTTCTTACCTTTACTGTATTCATAATCTATCTCCTTTTACATGATTTCATTATACTATTCAGTTTCTGCTAATTCCACCATTTTTGCGTATCTGATATTTACGAAGAATCCAAGCAGTACACCGATTGCTGTCAGCACGATGTTCATTGTCATAACGCCTGATGGTGACATTTTAGCAGCTGCTGTAAGGATTGTATAGTTACAAAGTGAAGATGCGATCATAACCAGTGCTGTAACGGTTCCTTTGATCTTAGGGAAAAGCATGTTACAAACAGATGTAGCGATCTGAAGAAGTCCGCCGGCACCAGCCCATCCGATCACGAATGCACCAACTATGCAAAGTGTCTGACTCTTTCCAATAAGTACAAGGATCATTGTTACCAGACAGATTACCGGATATGCAACGATAAAACGCACATCTTTGATCTTACGTGTCAGGATTGCTGTTACGATCAGTGCAAGCATTGTTCCCATTGAATAGTATGTCTGCATGATAGACGGATCAGCCCAGCCTACAACGTCTCTTGCGAAGTTCTGTGCACAGTTCAGCCATAACTGGAATGTACCTGTACATGTGAATCCGATCAGGATCATTGCAATTGACTCGATAGAGAAATGTGTCTTCTTCAGGCTTTCGATCAGGCCTTCTTTTTTCTCTTTCTTTGCATCTGAATCCGGCATTGGAGCGAACAGAATAAGTACCAGTAACACAATGTAAGCAATACCACAGATGTAGAACAGTGTATTATAAGATGTAAGACCTGTTGCTGTTGTAGCTACAGTAGCTCCAAGTACGAATGGAAGCAGCATCTGAGAGATTGCGATGAAGAATTTAATTCCCATTGTAGCAACGCCCGGTGCGCTGTAGATGATCTCTGTAACAGCAGGGTAGATTCCTGTATCAAGGAATGAGTTAGCAATACCACCAACAATTGCACATACGTATGCGATCTGGTATCCGCCGTGTGCGCCTGCGTTAAATGCAAATGCAAGACCGATCAGGTAAATTGCATAAGATGCACCACCGATAGCAACTGAGATGCGACGTCCAAGTTTGTCAGATAACGGTCCGGCAAATGGAAGTGCGATCAGACGTCCAAGTCCTAATGCTGCTGAAATAGCAGTGATTGCCATTGCTTCTACTCCCCAGCTTGCTGCGAGAGCCTCTTTGATAACTGCCTGTCCAAGAATTGAACAGCCTACGCCGTGAATGAAATAATTTAAGTACAAAATCAATGCGCTTGGTAAATATTTCTTGTTCATGTTTGTTTCCCTTTCTTTTCTCTTTTCCCTTTTCTGTGGATCCTGTTTCGTCACAAACAGAAGAATTCCCTTCATATCGTTAAAAAATCAACGATATGTTTGACTATATTCTAACAATATCTATATGTTATTTCCAATGCTAATAATCTCAAAAATTGATGCATTTAGGCTATCAATATGTTATGGTGAATTATAATAAAGAAAATAGCTCATTATACGTTTAGAGATGAGCAAAACGCATTGATTTAAACACAAGATTCGGCAGTTGGTTACTG
>CAVAVU010000080.1:0-12177 GCA_963592205.1 bacterium
CCATGCCTCGCAAACCCGCATAAATACTGAATGTATGGAGTTTTGCTCATGGCTATACATATACTTTAGGAGGTGATTTGATGTATTTTCCGGTATCGGCATTACTGATTGAATACATGATCCTGACTGTGGTAGAGAGTAAGGATTCTTATGGATACGAGATTAGCCAGACGGTCAAGAAGGCGGCTGACATCAAAGAATCCACATTATATCCGATATTGAAAAAACTGCAGAAAGCAGGGTATCTGACCACATATTCTCAGGAGTATCAGGGAAGAAAGCGAAAATACTACTCGATTACAGAAGAAGGAAAAGCGCAGATCGTATATCTGAGCAATGAGTGGCAGGTCTACAAAGATACGGTAGACGGTATTATCGAAGGGAGGATAAGAGGTTGAGCAGAGAAGAATATTTGAATCAATTGCATAAATATCTGCGCAAGCTTCCGAGACAGGATTATGAAGATGCGATGGAATATTTCACCGAGTATTTTCAGGAAACGGACGAGGAAGGCGCAGCAGAACTGATGAAGGAGCTTGGCACGCCGAAGGAGGCTGCCAGAGAATTGATGGCGAATCTTTTGGATAAGAAGATTGAGGATCATCAGAATTATGAGGCAGACGGACAGACAAGAGCGGAACGGAAAGGTTCCGGTAAGCATGTGGTATGGATCGCATTATTAGTATTATTCGCGGCACCGATAGGAGCACCGCTGTTAGTGGTTCTTGTGGCAGTCGTACTGGCGCTGGTGGTGTGTGTGTTGGCGATTCTGTTATGCGTGGTGTTACTTGCAGCATCACTGGTACTTATCGGCGGTAAGATTGTTGCCCGCGGCATCTTGGCTGTTCCTGTTTCTATGAGCGGCTTTGCAATGCTGACAGGAAGCGGACTGCTGGCAATGGGTGCGGGCATTCTTGGAGTATTGTTGTGTGTGTATCTGTGTAAATGGAGTGGCGTGCTGATCGCAAAGTTGGTGCGCCGGATTACTGATAGAAAGAGAGGTTAGGGCGATGAAAAGCTGGGTAAAAGCATGGCTTGTAGCAGGAGTTGGATGCTGCGTATGTGGCGCAGTTCTGACAGGAATAGGTGCTATAAGCGGCGGAAGTAAATATGTCAAGGCAGCAGACCTGAATCAAATGGACGGTTCTGCAAAAAAGAGTGATCATGAGGTGGTTCTGGAAAAGACAAAGCTGGATGACTTTGATTCTATGGACATATCCATGACAGATATGAATCTGCAGGTGGTCAGATCAGATGATGATTCCTGCTACATTTCTTATCAGGCATCAGATCAGACGAAAGATCCGATCCGTTATCAGGTAAAAGATGGTAAATTAACGATTCAGGAAAAAGATAATATGGGTAAGTTTTATTATCATGTAGACATCGGATTCCTGTCGGGACTATTTGGAGGCGGTCAGTTTACTACGGATGAAAATGTGGTAACACTTTACGTGCCGGAAGGACAGGGATGGAAGACGGCTAATATTAAGACGGACACGGGTAATATGCTGTTGAATGAATGTAAGATTGAAGATGGCAGTGTTCAGAGTGCTTCCGGAGATCTTTACTTCAAGAATTGTGATTTCGCTGATCTGAAGATAGATACCGATATGGGAGATATTCATTTTGTGGGAAAAGAAGATGTGATGGGCACATGGAATGTCCAGATAGATACGGATATGGGAGATATCGATGTGGACGATGCCTTGGATGGCAAAGTGAAGGAAGACGAGGATGATTATGATCTGTCTTATATGCAGGCAGGAAAAGGCGGCAATCTGGTGATCCAGACTGAAAGCGGAGATATCAGCCTGGAGTGCAGATAGATTGAAGAATACTTTGACATCAAACTGTGATACCGCTACAATGGTATGTAGAACAGGAGGAGGCAAAGATGCAGATTTCCAGCAGATTTACCATGGCAATCCACATGTTCGCATGCATTGATACATTCGCGGGTCAGAAGATGACCAGTGATTTTATGGCGGGAAGCGTCGGAACGAATCCGGTCGTGATCCGCAAGCTCCTGCAGCAGTTGAAGGCAGCAGGGCTTGTGGAAGTGGCGAGAGGAACCGGCGGTGTACACATTACCAGACCGTTAGATCAGATTACATTTCTGGACATTTATCGGGCAGTGGAATGCACGCCGGATGAAGAACTGTTTCATTTCCATGAGAACCCGAATGCACAATGTCCGGTCGGACGGAATATTCATTCCGTGTTGGACAGTAAGCTTGATAAGGTGCAGAAGGCAATGGAGCGGGAGCTTGCGGCGATCACGCTGGCAGATGTGAAGCAGGGCATTGCGGAACAGATTGCGAAGGAATAACAGGAGCTTTGGATCAATATAAGATTCAAAGCTTTCAAAAAAGTTTTGATGTAACTATTGACATTACAACAAAAGGATGCTATAGTTCCAAATGCAAGAGATGTAACCAAAACGATTACAACAAAACAAGGAGGACTATAACATGAACAAAGTAGTAGAATTTTTAAATGCAAACCCGGTACAGTATCTGGCCACAGTAGGACGTGACGGAAAGGCGAAATGCCGTCCGTTCATGTTCGCAGTAGAGAAAGAAGGCAAGCTCTGGTTCTGCACCAACAACACCAAAGAAGTCTACAAGGATATGCAGGAGAATCCGGAGGTTGAGATCTCTGTATCTTCACCGGAATTCGCGTGGATCAGACTTCATGGTAAGGCAGTATTTGAGAATAACATGGAAGTAAAGGAAGCCTGCATGGCGAATGATATCGTGAAAGGTCAGTATCAGACAGCAGACAACCCGATCTTCGAGGTGTTCTATCTGGAAGATGCACACGGAATCATCGCTGACTTTTCCGGCAATCCGCCGTATGAATTCTAAAATAACCAGATGATAAACTGAGACTTTGAAGCCAGAGTCATAATAAGCTGTGGGATGCATCACTGAAAGGAGAAGAATGAGAAACGATATGAAATACGAAGACATTGATTTTATTGAAATATCCAAACGGAGAATTACCACCCGGTCATTTGCACCAGTGGAAGTTGAGCAGGAGAAGATTGACAAGATCCTGGAAGCCGGACAGTATGCACCTACGGCTGTGAATTTTCAGCCGCAGCGTATCCTGGTGCTGAATACCAGAGAGAGTCTGGAGAAGGTAAAAGAGTTCTGTACGTTCAATTATAATAAGGATTATGCGGAGCTGGATTCGCACTGTGATGATAAAGAACATGGCAAATGCGTGTATTATTACGGAGCACCGTTGGTACTGTTTGTGTGCTATGACAAAGAAGGCTGCTGGAAGCACCCGGAGAATGGAGAACTCAGTGGTCCAACGGATGCGGCAATCGTATCGACACAGATGATGCTGGAGGCTGCAAGCATTGGTCTGGGAACTGTGTGGATCAGCTATTTTGACAAAGACAAAGCGAGAGAATTATTGAAACTTCCGGATAACTGGGAGCCGTTGAATATGCTGTATATCGGCTATCCGGCAGAAGATTTTCAGCCAAATACCAAAATGAGCACTAAGCGCAATCCGATAGAGGCGAGTGTGTGGTATAACGAATTGGATGAGAAAGCATATGAAAAACGGGTACCGAAGATGCCGAAATAATATAATTGATGGATGAGATATAAGACAATGAGCCCCACTTGGGCGCAGGAAGGAGACGGATATGAATCAGGCGGAACGCAGGCAGTATCTGATACGGGAACTGCTGAATGAAAATCATACATATAAGAAAATGCAGGTGCCGGCAGGGACTGCGGAGCAGAAACGTCTCCTTCGGTCACTGATGAATGTCCGCTGGGCAGCACCGCTGACGGAGGGATTTACCGAGATCCAGGATGCGTATCTTCGGCAGGAAAATGAAGCCAGAGGCATTGTGCATTTGCAGGATCTGACGGAAGTGCAGCCGGAATTATATCTGTGGCAGGGAGACATCACGAGACTTGCCGTGGGTGCGATTGTGAATGCAGCCAACAGCGGGATGACAGGGTGTTATCAGCCATGCCACGCGTGCATTGACAACTGTATTCATACTTATGCGGGAATCGAACTTCGGAATTATTGTCAGATATTGATGGACAGACAGGGACACGAGGAACCAACGGGACAGGCGAAGATCACACCGGGCTTTAACCTTCCGTGTCAGTATGTGATCCATACCGTGGGACCGATTGTAAGCGGCTCGTTGACAAAGCGTCATGAAGAACTGCTGGCGTCCTGTTACCGGTCGTGCCTGGAAGCGGCAGAGCAGACGAAGCTTGACAGCATTGCGTTCTGCTGTATTTCTACCGGTGTATTCATGTTCCCGAATGAACGCGCAGCAGAGATTGCAGTAGAGACGGTGCAGAACTGGAAACGTGATACCGGAAGCCGGACCAATGTGATATTTAATGTATACAAAGACGAAGATCTTGATATCTACAGGAGGTTGTTATGCAGGAATTAATTGAACAGTTAAAGGACAAATTACATACTGCGGATGCAGTCGTGATAGGTGCAGGAGCGGGACTCTCTGCATCGGCAGGTTATGATTATGCCGGAGCGAGATTTCAGCAGTATTTCGGAGATTTTGCGGAGAAATATGGATTTGAAGATATGTATTCCGGCGGTTTTTATCCGTACCGGGCACTGGAGGAACACTGGGCGTACTGGAGTCGTTATATCTATATTAATCGATATATGGACCCGCCGAAGCCAGTATATAATCGGTTATATGAGCTTGTGAAGGATAAAGATTATTTTGTGTTGACGACCAATGTGGATCATTGTTTCCAGAAAGCTGGCTTTGATAAGCATCGTATGTTCTACACACAAGGAGACTATGGTTTATTTCAGTGTAGTGCACCATGCCATCATGACACTTATGATAATGAAGAGATTGTCCGTAACATGGTAATCTCTCAGGAATATGAGATAGCGGAAGACGGTACATTAGAGCAACCGTCAGAAGGTAAAATCAAGATGCGTGTACCGTCTGAACTGGTTACGAGATGTCCGAAATGCGGACGACCGATGAGTATGAATCTTCGCGCGGATCAGACTTTCGTAGAAGACGAAGGATGGCACAAGGCATCCGAGCGTTATGCAGAATTCTTACGCAGACACAGAAATATGAATATCGTGTATCTGGAATTGGCGGTCGGCTATAATACGCCAGGCATTATCAAATATCCATTCTGGCAGATGACGGCAGAAAACAGATCTGCCGTGTATGCCTGCCTGAATAATGGGGAAGCCTATGCCCCGAGCCAGATCAAAGACCGTTCGATCTGTATAGATAGTGATATCGGTGAACTACTTGAGGAATGCTTTTAGCTTCTCGATATCATTGGTCAGGATCAGATCTTCATCAAATCCAATCTCTTCCAGCAGGCTGGTTGCCAGGGTGAAATTACCGACACCGCTTGGGTCATGTGCATCCGAGCTGACAGTGATCGGAACCCGGTACTGCTGGCAGAGATCTAACATCGTTCTGTAATTATCATAACAATTCACACGTTTTTCTTTCTTAATCAAAGAACTGTTATTTACTTCCAATGCAACATGATAATCACGGGCAGCCTGAACCAGTCTGTCATAATCTAACGGTGTTCTGTCATCGTCCGGATGTGACACGAAGCGTACCTTCTCGTGCTTCATACATTCGATCAGATTGGTCGTATTCTGGTCGCGTCCTGCATTTTCGTAGCACTGCATATGGATGCCTGCGATGGCGTAATCCAGATGATTGATATAGCGCTGACCGAGAGATAATGTGCCGTCATTTAGGACGTTGATCTCGCTTCCGTGCAGTACTTCCACACCATGTATCGTGCGCGGTATAACTTCCAGATTCAGATAATAAAATGGATCTACCGTGCCAGGGATCCCAGGCGCATGTTCCGTAATTCCAATCAGAGATAATTCTTTTTCGGCTGCTGCGGCTGCCATCTCGCGGATGGTGCCATAGGCATGACCGCTGACCAATGTATGCATATGCATGTCTGCTAATAATTTCTTCACGATGATTCCCTCCTGACAATGTGATTTGTATTCTATTATATTGAGATTCTGTCTGGAAAGCAAATGCATCTGTGGTATACTGTAACTAATTGATAAAACAGGCAGGTGTTCATATATGAGATATGCATTTATAAATGGTAAAATCCTTGATGGAACGAAGGACATGCAGGTACAGGAGAATTTAAGTATTCTGATCGATGGCGAGTGCATTACAGATATTGTACCGGCAGAGCAGGTGCCGGCTGAATATAAGAAGATTGATCTGCGGGGCAGATATATCATGCCGGGACTGATCAATATGCACGTTCATCTGGCAGGAAGCGGTAAGCCACAGAAGAAGCAGTGGGATAATGAGAAGTTGGTCAATACAATCATGAGTACTTCACTGACCAGAAAAATTGCGTACAAGATGGTCTGTGGATTTGCCAGGGAAGAATTGATGAGCGGAGTGACGACGATCCGTACGATGGGTGGTCTGGGAGATTTTGATACCAGACTCCGGGATGAGATTGCAGCGGGCACGAAGCCTGGACCGCGTATTCTGGCGGCGAATCAGGGCATCTCAGTGCCGGGCGGACATATGGCGGGTTCCGTGGCAATCGCAGCACATAATATAGAAGAAGCGTTGGCGCATCTGGAGCAGTCCAAACGGGAACAGGTCGATCTGATCAAGCTGATGATCACGGGCGGTGTGATGGATGCGAAGGAAAAAGGCGTGCCGGGAGAATTGAAAATGTCTCCGGCAATGGTCAAAGAAGTCTGTGACAAAGCCCATGAAGCGGGCTATCTTGTGGCAGCGCATGTAGAATCACCGGAAGGTGTGCGGGTGGCATTGGAAAATGGCGTAGATTCGATCGAGCACGGAGCGGCGCTGAAAGAAGATATGATCCAGACATTTAAGGAGCGGGGAGCATTTCTTTGTACAACACTTTCACCGGCACTTCCGTATGCATTATTTGACCGTTCGATTACCAATGCAACAGAAGTGGAGCAGTATAATGGTAATGTGGTATTCGAAGGTATCATTGCCTGTGCGAAGACGGCATTGGAGAATGACATTCCGGTAGTGCTCGGTAACGATGTGGGATGTCCATGGATCACACAGTATGATTTTTGGCGGGAGCTTTATTATTTCCACAAATACGTCGGCGTGTCCAATGCATTTGCATTATATACGGCAACTGCACGGAGCGCAGAGATGGCAGGAATCGGAGATGTTACAGGTACTGTTGAAGCAGGAAAATGCGCAGACCTGATTGTGACGAAGAAGGATCCGCTGAAGGATCTGCGTTCGCTTCGTAATATCGATATGGTAGTAACAAGAGGTAAAATGATCGAACATCCGCAGGTCAAGATACGGAAACGGGTGGAAGAAGAACTTGATAAATTTATCTGATAGGATGTATATCAGAAATAATATAATGCAGGAGGAATGCAGTATGAAGATTATGAAACAGGATGCAAAGATTCAGAAGTTGGTCATCGAGGTAATGAAGCATGTGCGCCAGCAGACTTACACACCGGAGCAGCTGTGTGAACGCCAGCGGATATTGGATGCGCAGTATTTCTATTACTGGTCTATGGACATGAAAAAAGAAGAGTATGTGTGCGACCTATTTACGGAAGATTTTACATACCGCTGCTTTACCGAGAGTCCGACAGAGCCAAAAGATCAGGCAATGCGTTCAAAGTATGTGAACCGTAATATGATGACGATGCACATGAGCCACAATCCGCTGATCTGGCTGATTGATGAGACGCATGCGAGGGGTATTTTCCTGTATGAGGATAACAACTCCTACAAAGACCACACGGTAGAAGGCTTTTCCATGTATTGTAATGATTTCCGCAAATGCGAGGACGGCGTATGGCGCATCAGCAAGATGCGGATCGGCTACCGCAAGATGAATGGCGCACTGGATGATTACGATGTGCCGAAGGACTGGGAGCCGAAGAAATGGGAAGAATGGAACTGCCATATGGAAGTGTAAGATAGGTTTTAGAAGTAAATCCTCCTGAATGGATGACTGAGAGATATCTGTTCAGGAGGATTGCTCTATCTGTTTTCAGATGTTATCTGATGAATAATATGCATTTTGATCAGCATATCCAGTTCATCGGATGCTGTTGCAGAGCTAAGGTTGATGATTTCAACTGCTTTTTTCTGTCGATAGCGAATAGTATTGATATGGCTGAAAAGCTGATCGGCAGTTTTCTGGTAATTACCGTCATTTTGTGTCAGTAATGTTAGTGTAGGTAACAGGGAAGTATGATTACTTTCGTCGAATTTTCTCAATGTGTGTATTTTTTCTTTTGCAGCATTGAAATGAACCGGATCATTATATAGTGTGAATATATATTTGTAGTCTGTTTCGGTTGAATACAGTATGGTATTTTTCTGTTGTAACCGACTGACAATATTCATTTCTTTTGCTTTCTGGATAGCAACCGCCAATTGTGAGATTGCAAGTTCCATATCAAAAATTCCAATATGAAAATGTGCCGGGGATAATTTGGCATAGCGCAGTAGCTGCTCCATCCGCATAATAAAATGGTTCTTGTTAGTTGCATCTGCGGGCGAGTCTGTGAGATGCATCAACAACATATCGTTTCCAAACTTAAAAAAGTGAAAATCATTGTTATCGGATTGCCTGTGTAAAATAAGTGACAGAGTCTCGATGCTTCGAAGAACGTTGAAAGATTTGTCTGTCGAAGAGATGTAGGCAACGAGCAGCTGGCTTTCCGGTGTAATATCCGGCCAGATCTGTCTCAAAGCTTCCAGATTGAATGTGTTATGGGGTTCCTGTGGAAGCACTGCAGAACGTAATATTTTTTCTTCATAGATTACACCTGTTTCGCTGGACAGAATGTCATTAATATTAATCAAAAGATCCTCAATCCAGACATCGTCAAAACGGATGATCGGAACCTGATATTCACTGGCAAGCTCCAACAGATAATCTGGAAGAGGAAACTCTACGGATATTTTGATCGCAACAGCGGCAACTCTCTGTCTGATAAGGTGAGAAAGTGCCTGGTTGATAATGTCACCACTCTCATTTGCTAAAAAATAAGAAGCCAGTACGAACTGACCGGGATGAAAACCGGCACATTTGTTAGCAATGCTTTCATATTCTAAAATTACAACAGAACTTACTTCATTTTGCAGGTAGTTTTCGCCGGAGGCTACTTCGTAATTCGTCATAACAGATTTGTTGATAATATCAAGTACTTTAATCATAATCTACTCCATATAAAGGGAATGTTGTTTTTGTAGAAAATATAATTATCTTTATTATAAGCCCAATATTTGCAGAAAACAAAGAATTATTGATAATTATTTATAACAGTTTGTTATAAAACGCATGCATTAATTGACAAAATCTATAAGTAATAAATCTATTTGCAAATGTGAGAAAATTAACGGTATACTTCCGTCTGTAACATTTAGAAAGTTAATCGGGAGGAAAGACATGAAAAAGAAGATAATCAGCGCACTTTTGTGTGCAGCCATGATCGCAACTATGGCAACCGGCTGTGGATCTGGCTCATCGTCTGACAGCAGTTCAGATTCAAATGCTAAAGAATCAAAATCAGATTCAAGCACATTTGTAATTGCTAAAAATGAAGATTCAGAGACACTGGATCCTGCATATCAGGTATGTAGTGGTGGTATTCAGGCACAGTCAGCAATCGGTGAAGGTCTGGTAAGAGCAACAGAAGACGGACAGGATGTGGAAGCTTGTCTGGCTACAGACTGGACAATCAGCGATGACGGTCTTACATACACATTTAACCTGATTCCGGATCTGAAATTCAGTGATGGTAATGATGTGACTCTGGATGACTGGAAATTTACATTTGACAGATGCGCCAATGCTACAGACGGTATGTGGAGTTATGTAGCAGAGGATATTGCAGATGTTACAGAGCCGGAAGAAGATGTACTTCAGATCACACTGAAAGCGCCATCTGCATGTTTCCTGGCTAAGCTTGCAATGTTCCCAATGTATGTTCAGGAAAAAGCGCATTATGATGAAATTGGTGATGACGGATATGCAACTGACGGAGCAATCATGTGCGGACCATTTGCAGTAGAAGAGTACAAGCAGGGCGAGTACTTACTTCTCAAGAAGAATGAGAATTACAGAAATGCAGATGATATTAGCGTAGATAATCTGAAATTACAGATTGTTACAGATGATGATTCCCGTGTAACTATGCTGAAATCCGGAGAGATTGATGTAGCTGAAAATATTCCTACAGCATCTTACGATGAAATTAACGATGCAGATAATACAACGGCAGTTGAGGTTAATTCTACATTAACAAAATACCTTATTCTGAATACTACAACAGATGAGCTGAGTGATGTAAATGTTCGTAAAGCAATCAGCCTTGCAATTAATAAGGATAATATTGTTAAGATGGTGCTGAACGGATATGGAGAGTCGGCAAGCTCTTATATGTCAAGATATGGTCAGTTCTATAATGAAGATGTTGAGAAGAACGATGATGGATATGATATTGATAAAGCAAAAGAGCTTATGAAAGAAGCTGGATATGAAGATGGATTTGATCTGGAGGTATTGATCCCATCAGGAGATTCTTCGCAGTCTAACATTGTTACTGTATTAAAGGATTCTCTTGCACAGATCAATATCAATGTAACAGAGTCTGCATTAGATGATTCAGCATACAAAGAGACGAAATACGATATGAAGCATCAGGCATGTATTGCTACGTGGATTGATGATATGATTGATCCGGATGGCCTGAATGGTTATTGGTGGGATTACAGCATCAATAGTGCGTACTATTCTGGATTCCAGAGTGAAGAGGCAACAAATCTGTATCAGCAGACAAAGACTGAGATGGATAAAGATAAGAGAGCAGAAGAATTTGGTGAGTTACAGCAGTTGTATTATGACAATGTAGTATCTATTCCGTTATACAATGCACCGTTCTTTGAAGGTGTATCAAGCAGTGTGGAAGGCTTCAGCCTGACACCACTTGGAGCATATTACAATATCGCTGCAATTTCAAAATAAGATTACACAACATAAATTATGATTCAAAATACATGCCTCATATGGGGCATGTGTTTTGAGTATATAAGGAGCATTTTAATGAATAAAGCTAATTATATAATTCGCCGAATCGTGCATTCGATTCCGGTGTTATTTTTTATTACTTTAATTGCATTCTTTTCTATCAGGCTTGTTCCGGGAGATCCGGCACTTGCGATTTTAGGAGACAAAGCATCTGCTGAGGCGGTACAGGCATTTCATGTAAAATATGGTCTGGACCAGAATATCTTTGTGCAGTATCTGGATTATCTTGGCAGTTTGCTCAGAATGGATTTTGGAACTTCGCTTAAGTACAACGAATCCGTGAGTGTGCTTCTTGGATCGCGAATTGTAGTAACGTTATCGCTTACATTTCTTTCCTTTTTATTTACAATATTAATTAGTTTTCCTCTTAGTTGTATTGCCGGTCTGAAAAAGGATCGTGCTGTGGACCAGATCATCCGTCTGGTATCACAGATCGCGCTGGCAATTCCTGCATTCTGGCTGGGTCTTGTATTTCTGGACTTTTTCGGTGTAAAACTGCACCTGTTCCCGACTTCTGGCTGGGGAGATAATTTTGGACAGCATGTGAGGAGTCTGATCCTTCCGGCGGTTACACAGGCGATTGCGGTATCGGCAATTACAATACGTAATCTGCGTGGAAGTATTATCAACGTAAAAGATTCGGAATTTGTTCAGTTTGCAAGAAGTAAAGGAATACCGGAGAAAGAGATACGTTCCAAATATGTATTGAAGAATTCGCTTCTTCCGTCCGTGACAATATTGTCCATGCAGCTTGTCAGCATGATTGGAGGAAGTGTAGTTATAGAATCTGTCTATACGCTTCCAGGAATAGGTGCGTTGTTGATTGATTCTATTTATGCGAGAGATTATGCAATCATACAGACGACCATTCTGTTCTATGGATTTGAAGTTCTTGTGATTTTCCTGCTGACAGATCTTCTGTATATGCTGCTTGATCCAAGAGTTAAATTAGATTAATAAGGGAGGAGGACTGGAATGAAAAAGAAAATCAGAAAACAGGATATTTCATTAATTATAGGAATTATCATTATAGGATTCTTATTGCTGGTCTGTATTGCTC
>CAVAVU010000081.1:0-1722 GCA_963592205.1 bacterium
GAAAAGGATTGCGTGGATGCCCGCCATACCGCAATCCGCAAGCATGATATTTCATCAAAATACGAAAGGGGATTTTACCATGGATGCCCATATTCTGACCGTAGATGACAACCCGGAGATCCGGGAGATTATAGAGATACTGTTAACCGGCGAAGGCTTTGCAGTCGATCAGGCAGGAGACGGCACGCAGGCGCTTGCCATGCTGAAAGAAAAGACGTATGACCTGATCATTCTGGATATTATGATGCCGGGTATGAATGGATATCAGACCTGTCTGGAAATCCGCAGGATCACCAATGCACCGATCCTGTTCTTAAGTGCCCGCACCAAAGACAGCGATAAGACACTTGGATTCTCCAGCGGAGGAGACGATTATCTGGCAAAACCATTTTCCTATCCGGAACTGATCAGCAGGGTAAAAGCACTGGTCCGCCGCTATCAGATCTATAAAGGAAAGGACGAGGACACGATCACCGAAGTACCTGCCCGCATTCATTACCATAATCTGGATATTGATAAAGACACGGAGACCGTTTACCGGGATGGCAAAGCAGTAGATCTTACCAGTACCGAATATGCCATGCTGTTCACACTGGTCACCCATCCGGGGCAGATTTTTTCTGCCGAGCGACTGTACGAAGCAGTCTGGAACGAACCGTATTACTACGGTGCCAATAATTCGATCATGGTGCACATCCGGAATCTGCGCCGCAAGATTGAATCTGATCCGGCTGCTCCGACACTGATCACAACTGTCTGGGGAAAGGGGTATCGCTGTGAATAAGATCCGTACCAAACTGCTGCTTCTCATCATTATCGCCGGACTTGCAAGTGCGCTGCTCTTTCAGGGTATGTGGAGCAGCCGGTGGAAAGTCTGGGAGACGATGTCCGATACCGGTCTCTTCGATAACATTCTGCCCAATGTTGACAATGATTTCTGGGAAATTCTCTTCGACAAGGCCGCAGATTATGATGCGCCGTCTTCCGAGACGGATACCGAAGCCATCAATGCGCTGACACCATTCTTCGATGAAGTCGCCGACGATTATACCAGTATCTATCTGTACTCACTGACCGAAGGCAACTACCTTGCGGGACGCTATGCAAGAATTATGGATTCCGAAGATTTCCGTGTGCCATTTGACCTTACCTACCGCTGGACGGACGGAGCTAACGAACAATATTTTGAAATGCCGGTGAAGTTTAAAAACGGCTACGTCACCGTGCTCGTCTATTTTTACCATCAGACGTATTTTATCACACCATATTTCTTCGTCTGCCTTGCCTGCTGCCTGACACTGTTCTTAGGAAGCATCCTGTACTTTGTCCGGTGCAAGATGAAAGAAGTATCCCGATTGGAACAGCATATCCTGACGATGGCATCCGGTGATCTGGTAACTCCCGTCACCCCCGGAACCAAAGACGAGCTTGGTATTCTTGCAAAAGAACTTGATAATATGCGGATTACACTGCATGAAACCATTACCGATGAGCAGGAAAGCCACCAGGCGAACCAGGATCTGATCACAGCCATGTCACACGATCTGCGCACCCCGCTCACGGTACTGAAAGGCTATCTGGAGATCCTGCGTCTCGGGAAAAATGCAGATATGCAGGCAGAATACCTGAACCGCTGTATTCAGAAGACCGAAGACATCCAGGAAATGTCCGACCGGATGTTTGAATATGCACTGGTCTATGAGAAGGATATCCATCCGGAAC
>CAVAVU010000081.1:1732-30037 GCA_963592205.1 bacterium
ATCCGGAACTTCGCAGACTTCCATCTTCCCTTCTGCTGGAACACCTGATGGAAAATGCAGATTTTCTGCATCTGACCGGATTCCATACTTCGCCACAAATACCTGACGAACCGCTTTCCGACTTTGAAGGCGACCCAGCTCTCATCAAGCGGATCTTTAATAACCTGTTCTCCAATATTCTCAAATATGGCGACAAAAAAACTCCGGTCATCATCACGTTCTGTCAGGAAACCGACAGCCATAATGCACCGAAGCTTGTCATTACATTAGAGAATGCAGTCAAATCAGACCTCGTTGGTATTGAAAGCAACCGGATCGGTCTGAAGAGTGCAGAAAAAATGATGCAGTTGATGCATGGTGATCTGTATTACACACAAGGGACAGACGCATTCATTTCTACCTTAACATTTAAAGGGCTTGCGGATTAATCTTCCGCAGCCCTTTTCCATATCTCTTCACATTGCTTATGATATTGATTCTGTAATTCAGGAAACCAGATTACAGACTCCGGAGTCTCCGGATGCTCCGCGATTGCTTTTTCCATCCATACCATATGATACCAGTGTCCGAATTTGTACGCACACTGATGGAACTTTCCAATCATCCGGTAACCAAGATGTGCATGATACTCTACACTGTTATTGGTAAGATGCTCATCCGGTTCTTCCGTGCAGGCAATACATGCATTCAGGTTAATGATATGCATAAAACGCAGCGTATCTTCCAGCGCCTGGTACAGCCGGCTTCCGATTCCATACCCGCGGACATTCTCTGCCAGATAAATGGATGTCTCCACTGACCAGTCATAAGACTCTCTCGTATTCAGTGGAGATGCATACACATAGCCCACGATCTTTCCATCCAGTTCCGCTGCCAGATAAGGATATTTCTCCAGCGTGTGATGTATCCGCTGTCGGAATTCCTCCACAGACGGCACATGACACTCATAAGTGATTGCCGTATGCTCCACATAATATCGATATATCTCCACCAGTTCCGCTGCATCAGCTTCGCTGACCGCACGTATCTTAAGTTCCATATTTAATCCTCAACTAATTTATTCAACTGCTTGTTAGCCGCAAAGAGCAATACTGTAAATACAATCATGATCGCGAAGATTCCAACGAATACCGGGAATACATCGAATTTCTCAATGAATGCCTGTACATATGGACTCATCTTATTAGCCACAAATGTAGATACCGCAATAACTCCCATCAACAGTGACAGGTATTTCTTCGGTGCGTATTTGCTTACGAATGCGTTACGCAGCGGCGAGAAGCACATCTCTCCGATCGTGATCACGGTAGAGAATAAGATCGGCCAGAGTACGCTTGCTTTGACAGATGCATCTGCGCCGACACCGCGGAACAGCTCGCATAATACCATAACTCCAAATGCAAGCCCTACAAACAGGAATCCAAGTCCTACTTTTTTAAACATATTCATGTCGCCCTGCGGACGCTCTGCGAGCTTCTTCCAGATCGCAGCCATAACGCCGCCAAGCACTACGCACAACAGACCGTTCCATGTTGTTGTGATCCATGACGGTGCAATCTCGAATGAACCAAGGCTCATTTTCACATAGTCTGTCATGTAAATGACCAGTGCCAGATCCTGCTGATAGTAGAACAGCCAGAAGATAACGGACAGTGCGGACACCAGAATGATCGCCCCCATACGTTCCTTCTCTTTCTTTGACAATGGTTCTTTCTTGCCCTTGCCCTCATCATCAGAATGTGTAGATCCGATGACATTACCATTTTCATCGGTCAGATACTTAAACGGCTTAATGCCCTGACCCTGAAGATTGCCCCAGTTCAGCACGAACCATACCAGACCTACAACACACCACAGTGCTGCCACCAGAAAGCACTGACGGAAACCAAGTACATTTCCTTTATTAAATACGTGCAGATATAAGAATCCCGCCAGCAGCGATCCCACAAATGCACCAACATTTACATAGGAATACTGAATGGAAAATGCTGCATCCAATAATTCCTTATTATGATACTGCCGTCCGATCAATGCGTTCAGATTACCTTTGAATAAACCGGTTCCGATCGATACCAGAATGATCATTGCATTGACCATCGCCGGACTGTCTGCCCGCCATCCTACGACATATCCTAATGCCATAATAATGTAACCAAGTGCGATGGCATATCTTGCCCCAAGCCATCTGTCTGAAATCACTCCTCCGATCAGCGGTGCCATATAAGTATACGCTGTCAGATTTGCAGCCATGATCGCCGCGTCTGTCCTCTCAATTCCCAGACCACCTTCTGCCACAGCAGTAATCAGGAATAAGAGCAGCAACGGCTTCGCTCCATAGAATGCCAGACGCTCAAACATGAACGTGATACAGCATGCATAGAAGCCCTTTGGGTGTTTCTCTTCTGTCTTTGTTGCTCCCATTTTGTTCTCCTTCTATTCTATGATATATTCGGTATTACTGCCATTTTCCCAAATGACAGCAACCATCCGCAACTATACCACATTCTTGAATGGAGTTCAATTAAAAAAGCATAAACAAAATTACTCTGCGATCTGTCTGATAATGTCTTTCACGATCTTAACTCCGAGATCCATTCCTTCTACTGTAATGTGCTCGAACACACCGTGAAATGCGTGTCCGCCGGTTCCAAGATTCGGGCATGGAAGTCCCATGAAGCTGAGTCTTGCTCCGTCTGTACCGCCGCGGATCGGTTCTACGACCGGCTCCAGTCCCACATTCTTAATTGCAGCCAATGCCATATCTACTAATTCCATACATGGCTCGATCTTCTCTTTCATATTGCGGTAAGACTCTACCACCTTCACTTCTACGCTGCCTTCACCGTATTTCTGATTAAGCACTTTGGCAATCTCCTGCATTTTCTCAGCGCGCTTATTAAAATTCTCATTATCAAAATCACGGATGAGATACTTCATATTAGTAGTAGTTACATTACCACTCATCGCATTCAGATGATAAAAGCCTTCATAACCCTCGGTCGTCTCCGGTCGCTCATCTGCCGGAAGCATCTGGTGGAACTCCGTTGCGATCGTCTGGGAATTCACCATGACATCTTTGGCTGATCCTGTATGCACACTGACACCGTGGCAAGTCACAATTCCTGTAGATGCATTAAAGTTCTCATACTGGATCTCGCCTTCTGCGTCACCATCCAGTGTATACGCATAGTCTGCACCAAAGCCTTCCACATCAAAATGATCCGAACCTCTTCCGATCTCTTCATCCGGTGTGAATCCGATACAGATCTTACCGTGTGGAAGTCCTTCCTTTATAATCTCATCTACAGCGGTCAGGATCTCTGCGATACCCGCCTTATCATCCGCACCGAGAAGTGTCGTTCCATCTGTGGTGATCAGGGTACGTCCCTTCAAGCCAGCCAGATGTGGAAATTCTGCTACCGATAATACATTACCGCTTGTTCCAAGCACTACATCTCCGCCATCATAATCCTTAATAAGCTGTGGCTTAATATCCTTGCCGGATGCATCCATCGCGGTATCCATATGCGCGATCAAGCCCAGTGCAGCTTTATCCTCGCATCCAGGTGTGGCAGGCACAGAACCATATACATAGCCCTTGTCATCTACTCTTGCATCCTCAATGCCAAGACCTTTCATCTCCTCCACCAGCTTCTTAGCCAGATCCAGTTCTCTTGCTGCGGAAGGAACCGTATCACTATTCTCATCACTGGTTGTCCACACAGCAACATACTCTAAAAATCTTTCATAAGCTTTCATTATTATAGTCTCCTCTCAATCGTCACTTTTCCAGAACCCTGTTCCGAACTCTGTCTATCATTTTACTCTATTTGTATACAATCTTCTACATGTTTTTTGCAAAATCTATTGACATCATCCGCAATCAGCGGTATCATACCATTAGTTTCACACTTTAAACAACTAAAATTTTACAGTGCGAATATTTTACAGTGTGAATGCCAGGGTTGTAAGTTATAAAACGCAATGTGCTTGCACATATGCGGTTTAATAACTTAACAACCCGCCCCAACATGAGGATAAAAGTGAGGCGTATGCCACACGATATCCGAATGTTGAGCGTGGATTGCGAGAGTGCTCAGCACGCAGCAATCCACAGGGCGTTCACAGAATACATTTCACACACAACAATACAAATGTCAGGGAGGATTTACATTATGATTATAGTATTAAAACCACATACCAGTGCCGAGGATAACACTCGTGTTGAATCACTGGTTAAGAACAAAGGATTAACACCTCATATGGTAGTCGGTGACGAAATGACCATCATCGGCTGTGTCGGTGACACATCTAAGGTAGATCCAAGACTTTTTGAAGTAGATCCTTCTGTTGAACGGGTTATGCATGTGCAGGAACCTTATAAACTTGCCAACCGCGCATTCCATCCGGAGAATTCTATCATTGATGTATCGGGAGTTAAGATCGGTGGAGATCACCTTGGACTGATCGCAGGACCTTGTTCTGTAGAGACCTATGAGCAGGTACTCGAAATTGCAAAGGCTGCCAAGGCATCCGGTGCTAACCTGTTAAGAGGCGGTGCATTCAAGCCTCGTACAAGTCCATATTCATTCCAGGGCCTTGGACTGGAAGGTCTGGAGATTCTGGAAGCTGTTAAAAAGGAAGTCGGACTTCCGATCGTAAGTGAGCTGATGTCACCACAGTATCTGGATGTATTCAATGAAAAGGTTGATCTGATCCAGATCGGTGCACGTAATATGCAGAACTTCGACCTGCTGAAACAGTTAGGACAGGTTGACCGCCCGATCCTGCTGAAGAGAGGTCTGAATGCAACTTACGAAGAATGGATCATGTCTGCCGAATACATCATGGCAGCAGGTAATGAGAATGTTATCCTGTGCGAACGCGGTATCCGTACATTTGAAACATATACAAGAAATACGCTGGATCTTCAGTGCATCCCGGTACTCCGCAAGCTGACCCATCTTCCGATCGTCATCGATCCAAGTCATGCAGGTGGAAAATGGTGGCTGGTAGATTCTATGGCAATGGCCGCTGTAGCCGCTGGTGCAGACGGACTTATGATCGAAGTTCATAACAATCCGGAAGCTGCTCTCTGCGATGGTGCCCAGTCATTAAAGCCTGAAAAGTTCGACAATCTGGTTAAGAAAGTTTCACAGATTGCACATGTAGTAGGAAAAGAAGTTTAAGGAGTACAGACCCATGAAATTAAACGTGAATCTGGGAGCCAACAGCTACCCAATCTATATCGAAAATAACATACTGAGTCAGGCGGATACCTATATCCGTGAAGCCTTTCGCGGTCACAAGATCATGATTATCTCTGATGATATCGTGTATCCGATCTACGGAGAGGCTCTGTCAGCCAGACTTGCTGATTGGGAATGCTATCATATGGTACTGCCACACGGCGAACAGACCAAGGACTTCCAGACTCTGCCACAGATCTATGAAGCTATGGCAGAGGCACGTTTCTCCAGAACCGATATGATCATCGCACTGGGTGGCGGTGTGATCGGAGACCTTGCAGGATTTGCAGCAGCCACTTATATGCGTGGTATCAAACTGGTGCAGATCCCAACTTCCCTGTTGGCACAGGTAGACTCTTCCGTTGGCGGAAAAGTCGCAGTGGATCTGCCACAGGGAAAGAATCTGGTCGGTGCATTTTATCAGCCGTCTCTCGTACTGATCGATCCGACAGTCCTTGATACACTGAGCGACCGTTTCATCGTTGACGGTATGGGTGAAGTCGTCAAATACGGCTGCATTGAAGACGCAGATCTCTTCGAGACACTGGCATCCCACACTTCTTTCAAGGATCTGAAAAAGGTACTTCCGGAAGTCATCGCAAGATGCGTGGACATCAAACGTGAGATTGTGGAGGAAGATCAGTTTGACACCGGCAGGCGTATGCTGCTAAACTTTGGTCATACACTTGCACACACCATTGAACAGCATTTTAATTATCAGATGCAGATTCACGGTGAAGCGGTTGCCATTGGCATGTACCAGCTCACACGGATTGCGGAAGAGCGTGGACTGACCGAAACAGGCACTGCTGAAAAGATATTAAAAGTATTAAATATTTACCGACTGCCACACAAATGCGGTTTACAGCTTGGCGGTCTGACCAAAGCCATTTCTTTAGATAAGAAAAATATGCATGGAACACTGAATCTGGTACTGTTGCACAACATCGGCAGCAGCTATGTAGAACCAACCTCGCTTCAATTCTTTGATGAACCTAAGCGAATGATATAGACAGTACAGAACAGACAAAAGATTGAAGGAGGACATATTTGTCATGAAAAAATTAACTGGAAAAATTGCTATTGTTACCGGAGCAGGTAAAGGTATTGGACGCGAAGCTGCTCTTGCTGTCGCTGCTGAAGGGGCTACCGTTGTAGCCGTTGCAAGAACGCAGGAGAACCTTGATGAAACTGTAAAAATGATTGAGGACAATGGCGGTACAGCCATTTCCCTGTCAAGAGATCTGACTGATGGCGAACAGGTACAGTCCATGGTAGATGCTGTAATGGAAAAATACGGCAGAATCGATATCCTGGTCAATAACGCCGGCGGATATCCAAAGGAAATCTATAACAACATTGAGCATCAGACAATCAAAATCTGGGAGTGGTCTGAAGAACAGTGGGATCAGATCATTAAGACGAATCTTCGTATTCCGTTCCTGTGCATTAACAAAGTCGTTCCTGTCATGATAGGACAGCACAGCGGCAGAATCGTAAGCGTATCTTCCCGAATGGGTCGAATCGCTTCTCAGATGGGAGCATACGCAGTTGCCAAAGCAGGTATCGTTACAATGACCAAGACAACTGCTATTCAGGTGAAGGAATACGGCATCCAGTGTAACGCTGTGGCGCCTGGCATTACAGATACACCGGGACAGCGTGTATATAATCACTCTGTCGGTCAGGACGGCGTGGAAATGGGTAATGCCGAAGACGTAGCAAAGGCAATCGTCTATCTGTTAGCAGATGCTCCGGACGTTATGACCGGACAGGTCATGGATCTGTTCACAACTTTATAAAAAGATTCGCTTACAAAATTTCAAAATATCTTTGAATTTTTCAAAAACTAATGATAGAATACAAATACAGCGTGTGGCTCAAAAGCGTAATTCCAGTTGCGTGAAATGTGTCACACGCTATTTCTTTTTATATTCAATAAATTTACAAAAAAGCGTGTAGCCTGTGGCGTAATTCCAGCAACCTCAGGTTATACGCTTTTGTAATGTAATAAGGAGGTCATTCCAATGGAACAAAAATCAAATTCTTTTCTGGAAACAGAAAAACCAGGTAAACTTATGCGCAAATACTCTATTCCCTGTATTATTTCATTGCTGGTAGGTGCACTCTACAACATTGTCGACCAGATGTTCATTGCTAATGCGAGTTATCTCGGTTCTTATGGCAATGCAGCTAATACTGTTGTCTTTCCTATGACTGTTTTAGCACTTGGCATTGCTGTAATGATCGGCGATGGTTGTTGCGCTTTTGTCAGCATTGCTCTGGGCAGCAACAAAAAAGACGCTGCTCATCGCAGCGTTGGAAATTCCATTGTACTTTGCATTGCCGCCAGTCTTGTGTTAACCGTACTCTACTTACTGTTAAGCAAACCGCTTCTGGTTCTGTTTGGCGGCAAAGTCAACGCAGAAACTTTCGCCTTTGCAAAGGAATACTTTTTCTGGATTACTCTTGGCATTCCATTTTATATGTTTGGTCAGGCAATGAATCCAATCATTCGAAGTGACGGAAGTCCTAAATTTGCCATGGCAGCAACTCTCTGTGGTGCTGTTACCAATATCATTCTGGATCCCATTTTTATCTATATTTTCAAATGGGGGATGATGGGGGCTGCAACCGCTACTGTTATTGGACAGATTTTAACTGCTGTTCTTTCAATCTGGTATTTGTGCCATATGAAAGCAATAAAAATTGAAAAGAATAGTTTTAAACTCAACAGGAAGATAATTTCTAAATTTCTTACACTTGGATTAACCAGTTTTTTAGCACAGATTTCGTTGGTAATCTCTATGGCTGCTGTACAGAATACCTGTATGAAATACGGAGCATTAGATCCAATTTTCGGGCAGACCGAATATGCACAGATACCACTTGCAGTATTAGGTATTGTCATGAAATTCTTCCAGATAGCAATTTCTATCTCCATCGGTCTGGCAGCCGGTTGCATTCCTATAGTAGGTTACAACATCGGAGCCAACCGGAAAGACAGGGCAAAAACATTCTTTTCCTATCTGCTGATTGCCGAAACTGTTGTTGGCGGCATTGCATTACTCATTGTAGAGTGCTTTCCTCTGCCAATTGCCAACCTGTTCGGTGCAGCAAACGAAAGTATTTATTACACAAACTTTGCCGTTAAATGCTTCCGAACCTATCTGTGCATGATGATTCTCGCAACGGTAAACAAAGGAACATTTATCTATTTGCAGGCATTGGGTAAAGCAGCGGTGTCCACGATCATTTCCCTGACACGCGAAATTATTTTCGGTGTATTCCTTCCTATTATCATGCCCATTTTCATGGGATTGGATGGACTGTTGTGGTCTTTCCCGGCAGCAGATATATTAACGTTTATAATCACTGTATTCTTTATCAGACAGACTTTCAAAGAACTTAGTGATGCTCACCAAGTTTAGACACCAACGCTTTCCCGTAAAACGCCGCCAATACCTGTTGAAACAGCGTTCCGATCATCACCGGGTACATGACTGCCCCCGGGAAACATGCGCCTGCTATGACCGCTCCTGCGCTGATATTACGCATTCCTGTTCCATAGATCATGGAAATGGTCGTCTCTTTGTCTTTATGAAGGACTTTTGCCACGCACCAGCCCAGCGCATAGCCACCTGCAGCCAGCACGAGGATCGCAGCACCGATCGCCAGTCGTTCCAGATTCATCTGCCGTACATAAGGCGCCACCTTGGATGAATTTGATGTCACGACAAACATTAATGCAAATTTGGAAAACAGCGCCAGTTTCTTTGGCCAGGTATTCTTCACCGCGCCATGTGTGATCTGGTTCAGCACCATGGCTGCGATCGCCGGAAGTGCCACCATAAATATTAACTGCCGCATCATCATTGTTGCATCAATCTCCACCTGCGATCCTACCAGTACCCGGAGCGTAATCGGAATCAAAAACGGAGATAAGATCGTATCGATCACGACCAGTGACAAAGATAATGGATTATTGCCGTTATAGATGGTGAC
Organism: bacterium; assembly: GCA_963592205.1. Lineage (GTDB taxonomy): Bacteria > Bacillota > Clostridia > Lachnospirales > Lachnospiraceae > Claveliimonas. Next base: position 10,987 of record CAVAVU010000081.1, read on the forward strand.
CCACATAAGACTTACCACTGCTGTCGGCACGGAAAATTCCAATACCATGCCGGTAATCGCATAGGGATCTGACTCGAAGAACAGATGACCTGCCACGCAGGCGACCGCCGGAATCACGACATGAATCAGCAGCAACATACACAGAAGTGGCTTCGGATCATGAAACACCCGCAATACATCTTTAAATTCAGATTTCAGTGCACCGGTAAATGTGATAAATGCAAATACTATCGTAACATATGGGAGTCCGTGTGCCGCCATATCAGGAAAGCTGATGCCCACCAGCATGCATAGCGGCGTCACAAGCGCCATCCATTTTTCTATAAATTTGTTACCCCGTTCCAGCATCCTGCCATCTGCCTCCTACTATTTTAGTTCTTCCGAAAGTTTCGCCGCTATTTTTTCATATTCCGGTACCGGCACGTTATATTCCCTGCCAAGTCTTACTACCTCATACACCAGACCGTCAATCTCTGACGGCTTGCCCGCCATCACATCTCGCTGCATGGAAGTCGTTGCTTCCGGTGCAAGTGTAGAAAGCACCTCCAGGTTCCTTGTCACCATATCTTTTTCAAATGGATATCCCATAGCTTCTGCCAGAGTTCCAATCTCACGGATCATTTCTTTGAAGCTTTCTCTCGGTGCTCCCTCTTTCATAAAATCTGCTGCAGTTGCGTTATAATATAATCCCGCTGCGCCGATCGGTGACACATAGGAGAACTTCTCCAGTGCCGCTCTCTGGATATGATGAGACAAAAGTGCACGGATACCGCAGGATTCCAGATCTGCACGGATCTCTTCCAGCTCCTGGCGTGTCTCTGCCTGATCGCGCACACCAAATACAAGACTCAATACCTTGCCATACTGCTCCAATACGCCCGGTTCTATGATCGTTGCAGCCACATAGATGCATCCGTCCGTCACCAGAATCTCCGGCAGCTGTTTCTGCAGCTTACCTCCGGTTCCATAGATATTCAGAATCGGAATTACAATCGTATTCTTCTTCATAACCTTACGGATAAATGGTACCGTATCATCCAGTGAATATCCTTTTACACACACCAGTATCACATCCGGCTGCTCCTCATAGTGTTCCATATCCACTGCTTTTACCGGAATCGTCTCTGTTGTCCCATTCCACAGGCGATCCATTGTAAGTCCGTGCTCATTCAACGCTTTCAGATGTGCGCCTCGTGCAATCAGCGTCACATCCTTTCCTGCTTTTGTCAGATAAAATCCTAACGGTCCTCCTGTGCCTCCGGCACCAATAATCAGATATTTCATAATATTCACATCCTGTCCTGTGTATTAGGCATTGCGGACTGCCTCCTCAATCGTAGCGATATTTCTGCAGAGAATCTCATACTCATGATTCTTACCATAGTGATACAAGGTCAGTTCCAACGCCTGCTGATAAGCCTCTTTTGCTTCTTCCAGCTTACCCTGTTTATAATACAGGATTCCAAGTGAATTGTAAACGGATGCCAGATGCACCTGATGATTCTGATCTAATCGTTCATAAATTCCTATACTCTCTCTCAGATCCTCTTCTGCCCTGTCATATTTTTCTGTTTCCAGATACAAGGCGCCGAGATTCGAATATGTGATCGCCACATCCATTGCGCTGTCTTCCAATGCCCTGGAAGATTTCAATGCGTCCGTTAACATCTCTTCTGCCTTGCCGTATTCTTTCATATCCTGATATACCAGTGCCAGATTATTTAAAATGCTGCAGTAGTATGAATTGTCTTTACCGATCGTTGTGGAATAGATCAGCGCACTCTCGTTAAACAGGTCTGCTGCCTCCTCGTATTTGCCTGCCAGACGGTAAGTTCCTGCCAGATTGTTCAGCACTGTCGCATACTGTACCGTCTTGTCTCCGATATGTACAAATACCAGACGTTTTGCGATCTCAAAAAACTCCGCTGATTTGTCAAACTGTCCCATACCACGGTAAAAAGAACCAAGCTCATTGCTTATCGTGATCTCCATTGGATCAAAACACATATCACATCCGTGTGATGCTTCCTTTAAGCGGTCATTCAAATATAATTCTACCGCTTCCGGACTGCCTGTCTCGTATACATTGCTGAGCTGCTTATAAAATTCATCAATTGTCATATCCATTGTAATTTCTCCTCTAAAGTAAAACAGAGGGTACGAAGACCTGCCACAGCCTCCGCCCCTCTGTTTTTCATACGTTAAAGCCAAACATATTTATTAAGTGAGATTAGTTATTTTAAGATTTAGGTATCTAAAATGCCCCGCAGATTACTACGCGCTGTGCGCTCTCGTACTCTGCACCCAATATTCGTATATCGCCGCGTTTACACACGGCTTTTATACTCATATCGGGGCGGGGCTCCCAGTCAACCGACTACATTTGTGCAAGCACAATGTAGCACTTGACTTCTGCCCCTGGCATTATTACATCGCTTTTTTGTAAAGTGCGATCATTTCTTTCAGGTTGGTCTGTCTTGGGTTAGCAAGTACATTCGGATGAGCTACTGCATCTTTCGCCATAGCTTCGATCTTATCCTCTGTAACACCAACTTCTGACAATGAAGAAGGAATTCCAAGATCCTTGTTCAGTTTCTTAACTTCATCTACCAGCATATCTGGTGTGAAATCAATAACAGGCTCTTTGTCTTCACTGATGTAGTTGTAGATCTTCTCGTAACGTCCGTTGTCTGCAAGCGCATTGTACTCTACTACAGTAGGAAGGATAACTGCATTAGCCACACCATGTGGTACATGGAAGTAAGCACTTACCGGATGACTCATAGCGTGTACGTTACCAAGCTTAGCCCATGCAAATGCCATTCCGGCAAATGTAGAGCCAACCATCATAGCGCAGGCTGCTTCCTCATCCTTACGGTTAGCAACGAAACGACGAAGATTTCCACCAATCAGTTCCATAGCTTTTTCAGCCATTGCATCTGAGAATGGAGATGCAAAGTTAGATACATAAGCTTCCATTGCATGGATCAAAGCATCAACACCACATGATGCTGCGATAGATGCCGGAGCTGTCATGATAAGTTCCGGATCAAGTACCGCATATTTTGGAAGGATCTCGTAGCTGATTACAGACATCTTGAAGTTCTTTGCTTCGTCTGTGATAACTGCAGAAGCAGTAACCTCACTACCTGTACCTGCTGTTGTAGGAATAGCGATCATCGGTACGATCGGTCCCGGTACTTTGTACAGACCCTCGTAGTCATTGATCTCTCCGCCGTATGTAGCAAGTACGCCTGTAGCCTTAGCTACGTCCATAGAAGAACCACCACCAAGAGCGATGATACTTGTTGCACCACACTCTTTGTACATCTTTGTAGAAGCGTTAACAACATCTACTGTCGGGTTCGGAACTACATCAAGGAATGTCGTACATGTCAGTCCGCCAGCCTCAACGATATCCTGTACTTTCTTAACAACTCCGATGCTCTCAAGACCATGGTCAGATACCAGGTATACATGATCAGAATTGCTTTCTTTTAAAATCTCAGGAAGTTTCTTCAGGCTTCCTACTCCAAATTCGATGTTCTGTGGTACTTTAAATCTAAAATCTTTCATTGTATTAATCTCCTTCTTCGCCGGATGAGCCTGACTGTTGACTCACCCGACCATATTTAACAATAAGCAGTTTATATGATGTGTAATCTGTTGCAAGTCTTCTGCCTAGAAGTGAAGCTCGGTACGTCCGATCAGGTCATCCTGAAGCGGTTTACCAAGTTCTACAAAGTATGCGCTGTATCCGGCTACACGAACCAGCATATCTTTGTAATCTTCCGGTTTCTTCTGAGCTGCTTTCATGGTAGCAACACTCATGACATTAAACTGAACGTGCATAGCACCCTTGTTAATGTACTCTTCGATGAAGTTTGCCAGATTATCTCTTCCCTCAATTCCGCTTACAGCGTCCTGTGGGAATCTTAAGTTCATCAGTGTTCCGTTAGAAGCCAGTGAGTGGTCAACCTTAGTCAGTGAGTTAACCAGAGCTGTCGGACCACTGATATCATGAGAACTGAATGCTGTATGTACAGGTCCCATGTTTTCTGAAATAGGCTCACCTTTCTTACGTCCGTCCAGAGAAGCATTGGTATTCAGACCCATTGCTACGTTAGCATTTACTGAGTAAACACCTGGATTGAACTGTCCTCCACGTGGAGTTGTTCTTCCTGCTACGTTCTTGCAGTAGCACTCGAACATGAACTTGAACAGTTCATCAGCGTAATCATCATCATTACCATAGTGATGTACTTTTGAGCTATTTACATATGCGTACAGTTTCTCGTGACCTACCCAGTTATCCTTAACAGCCTGCAGAAGCTCTGCACCTGTACACTTCTTCTCTTCGAATACCAGTTGCTTGATGGTGCAGAGGATATCTGTAGAAGTAGCAAGTCCGGATGCCTGAGGTCCGATACCGTTATATTTTGCTCCGCCTTCTGTAAGATCATGTCCTGACTTCATAGCGTCCTCATAGAATCCTGACAGATATGGCAGCGGTTTGCGTGCTCTGTGGCAGTTATCGATCATACACAGGCTTGAGCACATCTGATCTGTCCAGTATTTGAACTGTGCATTAACACTTTCCAGTACTTCCTCAAATGTCTTGTAAGTCTCAAGGCTTCCTGTATCCGGTCCTAACTGTTTGCCGGTGTTCATGCTGCGTCCGCCGTTCATAACCATTTCCATCATCTTTGGTGTATTAACGTATGCAGCATCATGCCATCCGTACTCTTTACCCGGAAGGTCGATCTCTACACATCCTACACAGATGTAATCTCTTGCTTCTTCAAGGCTCATGCCCTTTCTCAGCATACCCTTAATGGCTGTTTCGTCATTAAAGATCTTCGGATGACCATATCCGGCACGGATACACTCTGTTGTCTTAATGAGCAGTTCGTATGGAGTATCCTTATGCATACGTACGCAGAGCCATGGGTTCATCATACGTGTGTGTACGGATGCTTCCAGACAGAGCATTGTCACATCGTTCGTTGCATCGTGTCCGTATTTGTCTACACCACCAACGGTCAGGGACTCACCACCGAATCCTCGTCCGTTACGAAGTGCCATACTTCCTTTATCTTTCAGCTTCGTAGCGTTGTTCATCTTAACGTACTCAACTTCCAGAAGTTCAAGAGCGAACTCTTTTGTGATGATTCCGTTATCTACATCGTGTTTGTAGAATGGATACAGCCACTGGTCAAAACGTCCGTAAGAAATGGAATGTCCGTTTCCTTCAACCTTCAGCAGCTCTGTAGCTACGTTGAATAACTGCATTGCTCCCCAGTATGTCTTTGGAGCCGGTCCGGCTACTTCGTAACAGCTCTTGGCGATACCAAGTAACTCTTCTTTTCTCTTAGGATCTTTTTCTACTGCCGCTTTCTCTTCTGCTAACTTAGCGTAACGCTCGATGTATTTCTTAGCTGCTTCATATGTAATGATAACAGAATCGTAGAATTCTACCTTGTTGTTGTACTCAACATCTCTCATGTCAAGAGCTGCTTTGTACTTCTTAGCTTCAGCGATCAGTCCGTCAAAACCAAGTGACATCAGTCTGCTGTAGTCCAGTGACAGATGTCCTGCTCCTGCATAGTGATACAGGTTCGTCTGGAAGATCTTCTCTCCGGCCTCAGATCCTTTGATCTGATCGTCTGTAAGTCTTGCTTCGATCATGTCGGCAACACTGCGTCCCTGCCACCATTTACACAGTTCAACGATCTCAGCTCTCTCCTCATCATTTCTGATGTAGAACTGGTCATGAGCACGCTCCTCAAACGGAGAGTTCAGAATCTCTTCGATGATCCAGTTTACAGAGAACTCAGGATAGATCGGAGAAGCCTTTGCAGGTGCTGCGATCTCGCCTACGATCAGGTCTTCATCGTAAATGTACAGTGTACAGTTGAGAAGGATATTCTCAAATGCCTTCGCGCACAGAACTTTACGAGGAAGCTTGTTCTCGTATTTCTGATATGTTTCGGTAACCAGTCTCAGTCTCTCGATATCTACCCAGTACTTTCCATCCAGGAATGTCTGGCGCAGGTGATTGACACGTGGGAACGGTGACCAGTCTGCATGATGTACCTGATAGCCAATACAATAATTCTTATCAAATGGCTCAGTACCGCATGCGGTTGTGTGTGTGTTCGTCATACTCATTGTTTTTGCCTCCTTAAAAACATTTGTCTTCTATTACGTAAATATTTTGATAATATTTATTCCTTTTCCTTCGTCCCGACTACGCAGTGAATACCTCTGCTGTTAAAGTAATCGGCGATTTCATTGACGTGTACTGTAAATGATTCGCGGTCCAGATCGATAAAATCCATCTGATATGGCATATTCAGCGAAGCGTATTTCTCTTCCCCTAATCTCATGAAGCTCAAGAGCTGTAACACTCTGATTCTTCCCTGTAATTCATTCAATATGAAGTCTGCGCTTGCCTCTATGTTCTTCTTGTCATCATTTATACCAGGTATTACCGGAATTCTCAGAATGAACTCCCGATTGTCATCGGTAATCCGCTTCAGATTCTCCAGTATTCTCTCGTTATGCACGCCGGTCCATTTCTTATGGATCTTTGTATCCATGTGCTTCAGATCCGAGATGATGATGTCTGTATATGGAAGTATCTTCTCTGCCTCTTCCCATTTTGAATAAAATGTAGATTCCAGACAGGTCTGAAAACCTTCCTCCTTACACTGTTTAAACAGTGCTGCCACGAAATCACTCTGTACCAGTGGATCACCACCGGATACGGTCACTCCGCCGCCGGATCTGTCATAATACCCTTTATCACGTCTGATCACATCCATGCACTCTTCAACGGTCATGTGCTTACCCCAGAGCTTGATCGCATCTGACGGACATTCTTCATAACACTTCATGCATTTACTGCATTTGGTCCGGTCGATACCTATCAGCTTGTGTTCATCCTCGCTGAATGTAAAGATATCGCCCTCCGGACAGACATCTACGCAGCCGCCACAGAGATCCTTGGAAATACATTTGCTCTGGTATATTCCAGGTTCACTGTGGAGCCGCCAGCTTTCAGGGTTACTGCACCACTTACAGCGAAGTGGGCAGCCCTTTAAAAACAGTTCTGTTCGGAGTCCCGGTCCATCATGGATTGTGTATCTCTGAATGTTAAACACATTGCCTGTAAGCTGTTCCATGATGCTACCTCCCAATCACTTTTTCTCCGGATTTATATCCGTATCTTTTATTTGTTAAAATTATATCAACAAATGCAATTTCTTGGAATCGGGTATCAGGATTATTTTTTATCTCTTTTAGGTCATCCCCTACCACACCTATAGGGAACATTCCCCATTTCCACTACTTTTCGATATTAGAAGGCAATTAATCGATCTGTGGTTCAAGAGATTTTAATCTGCCATTTGTACGTGTATTGTACTCTTCCATAAATTCAACAATCTTACCAAGAGTCGGGCATACAGTAACTCCTGCGTCTTCCAGAGCTGCTACTTTGGATTTCACAGTTCCCATACCGCCGCTTACGATAGCTCCGGCATGTCCCATCTTCTTGTTCTCCGGTGCGTACATACCAGCGATGTATGCGCATACCGGTTTCTTAAGTCCGAGCTCTTTGATCTTAGCTGCTGCAAGCTCCTCGCTGCATCCGCCGATCTCACCGATCAGTACAATTGCATCTGTCTCGTCATCCTTTGCGAATTCTTCGATAACATCTGCATGGTTCATACCGATGATAGAGTCGCCGCCGATACCTACACAGGTAGAAAGTCCGTAACCCTTGAATGTCAGGTTAGAAGCTGTCTCATGTGTCAGCGTTCCGCTTCGGGAAATGATACCGATGTGGCCTTTTCCGTAAATGTATTCAGGCATGATTCCTAATTTGGATTTGCCAGGAGAGATAACACCGATGGTGTTAGGTCCGATAACCTTAGCTCCCAGAGTCTTCGCTTCATGAACAATCTGAAGTGCGTCCATAACCGGTACGAACTCTGTGATGATAACCAGTAATTTGATGCCTTCACGCAGTGCCTGAAGTGCTGCATCTCTTACAAACTGTTTTGGAACGATCAGCATAGCAGCCTCGATCTCCGGGAATTTTTCTCTTGCTTCTGCAACAGTCTCGAATACCGGTACTCCTTCTACTTCCTGTCCGCCTCTTCCAGGAGCAACTCCTGCGAGCAGCTTGCTTCCTGTGTCAAGGATATGTTTACAATGAATACGTCCCTGCTTTCCAGTGATACCGATGATCAGCATGGAGGTGTCCTTATCAATCAGAATACTCATAATTATTTGCCCTCCTTTAATTTCAATAATTTCATAGCAGCCTCATCGGTTGTTCCGTATTTTGTCTGCTCAAAGCCCAGTTTCTCGTAGATAGCCCAGCCCTGCTCCTGATTGAAGCCACGGCTCTTAACTACAACCGGCTTGGTGCTCTTTAACTCTGTGTATGCACGGCTGATACCTTCTGCCATATCTGCACAGTTATTGATTCCACCGAATACATTTACAAATACATAATCTGTCTTTTCATTCTGAAGAAGGATCTTCATAGCCTGATAGGTCTTTTCAGCTGTAACGCCGCCGCCCAGATCCAGGAAGTTATTAACTGTTCCACCGTAGTGCTTGATGGTATCCATTGTAGCCATACCGATTCCGGCTCCACCGGCCATAGTTCCGATATCTCCTTCCGGATCCAGCTCTACATATGTCAGATCATACTTCTGAGCTTCCAGTTCCTGCTCAGATTTCTTCTGAGATGTACGAGGAAGTAATGTGTAATCTCCCTGACGATACAGACTGTTATCATCAATAACCAGCTTACAGTCGATTGCTACCATTTCGCCATCATCCAGAACAGCTAATGGATTAATCTCGATTGTTGTCGCATCCAGACCGAAACATGCATCTGTCAGCTTCTCAGCGATCTCTACTAACTTATCCAGTCTCTCTGCCGGCAGTTCAAACTTGGCAACTGCCTCACGGAATGCTTTCTCATCGAATCCTGCTGTGCAGTCAAAGCGGAGTAATTTCTCCGGTGAATTAGCTGCCAGATCTTCGATATCCATTCCTCCGAATGGTGTATACAGCATTACCAGTGCACGGTTCTTAACATCCAGGGTAAGTCCCAGATAATATTCTTCTGCGATCGGCAGGAATCCTGTGGAAATGATACCTTCCATATGTTTTCCGTTAATCGTAATCTTCTCAATGTCTTTTTTCACTTTCAGCAGTTCTTCCGGTGTCTTAACAACCTTTACAGCTCCGTGCTGTCCACGGTGTCCTGCCTGAATCTGTCCTTTTAATACGCAAGGAAATGTAACTTCTGCAGGGATCTCATCTCCCTCAAGAATCACGCCGCCATTTGTGCGGATGCCGTATCTTTCCAGCTGCGCTTTTCCTTCAATCTCTAAATAGTCCATAAATAATCCTTTCTTTAGAGTCATAGCACCACAACTTAATATGGTGCTATGACAGTTTCAAATATACATATTAGGAGTAAAAAATCAAAGTCTCTTTCTTAATAGCTTCAGGAATTAGTCCCAAGCTTTTGCCGGATCCGGAAGATATGACTCATCGTATGGATATCCGACACGTGTAATGTTCATTAAGTGCTCGTAGTTAAAGTTTCCACTGAAACTGTTGTTGCCCCAAGATCCGCATCCAAGTGTTGTTGTCGGAGGGTATCCGTTTGTCGGGCTTCCGCCACCGGTTGTACCTGCTGGCTGGTTTACGATACAACGTGATACTGAGCAGTGGATTCCACAGTACTCAACATGCTCTGGGTTGTTAGAGTGGATTGCAACACTGTGTCCTTTTCCTTCGAACTCAAGGTTCTTAACCATGTTAGCAACACCCTCTTCGAATGTTCCATATGGCATAATGTTGATAACCGGGCAAAGTTTCTCGCGGCAAAGGTCATCTCCCTTACCTACTACTGTAGCTGTAGCTCCAAGAACCTTAGTACCTGCTGGTACTTCGATACCAAGCTTCTCAGCGATCGCTTCTGCATTAAGACCTACAACATCACGGTTGATCGGGCCGCCGCCTGGGAAGATTCCTTCACGAAGTTTGTCAGTAGCTTCTTTACCTTCAGCATAGTAACCGCCCTGTTTGCGGAACTCTGCGATAAATTCATCAAATTTCTCTTCCGGAACGAATGCTGTCTGCTCACCAAGGCAGATAAGTCCGTTATCGTAACGACGTCCTGCGATGATCTTGCCGCATGCTTCTGCGATATCTACATCTCTGTCAACGATAACCTGAACATTTCCCTGTCCAACGCCAAGTGAAGGTTTTCCACTTGAGTAAGCAGCCTTAACCATTCCAGGACCACCTGTAGCAACGATCTCATCAACCATGCTCATCAGTTTGTTACTGTCTTCCAGTGATACTTCTTCCAGACACAGTACCAGGTCTTCTGGTAATCCAAGTTTAGCCAGTTCTTTACGGAACAGGTCTACAACTACTTTACAAACATTGATTCCACGCGGATGTGGTCCAAAGATGATAGAGTTACGTGTCTTTAATGCTGCTGCAGCATTACCCATTGGTGTAACAACCGGGTTCGTAGAAGGAAGAACCGCACATACAACACCTACTGGTTTAGCGATCTCAAGCATTCTCTTCTCTTCGATTCTGCGGATAACACCTACAGATTTCTTTCCTTTTAAACTCTCCCAGATCAGAGCAGATTTGTTACGGCATTTGGCGATCTTGTCGTTAACATCACCCATACGTGATTCCTCTGCTGCCATCTTACCGAGCATCTCCTGATTGTCATACACTGCCTTACAAACGGCACGTGCAGCTGCGTCAGCCTGCTCCTGTGTAGCAAACTCAAACTGTTTCTGCGCCTCTCTTGAACGCGCAACTAATTCTTCAACTGTGCTCATTTCGTTCATCTCCTTAATTTTTTGAAAATAGAATCCATACTTTAAACATTGTGTTTTTATATCAACGCCGATGTCCTCTTCACCAGCGTTGTAACCATTAATTAATTCTGCCTTATCTTACAGATATGAAAGCTGTCCGAATGCTGGCCAGAACTTCAGCATGATGTAACCAACGATGATTGCCAGAAGTCCTCTTGCGATCATGAACGGTACACCATATTTCATCTGCTTGCTTGCATCCAGTCCGCTACCTACTGTGATAGCACGTACACTTACCGGAAGCAGGAACTCTGCATTGTAACCCATTACTACGATGAACCAGTATGGTACCGGATTCAGTCCAAGGTTGGTACAAAGTGTCAGGATGATCGGTACTGTAACGGCTGCGGATACAGTTGAGCTTGTAAGCTCAGACAGGATCATTGCAACTACTACGAATACTACGATGATCGCCAGATCACTTGTCAGGTGCATATCTGTGATCAGCTGTGCGATTGCTTCACCAGCTCCGGATCCGTTAACGATCTTACCAAGAGCAAGACCACCACCGAACAGAAGCATCATACCCCACAGCATGTTCTTCTGAGCATGCTCCCATGTAAGGATCGGGTTCTTCTTATCAGCTGATGTGATAACGAATGACAGTGCTCCAAGGATTGCAAAGATGTAAGCAGGTTCCAGTGATGGAAGTGCGCTTGCAAACAGTGGACGTGTAAATGCACCGATCATAGCTAACAGGAACAGTGTTCCACAGATCTTCTCATCTCTCTTCATAGGTCCGAGTTCTGCATAAGCTTTTTCGAAGTAATCTTTTGTTCCTTCCAGCTTCTCACCTTTACGTGTGAAGAAGAAGAACATCAGTACCAGTGTAACTACTGCTGTCAGGATGAAGAATGGAAGAATACGTACTACCCAGTCTACATACATGAACTCATGTCCTGACCACTCCTGGAAGAAGGAAATAGCAGCTACGTTCATAGCGCCGCCGAGCGGAGAACCTACACCACCAAGTCCGGCTCCCCAACCGATACAGAGAAGAATCGGAACCGCCGGTGCAGCTTTTTTAATATCGTCATATCCTGCTGCATGGATCATAGCAACAGCGATAGGTGTGAACAATGCGCAAACAGCTACGTTAGGCAGGCAGGATGAGAAGATCATACTTGCAAACAGCCATACCGTAATCTGCGATTTCATAGAAGGTCCTACCAATGAAAGAACCTTCAGGGCAACTCTCTTATCCAGACCAGTGGTTGCCCACGGAATTGTAAGCAGGCAAGAACCGAAGATCAGGATAATACTTCCTGATGAATACTGAGATATAACGTCTGCCTGAGCGACCATACCGAACAGTGCGTTAATACCTACAGGAAGGAATGCTGTAACTGTCAGGCTGACTGGCTGTGTTACCCACCAGAATACCATCCAGATCAGTGTTCCAATAGCCATCGCTCCCGATCCTCCAAGGGCTCCTTTCAACCCCAGAGAAGCGATTGCGAAAAGTGCCGGACCTAAGATCAAATAGATCAGTCTTTTCTTTGTGTCCATAATTTCGTCTCCTTTTAGAAATAGAATCTTTTTAAATTTCGTCATTAGCCGGCTGACAAAACTTGTTTCTGAAATAAATTATAGATATATTTCGACACGATACAAGCTTTTTTCCTATACTTCGCATTGTTCAAAATAGGATTGCGAATTGTGATTTTGCATTTCATATCCCGATCATCAGTTGCAGTATATGCAACTGATTCTCATATTTCAGCATACATTTTCAAAACAGTATGTGAATGTTATACATTTCACAATAATTTTACAACTAGTCATTTGTCTATTTTGCACAAAAGTATCGTTGTATTCATATAAAAACAAAGGACCGGTACGTCACTACTCACATGTACGTATCAGTCCTTTGTTCAAACTGTGGCTTAATCACAGTCATATTTTCTGTTTTATATCTGTAGAAATTGCCCGGTAAATATACCCGGCAGCATATTCTGATCCTGCTTCTGAGGCATGAGTACCGTCTTCATAATACATCTCGGTCTCCGGATGCTCTCTGCGGTACTCCCACCAGAATTCTCCTGCCGGAGCCAACGGCACGTTAAACTCTGCGGATGCTTTCTTATAAGAAGCTGTCATTGCAGCCTGTCTGCCTTCTCCGTCACATCTGGTCCACGGCAGATACAGAACCGGTCTCGCACCCGCCTCTCTGATCCACTGCACCAGTATCTCTATCGCTTTCATAAATCTTCTCTCAGATTCGAATGGATTCGACATATCCTGCAGCATCACATAGTCATAATGTCCATAACGGATATTAAACTGTACTTCCGGTTCTTCCACAAGCTGTGACAGTGACCATCCGCCGTGGGCGATCATTGCCACTTCGCAATCATATCCATCTTCCCGGAATTTTTTCGCTACCATCTCTGGCATATCATTAAAAAAAGTATGGCTGTTGCCCACAAAAAGGAGCCGCAGCCGTGTTGAATGTTCGTTCATTATATATCTCCAGTCTGTTAATATGGGTAATAACCCAATCTGCCGGATATTCTGGACGCAGTGATCTTAATCGCTTTTTTTAGCTCCGCTTCTCTCTGCGGCTGGCTTAATGCATTCGCGCTGGTAGAAACACTGATCGCTGCTACCGGATACCGATCTCTATCTAAAATCGGTGCCGCAACAGATCCCTTACCATAAGCAAGCTCATTGACCAGAAGGCATGTACCTTGCTGGCGTTCCTTCTTAAGCTCCTGCATGATCTCATCAATGCCTACTTTCGTCTCCGGCGTTCTCTTCTCTCTGTTACTTCTCTTTAAAATATCTTCAGCCTTTGCTTCCGGCATATAGGCAAGCATAATACGTCCCATAGCCGAGCAATACATCGGCTGTCTGTGTCCCATCGGCACAAACAGATCCATCGTATGTTCACAGCAGCAGCTGATCAGATGCATGATCTCCGTGTCATCCTGTATACTCATATGGCTGTGTACGCCATATCGGAATGAAAGAAGCTGTAATTCCGGAAATGAATAACGATACACATCGCTGTCCTGCAGGGCTGCACCTGCAAGGGATATGATCTGTGTTCCCGGGTAATAGCATCCCGTCTCATCATCTCTCCGCAAGAATCCCCAGTCCAGAAGTGTATTCAGATGTCTGGATACGGTGCTGATATTCATTCCCAGCCGCGCAGCAATATCAGATGTTCTCTGCATCGTTGTACGCTCATCGAATGTAGACAGAATTGCTAATGTTTTGCTGACGCTCTTCGCATCAGATGCTTTTTTCCCTGTGTCGTTTGGATGCTCCATCCGGAGTACCTCTCTTTCTCGATCTATCTTTCATCTACTCCTGTGCCTGATCTTCCATCCATTTGTAAAGTTCATAACGGCTGTTGATTCCACACTTGGAATAAATATTCTGTACGTGTTTCTTGACGGTATGATAACTTACCACCAGTTCATCGGCAATTGCCTTATATGTCAGTCCCTGACACATCAGTTCTGCCACTTTCTGTTCTGCATGCGTCAGCAACGATTCTCCGCTTGCACTGATAATCTTCGGTGCAAGAGAAGATGCCGCTGTCTGATCCTTCTTCTGGGAAATCGTGATCCAGTGATAACGGTCAATGATTCCATTTGAATAAGTCTGATCATATGTATATATCTTAAAAATATAATTCTTGATCACGCGGGTCTGCACACGGTCTTCAGCCTGTACATCCTCCTCGCCTCCAAGCAGGAACGGCAGCCAGCTGCACGGTGTAGAACTGTCAATGTGTTCCACCATCGCTTCCCCAAGGATATCTGCCAGATACTGCTGGGCGATCTTATTGTAGCTCATCACATGAGTAAAATCATCCGTCACTAGAAATGCTTTTTCACCGGATGCGATGATCTCGCTCTGGATGTTCGCTACAATCTTCGCCTGTTCATATTTTTTAAAGTTCTTATAAGAATTCGCTACATATACGTAGATCTCTTCCAGTTCTTCGATCTCTTTTTCTGTAAAGTCGCCTTCTTCCTTGCTCTTGAAGAATGCCACCTGAATATATGCATTGATTCCAAACGCAAGTGTCACACTGTAATGCTTCTGGAAATTTTCTTCCAGAAAACGAACATACGGCGAATTCTCATAGTCCTTCTCGCCAAGCACATCCGTTGCCTTATACAGTCGCGGCTTCACATTGAAGTAAGTAAGATGATCTCTCACAGCCTCGATATAAATGCGGTAACGCACTACATCATTCTCCATAAATCTGCGGTATGGATGCTCTTCATAATCCAACAGCGCACCGCTGCGGTTCGTCCATGACAGGAAATTGCCATGTGTATCAAAATAAGAGATCAATATATCATTGAAGCCGAAATTACGGTACAGGCTGTCCAAAAGAACGGTACTGAAAAACTCCCGCGCTGTAATCTGATATTCCGACATTTCCGAAAAAAAGTTCATCTGATTCGCATTCTCGTTTTCCATCATTCTCCCAAGTACCTCCAATTCCTGCTTCTGTATGTTATCTTTATTTTACCATTATAACATCGGAATTTCCATATCCATAGCAGGTGCTTTCTTGCCGAGGAATTTCTCCAGGCAGCCTACGATGAACGCGTGATCCTTCTCATGCGCCAGTGCAGATACTGTGATCACATGTGTCATGCAGCCATTCACGCGGATTGGGAATCCGCCGCCGCACAGCTTGTACTCTTCGTAGTTCAGTCCGAAATCCTCTACCAGACTTCTTCCAAGGAAATGTGCTCTTGCTGTTGCAAGAAGTGAGCTGCACTCCATGTAGCTTACCATGTTAAACTTACGGCCTGTCCAGTTCTGGTGATTCAGATTTGCACCCTCTGATGCATATGCAAATACGATATGTCCATTCATTTTGCGAATGCTGACAGTAAGATTGATCCCCTGATTCTTGATCTCTTCTACCATGATATTGCCAAGCTTCCATGCATCCTCACTGGTAAATGAATCAAACTGCAGGATCTGCTCCTGTTCTGAAAGTATACGAATTGCCTCCTGATAATCTGTTGCCATGTTTATGCCCTCCTGTATCTAAGTACTATTACCCATTTTTGGTTATTTTTACTATACTTCTATTATTATGCAAGCGTCAATAGGGCGAATTGGCTAGTTTTTATAAATTACGCAAATCGTACAATAGCATTATCGCATATGTTTAAATAATAACAAATTTTACAGGAAATCTCAATTATTTTTCGCCGATGGTTCCTTTTTTCATGGCTTTTACATATTCGCCCACATATTTTGGTGCTTCTTTTCCATACTTTTCCATCAGTTTTACAATCGCAGATCCTACGATCGCGCCGTCAGAAATAGCTGCCATTTTGCCAGCCTGTTCCGGTGTCGAGATACCGAATCCGATGGCACACGGAATATCTGTATTCTGGCGTACCACATCTACGATAGACTTCAGATCGGTCTTGATCTCGCTTCTGGTTCCGGTGACTCCGAGGCTGGAGACGATATAAAGGAATCCCTCTGCCTCTTTTGCAATCATAGAGATCCTGTTCTCAGATGTCGGTGCGATCAATGAGATCAGATCCACATCATACCGGTGACACAGCGGCAGAAATTCTTCTTTCTCTTCATACGGGATATCCGGCAGAATAAGTCCATCGATACCGATCTCTTTACAGGTCGAGATAAATGTCTCTGCCCCATAGGAAAATACGACATTCGCATAGGTCATAAATACCATCGGAACGGTCACATCTGTCCGCAAGTCTCTGACCAGATCAAATATCTTATCGGTGGTCACGCCACCGTTTAATGCACGGATATTGGCTCCCTGGATAACCGGTCCTTCCGCTGTCGGATCGGAGAACGGAATGCCAAGCTCGATCAGATCTGCTCCATTTGCAACAGCTGCTCTGACTGCTGCCGCCGTCGTCTCAAGATCCGGGTCTCCGCAGGTAATAAATGCTATAAATGCTTTGCCATGTTCGAATGCTTTCTTTATATTACTCATGGATATCCTCCCCTCTGTATCTGGCGATGGCTGCGCAGTCCTTATCGCCTCGTCCGGAAATGGTAATTACGATGATCTTATCTTTATCCATTGTCGGTGCCAGCTTGATCGCATGGGCTACCGCATGCGCAGACTCGATTGCCGGAATGATACCTTCTGTCTTAGCCAGATATTCAAATGCATTAACCGCTTCGTCATCCGTTACCGGCACATACTGCGCTCTTCCGATATCATGAAGATGTGCATGTTCCGGTCCGACTCCAGGATAATCCAGACCTGCCGATATCGAATAAACCGGTGCGATCTGACCGTATTTATCCTGGCAGAAATAAGACTTCATACCATGGAAGATGCCTACGCGTCCTGTATTGACAGTCGCTGCTGTCTCAAAGGTATCAATGCCTCGTCCTGCCGCCTCGCAGCCGATCAGCTGTACCTCTTTATCGTCAATGAAATTATAAAAGCTTCCGATCGCATTGGATCCGCCGCCTACACATGCAAGCACTGCATCCGGCAGTCTTCCCTCTGCTTCCAGGATCTGCTCCTTGATCTCTTTTGAAATGACCGCCTGAAAATCACGCACGATCGTCGGGAATGGATGTGGTCCCATTACAGAACCCAGGCAGTAATGGGTGTCGCTGATGCGGGAGGTCCACTCACGCATTGCCTCGGATACGGCATCTTTCAATGTCGCAGTACCGCTCTTAACCGGAACAACCTCTGCGCCAAGCAGACGCATACGGTATACATTCAGTGCCTGACGGATTGTATCTTCTTCTCCCATAAATACCACGCACTCCATGCCAAAGAGTGCCGCCGCTGTCGCTGTTGCCACGCCGTGCTGTCCGGCTCCGGTCTCTGCGATCAGACGGGTCTTGCCCATTTTCTTGGCAAGCAGTGCCTGTCCCAGTACGTTATTGATCTTATGCGCACCGGTATGGTTCAGATCCTCGCGCTTCAGATAAATCTTCGCACCGCCCAGATCCTTTGTCATCTTCTCTGCATAATAGAGTCTGGATGGTCTGCCCGCATAATCGTGGAACAGCGCATCCAGTTCCCGGTTAAATTCCGGATCGTTTTTATAGTGATTATATGCTTCTTCCAGTTCGATCACCGCATTCATCAGCGTCTCAGGGATATACTGCCCGCCATGAATGCCGAATCGTCCGTTCATATTCGTCATAATGTGTCTTCCTTTCTTACCGCAGCGACAAACGCTGTCATTTTCTCTTTATCCTTATATCCATCGGTCTCGATGCCGGAACTGACATCCACGCCGTATGGATCTAACTTCGCTTTTACTGTTCCGAGGTTCTCCGTATCCAGTCCGCCTGCTAGAAAATACGGCCGCCGGATCGCCTGTAACAGATCCCAGTCAAAAGTTGTGCCTGTACCACCCGCACCGGAATCCAGCAATACATAGTCTGCCGTACTGGCATTGGCTCGTTCCACATCTTTCTCTGTATCAATTCGAAAAGCCTGGATCAGTGGATGATCCGTAAGATCCTGCAATTTACATATCTCCGCTTCCCCCTCCTGTCCATGCAGCTGGGCTATATCAATCGTCCCTGCTTTCAGGAGTGCAGCAATCTGTTCCGGGTCTTCATTTACAAATACCCCGACAACCCGAATCCCCGGATCCAGCATAGCTCTCAATTCCGCAGCCTTTTCCGGACTCACATATCTTCTGCTTTTCTTTGCAAATACGAATCCGATATAATCCGGTTGGAGTTCATTGACGGCTTCGATATCACAAGGTCTCGTCAGTCCGCACAGCTTGATCTTCATGCCTGACCTCCCCGGAGCTTTGCAAGCATCGCCGTCTTATCTTCCGCACGCATCAGTGTCTCTCCGACCAGTACAGCATCGGCCCCGATCTCACGGAGCGCTGCCACGTCCTCCGGTCCTTTCACACCGCTTTCAGACACAAAGACAACTTCCGGCGGAATCATTTCCCGGAGTTTTTTACTGTTATCCGTATTCACGGTAAAATCCTTGAGATTCCGGTTATTTACACCGATGATCCGCGCTCCCACGCGAAGTGCCATCTCTACTTCCTCTGCATCATGGGCTTCTACCAATGCAGATAATCCGAGTTCTTCACAAACTGCCATATAGTGCTTCAGTTCATCCTCAGTTAAGATTGAAC
>CAVAVU010000081.1:30047-56139 GCA_963592205.1 bacterium
GATCAGCAGCACGGCCGATGCTCCGAGAAGTTTCGCTTCATAGATCATATATTCATCCACGGTAAAATCTTTCCGCAGACACGGAATCTCTACCGTCTCGGTTATTTCCTTCAGATACCGGTCACTTCCCAGGAACCACTTCGGTTCCGTCAGCACTGATATACAATCAGCGCCGGCTGTCTCATACGCCTTTGCAATCTCCACATATGGAAATTCCGGTGCGATCAGTCCCTTGGACGGGGAAGCTTTTTTGCATTCGCAGATAAAAGAAATACCCGGTTTTTTCAACGCTTTTTCAAATCGGCAATCCCCTTTCGACAATGCAAGCGCTGCCTTCTTCACTTCTTCCAGTGGTTTCTTTTTCTTAGCCTCCGCGGTACGCACTCTGGCGTAATCCGCAAGTTCGTCTAATATCGTCATTTTTTATACCTCCGGACGGTTGCTGACTTTGATCAGTTTCTCCAGTGTCTCCAGTGCTTTGCCGGAATCAATGAGTACACTCGCAAGTTCAATACCATCTTTCATCGATGGTGCCTTACCGCCAATATACAGTGCCGCACCTGCATTCATCAGCACTGCATCACGCTTTGGTCCTTTCTCGCCTTTCAGGATGTTCTTTGTGATCTCTGCATTTTCAGCAGGAGTGCCACCCACCAGATCTTCCTTGGTGCAGCGTGTCAGTCCAAAATCTTCCGGCTTAATCACATAAGATTTGAACCATCCGTCTTTGATCTCGCATACCTTGGTCGGTGCGCTCATAGAGATCTCATCCAGCTTGTCCTGTCCGTATACGACCATACCTCTTTTCACACCAAGACTGATCAGTACCTGCGCCAGTGGTTCTACCAGATATTCGTCATATACACCGAGAAGCTGCATAAACGGTGTGCCCGGATTGGTCAGCGGTCCAAGAATATTAAATACCGTACGGAAGCCGAGTTCCTTACGGATCGCTCCTACATATTTCATAGAAGTATGGTATTTCTGTGCAAAGAAGAAGCACATACCGGCTTCTTTTAACAGCTCCACACAACGCTCCGGACTCTGCTGGATATTCACACCCAGTGCTTCCAGACAATCTGCGGTTCCACACTTAGAAGAGGCTGCGCGGTTACCGTGTTTGGCTACCTTCATACCGCCTGCTGCCGCAACCAGTGCAGATGTAGTAGAGATATTAAAGCTATGTGCATTATCTCCGCCGGTACCTACAATTTCAAACAGTTCCATATCTGTCTCAACCTTCAGTGCATGTTCTCTCATCGCCGCTGCACATCCTGCGATCTCATCCGTTGTCTCAGCTCTTGCGCTCTTAGTAGACAGTGCTGCCAGGAATGCTGCATTCTGTGTCGGAGAAGTCTCACCGTTCATGATCTCGTTCATCACGTCGTATGCTTCTTTGTAAGTCAGGTCCTCTTTGTTCACGATTTTTACAATGGCTTCTTTAATCATAGCTTATCTCTCCTTTTCTCTGCTTTTATATTTGTTGCAATGCCCACGGATTGCTCCGTGTTTCTAATCCTGGCACTGAATAAAATTCCTTATCATCTGTTTTCCGTCCGGTGTCATGATCGATTCCGGATGGAACTGCATTCCATATATCGGATAATCTTTGTGTTCTACTGCCATCACTTCGCCTTCTACGGTACGGGCAGTTACTCTCAGGCATTCCGGCAGTGTATCTTCATCTACTGCCAGTGAATGGTATCTCGCAACCGGTGCCTGTGCCGGACAGTCACGGAACATCTTCGATTCTGTATCAAATGTCGTCTCCGACTGTTTTCCGTGCATCAGTTCTTTCGCATAAGTTACCGTTCCGCCAAATGCTGCGCAGATTGCCTGATGTCCCAGGCACACGCCCAGGATCGGGATCTCACTGCCAAGTTCCCTTGCCACATCCATGATCACACCGGCATCCTCCGGTCTTCCCGGTCCCGGCGACAGGATGATGCGTTCCGGCTGCAGCGCACGGATCTCATCTACCGTCAGTTCGTCATTGCGGATCACGCGGATATCCGGATCGATCTCGCCGATGAACTGGTAGAGATTGTATGCAAAGCTGTCATAATTGTCTATCAGTAATATCATACGTCTGCCTCCTCTGCTAATTTCAATGCATTGACTACCGCCTTTGCCTTATTGATACATTCTTCATATTCTTTTTCCGGTACGGAATCTGCTACAATTCCGGCTCCGCTCCGGACAAATACTTTACCGTTCTTTTTATATGCGATACGGATTGCAATGCAGGTATCCATATTGCCGGTAAAATCAATATATCCAATCGCTCCTCCGTAGATGCCACGCTTGTTATTCTCCAATTCTCCGATGAGCTGGCACGCACGGATCTTCGGCGCTCCCGAAAGGGTTCCCGCAGGAAGCACTGCTTCTACCGCATCCAGCGCATCTTTGTCATCCCGGATGATTCCTCGTACGGTAGATCCGATATGCATGACATGCGAGAAGCGTTCGATCGAATGCAGACTTTCCACTTCTACTGTGCCGAACTTGCTGAGTCTGCCAAGGTCATTTCGTCCAAGATCAACCAGCATATTGTGTTCTGCAAGCTCTTTCTCATCTGCCAAAAGTTCTGCTTCCAGCGCCTGATCTTCTGCGTCCGTCTTGCCTCTCGGTCTGGTACCAGCAAGCGGGAAAGTATGTAACACGCCATCCTCCAGCTTCACCAGTGTCTCCGGCGAAGCTCCTGCAACCTCCACGTCTGTTCCGGAAAAATAGAACATATACGGAGATGGATTCAGTGTCCGCAGTACACGATAGGTATTTAACAGGCTTCCCTCAAACGGTGCTGCGAGACGGTTGGAAAGTACGATCTGGAAAATGTCTCCTTCTCGGATATAATCTTTCGCTTTTTCTACCATATCGCAGTAGCGTTCTTTATCGAATAACGGCTGTACCTCCCCAAGAAGATGACCTGCCGGTTCGTCCTTTTTCTCACCATTTCTCAGCAGATCCCGCATCTGTTTCAGTTCCATGACCGCTTTGTTATAACCGACTTCCAGATCGTTAAGCGGCATGTTCACGATCAGGATGATCTTCTGCTTCAGATTATCAAATGCGATCACCTTATCAAACAGCATCAGATCTACATCCTTGAAGCTTTCTGTATCTTCTACTTCACGCTTCACCGTCGGTTCGCTGTAACCCAGATAATCATAAGAAAAATATCCCACCAGACCGCCTGTGAATGATGGCAGGTATTCCATCTTCGGGCTCTTATAATCTGCAAGGATCTGCCGGAGCACTTCCGACGGATTGTCTGTCTTCACCCGGATATTTCCTGCCTGCATCTCACCATCCATACAGGTAATCTCCATCTTCGGATCATATCCAAGAAATGTGTAGCGTCCCCATTTTTCGTCCTGCTGCGCTGATTCCAGCATATAGCAGTGGGTGGACACATTTTTCAAAATCCGCATTGCTTCAATCGGTGTACAGATATCGGATAAAATCTCGCAGCTGATCGGTACGACTTTGTATTCGCCGGATGCTGCGATCTCTCTGACATCTTCAAGATTCGGTAAAATATTCATGCTGTCTGCCTCCTTATAAACAATTGCTCTGTCGGAACTTTTTTTGCAAAAGAAAAGTCCTCGACAGAAAGATACTCTTTCTGTCAAGGACGAATGTACTAATCACTATCCGCGGTGCCACCTTGAATTCACAGGAATAAGCCTGTGCTCTTATCAGGATACTTCTATATCCCCGGCAACTGACGTATGCCTTCACGTTGCAGAATACTCTGTGAATCCATGATCGTTCAATAAAAACTGATTCACATTTGACTGCACCCTCCGTGGTCCATTTGACAACTTGTTTCTCACCCGGTTCTCAGCATCCCGGACTCTCTGTAAAGGCATGATTGCCGTTATCTCCACTTCATCGGTTTGAAGTATTAATTTACTAAATAATAGCACGATGAAAAAATCATGTCAACGGTGAATTTTAATTAATTCCAATAATCGGTCTCATATTTCAGGTCAATATTCTTCGCCTTGAATGTTGGATTCACTCCCGCTTTTTTCTGCTTCTCATAATCTGCCAGCGTCTTCAGCGCAATGTTGGACAGGATCAGAATAACCGGAATATTGATCAGTGCCATCACTCCCATCAACACATCTGAAATATTCCAGAGCATGGACACTTCCATTCCGGCTCCCAGGAATACCACCAGTGCAGATACCAGCCGGAATCCTTTCATGAATCCTTTACTCGGCTCACCCTTGTGAATGTAATTCAGCAGGTTATCACAATAGAAACAGTTACCCAGCAGTGTAGTAAATGCAAACAGTACCATTGCAATTGCAATAAAGACCGGTCCGAAGCCGCCCAATGATTCACGCAATGCTTCCTGTACCCACGGTGCACCCTGCAATTCTTCTGTCGGTGCAATGCCGGATGACATACACATCATCGCCGTTGCTGTACACAGAAGCAGTGTGTCGATAAATACTGACAGCATCTGTACCAGTCCCTGTTTGACCGGATGGCTGACCTGCGCTGACGCAGATGCATTTGGTGCAGAACCGATACCTGCCTCATTAGAATATAAACCTCGTCGGATTCCCTGCATCATAGCGGAACCCGTGAATGCTCCAAAGATTGCCTTGAAGTCAAATGCTTCCTCAAAAATCTTCGCAAATACCATCGGCAGATAGGAATGATTAATGACCATAACCACGACCGAGATCAGGATATAAGCCACACCCATGACCGGAACCAGTGTAGACGTCACCTTCACAATACGGGAACCGCCGCCTAACAGGCACCATCCGGTGATCACCCACATCCAGAACACAGAGCCAAAGCCCCCGATACGGATAGCCGTCGATACACCGACAATATTACCCGTTCCTACTCTTGATGCGGTAGATACCATCAATGCCTGGAAGGATGACACTCCGTCCACATCCTCCGGCTTCTCTACAACTGCCTTGCACGCATCCTTAAACAGTCTTACCTGTGGCAGTTTTGTCCGGATCGTAAAATAAATTCCGGCTCCGATCAGCAGTACCACCAGCAGTTTGCTGTACATGAAGGTACTGATACTGTCAATTATCATTCCCAGCATAAATTCTCTCCTTTATCCTCCAGCTTTAACCAAGCTGTTTCTCCAACAGTTCGGCAGCCGCTCTGATGCAGTCATCACAAGGCAGGATCACCTTGCCTGTCTCCACACCCTTGAGCTCCTTACAGACTACCGTTCCGTATGTCTCTTTAAATTCTGTCATGATCGCACGGATATCCGCAGTTGTCTTCTTACGGTCCTTATTAATCAGACCTAATACCATCGCCGCTCCGGACAATGCACCACAGTTACCTTCCATAGTCGCAAGGCCTACGCCAAACGCCTGAGTAGCTGCTTTTAATGTCTCTTCGTCCACACCGGCTTCTTCTGCAAAGCTGCATGCGACAGCCTGTGCGCAGTTACATTTCTCATTGTATTTCTTTTCAATTGCTAATTCTGCTTTACTCATAATCTGACATCCTCTCTTTCGTTACTATACAATCCTTTATTGATTTATGATTACTTCCTTGTTGATTTTACTATACATCGCAAGTTTTTTCCACCTATATTTATTAATAAGCAACACATTTATTAGCACAGATTATTAATGCCCGTTAAAAGTTATCATAACCAGATGCATTTACACCCATACCAATCAATGCTACACTTTTATTAAGGCAGGACAGCGTACAACATTGTACCAACGATCCTGCCGAACCACGTTGTTGACTTACATACACTTACTTATCTAGGAGGAAAAACTATGAACGCAATTATGACTGACCTGATGGCTGTAATCGGTGTCGTACTGAACGGACTTCCGCAGGGACTTCTGGCACTGGCTTACGGATTCGCTTCCGTACCTACTGCACTGGCATTTTTTGTAGGTGCGATCGGTAATACGGTAACACAGAGTGTAGCTCCGATCTCGTTCCAGGCTGAGACGATCACCTACGCCGGAACAGCCGGCAAAGACCGCTCTGAGCGATGCACCATGATCTTTATCGGTGGTGTGATCATGGCTCTGATCGGGGCATTTGGTCTTTTAACTAAAATCGTAAACTTTGTTGGTGAAGACGTAGCCTTCGGTATGATGGCCGGTGTTGGTATCATCCTTACCAAAGCAGCGATCGATATGGTAAAAAGCGATGCCATTTCCGGAGGTGTATCTCTGGCAGCCGCACTCATTACTTATTACTTTACAAAAGACAGTGCAAACACACTGGTATATACCATCGTGATCTCTGTCGTTGCATCCTGCATCGCCAATGCGATCTTCAACAAAGAGAAATCCAGCATTGTTGTAGAGGATGACAAATTCATCCGTCAGAAATTCACCATCAACGCCAATGTAATCCTTGGTGCGCTCGGAATGGTATGCCTGAACATCGGTTCCAACATTTCATTCGGTGGAATCACAGCCGGTATGGCAACTGGCGGTAATTACAATGTAGATACACTGACCGTGATCTCCTCTCTGGCAGATATGTGCTCATCCTTCTTCGGTGGTGCTCCGGTAGAGTCTATTATCTCTGCTACTGCTAATGCTCCACACGCAGTATGGGCCGGTGTTGCTATGATGGTTGTGATCGGTGTGATCCTGCTTCTGAAACTGCTTCCGAAGATCGGTAAATACGTACCGGCTTCTTCTATCGCAGGTTTCTTATTCGTACTTGGTATCTTCAAGACTGTTGTCCTGGATGCACCTTCTGCTCTGGCAACAAACGCAGCAGTAGGCGGAACTACAATGGTCGTAACCGCAGTAACCAACCCATTCCTCGGAATGCTCGCAGGTGTTGCAGCTAAGTTCCTTGGATTATAAGGAGGAATATGTTATTATGAAAACATACAATATGTCACTTTGTAATGTAGATCGTACCCTTCCATTTATTCCGATCAGCGAGGATATGGCATTTGCAAGCTTCGTTGTCCTTGGCGATACAGAACTAGTCAGCGCATGCGCACCGGAACTCGCCAAAAAAATCGGTGATGTGGATGCTATTGTAACCGCAGAGGCCAAAGGTATTGCACTGGCATATGAGGTCAGCAGACAGCTCGGCCTCAAGGAATTCATCGTAGCCAGAAAGAGTACGAAGTCTTATATGAAAGATGTGGTCTCCGCATCTGTTCATTCAATCACAACTGCCGGAGAGCAGCATCTGTATCTGGATGGAAAAGACGCCGACAAGATCCGCGGCAAACGTGTCTGCCTGTTGGACGATGTCATTTCCACCGGAGAATCTCTCCACGCACTGGAGTGCCTGATGGAAAATGCAGGTGCCGAGGTCGTAAAGAAAGCAGCAATCCTTGCAGAAGGTGATGCCGCTGACAGAGAAGATATTATCTTCCTACAGAAGCTTCCGCTTTTCCGCAAGTCATCCGATGGTGAATATAACGCTATCGACTAAATTCGTTTTTCATCTCGAAAAGCCCTGGTATTACGGTTCAACAGCCGTAATCCCGGGGCTTTTCCCATTCTTCTTTATTTCATATAATTGCAATTGATTTTCACACAGCTTAAAATAAACATATAAAAAGTATGATCTCCCACCAATCTAACATAAGGAGTAATTCTATCGTGACAAAAGATAAATATGTAATCAGCAGAACCAAGCGTTATCCCTATTATATCCTGATGTTTGCAATCCTAATCTGGTTTGCTGCCATGGAAATATTAGGGGCAAATGAACGTAAGATTGATACAGCTATACTTCCTGATGATTATAATTCCCATACGATTGCATTCCGTTCCTCCCTACAGGATGTCAAATGCTACATTAACGGTAACCTCCGAACCGAATACAGTACAAAAGACACCCGACTCTGCGGTAAGAACTCTGCCAGTCGTTATATTTTCTGTAATACCTCTTCCGCCGATGCCGGAAAAGAACTTCGCATTGAGCTGACCACTTACACCAATAATTACTCTGGTGTAATTAACCAGGTCTACTATGGTGATCGTGCGGAAATATGGACTTATCTCTTTGAGGAAAACGGTCTGGAAACGGTAATCGCCTTCTTCATTCTATTCGCAGGTATCGTAAGTGTGATATTCAGTATTGCACTGGGACTGGTATACAAAGCTAAATTCGACATGGAATACCTGGGCTGGTGCATGGTCATGGGTGCCACCTGGATGCTTGGTGAATCAAAGTTACGACAGCTCCTGTTCCCGAATTCATCTATTCTTAGTGCACTGTGCTTTGTAATGATCCTGTTGGTTCCGATTCCAATTCTGTTCTATGCAGACAGTGTACAGCAGGACAGCTATCATAAGCTGCATCAGACTCTCGGTTATATCGCAGTCATTAACTTTGCAGTCTGTACAATCCTGCATGTGACTGGTATTGCGGATTATATCGAAACTCTTGCAATCAGTCAGATTGTATTAGCTGTCACATTTATCAGCACCTTCATCACATTTTATAAATGTATGAAGAACGGCACGATCCGCTCTGACAAGCTGATCTTAGTCGGACTGACTGCTGTGATGATATCGGCGGTCATTGAAGGCATGTCTGTCTACTTTGTGGTATCCATTTCCGGTATGTTTATTGGTATCGGTATGATCATTCTGCTCTTTGTAAATATTCTTCGTACCATCCGCAATGTGCGCAGTATGGAAGACCATAGGCAGCAGATTGAACTTGATAAACGTCGCCAGCAGACAGAACGTCTGTCTCTGCAGATGATGCAGACACTGGCAGTTACTGTTGAAGCCAAAGATGAATATACCCGCGGACATTCTCACCGGGTTGCCGAATACTCTGCGCTGATCGCAAAGGAACTCCACTGGAGCCAGGAAGAAATCCTGAATCTGAAATATGCAGCACATCTACATGATATTGGAAAAGTAGGTATTCCTGATACGATCCTGAATAAGCCAACCAGACTGACTTCGGAAGAATATGCCGTTACCAAAGAGCATACCGTTATCGGCGGTGAGATCTTAAAAAATATCACACTCGCACACCAGGCGGCTGATGTTGCCCGACACCACCACGAACGCTATGATGGCACAGGTTATCCTGATGGTCTGAAAGGAACGGACATTCCACTATATGCCCGCGTCGTAGCCGTAGCCGATAGTTACGATGTCATGAGTACCAAGCACGCCTGCCGCAATCCACTGTCGGAAGCTGCTATCATTCAGGAATTCCGTGAAAACAGTGGTACACAGTTTGATCCGGAGATCACCGAAGTCTTCTTGAAACTTTTAGAAGAACACCAGCTGGATATCTACACTGATTACCTTCATCCGGAAAATGATGCTAATTTCTCTGCCATTGAAGCAGAGATCAACCGTTTTATCTCAAATGTCATGACCACAATGAAGGCTCATGAGGACAGCGAGACTTATGACTTCCTGACCGGACTTCCGATGCGAAGCCGCGGTGAGAAGCTGGTAGCACAGTTCATGCAGAAATATGATGGCTGTCTGGTATTTATCGATATGGACAACCTCAAACAGATCAATGACATCCACGGTCACAAAGCCGGAGACCGTTCCCTAAAGCTGCTTGGCACCCTGCTTTCAAATCTGGCACCAAATGCTGTCGTCTGCCGTCTGGGCGGTGATGAATTTCTGCTCTTTGTCCCTGACGTCAACGAAGATATGATTACGAAAAAGATCCTTACTCTCTTTGACGAATTCAACTCTGCTAAAGCAAACGATGTAGAGATCCGTAACACTTCATTATCCGCCGGTCTGTGCATGACCACGACCGAAGATGCTTACGAAGACTGCTATACCCAGGCTGACAAAGCACTATACTATGTAAAACAGAACGGCAAAGGCAGTCTCTATTTCTATCATCAGTTAGAACAGAAGCTCGCCAGCGATTCCGCGATCAGCAAAGACCTGAATCTGATCGCACATTCCCTGCGTGACAGCGGCAATTATTCCGGTGCGCTGGATTCATAATATAGGTATACTCTGGTGACAAAAAATCTGCGTTCTCATCTTCATTTTTACCACCAAGATATGCTTGAATCCGCCAATACAACGTCTGCCATTCGGGACCCGGATCTTCGTTGTAATAATTCTGCACAGCCCGTTTCATTCCTTCAAAAGACGTTGCAATATACGGTCCGTCCATAACATCACTTGTATTATCGTCATCATATCCCATTAATTGTATAAGAAATATCGCGCCACTTTCCATCATCAAAAAACAAACTGCACGCTCCACACATTCACAGCACAATTTCACATATTCTCTTTCTTGTTCATCCAGTTCAAACGTTAATTCCAGCTTATGTAGCAACATCTGTTTTTTATCCAAGCCGACCGGTGCACCTGCAATAATTTCCACATAATCTCTCAGTTTCAACCGCTCTGTATGCTCTATTAAATACACATACAATTCCGGTGCTTCAATCAATTCCAGAATTTCTCGTTTTAACTCTGCCATCATATGAAATCATTCCCCACTTTCTCTCGTCTCGCTATACTCATTTCCGTATTTTTCAAGAGCATCATAGACCTTGTGATACACTACCTGATTCGGATAATATCTGTAATCGGCAAATATATCGATTCCATCTTTATAGAAGTATTCGTGGATCGCCGCCGCACATCCCGAACTCCTGCTTTCTCCGTACTCACATTGGCAGATAATATCCTTTCCTTCTTTTTTCGCAGAAAAAATAAATTCTGCCAGATTGTCCGCTTCCGGAAAATAAGTTTCATAGGTCAAATGATATTTCGGCAACACTGCAAGATCAATATCATGTAATGGAATATAAAACACACAATCCGTCTTAGCAGAATAATCTACAGGTTTATATCCTGCGCCACGAAATTTGCTCACTGGATCATAAAAACTGATTACCTCTGCATTTTCCGGGAAATCACCTTGTAATAATTCACTAATTGCTTCTCTTGAATAAATGGATATGTTCAATTGTTTTTCCTCCTGTCAGCTCTTACTAAGTATTAGCATACAGAATTACATGGGTTAAAAAGAGTCCATCGCTTTTGGTGCAAAAAAACAGCGCCGAAGCACTGTTTTTTATATTAACGGTCTGATCTTATCTAATCTCTTCCTTAACGTTTCGTCCAATTCATTTATCTCATAATCTTCAGGCTTTGTATCTATTTCATCCTTTTCATCATTGAAAGCTTTTATAAATGCCTCTGCAGCCATAATTTTCTGCATTTTAGACCAGACAAGAAAATCTAATTGTAACGGTGAAATATCGTTTTTATCGCAGTATTTTCTTATAACATGCGCATAAAATTCGTATGGATATTTTTGTCCGGTATAGTCTTTTTTCCATGTTTCCATAGAACTCCATGAACCTATAGAATCCGCTTTTATCTTAATTCCGCCTCTTTTTGTAAATAAATTTGGCGGCAATTTGTCAGCATCTTCTGAATAGCTCTTAGGATCTGAAAAATCATCTTTTCCAAACATTCTTTTAAACCATTCCAGACTGAAGCTATCTAATGGCATATGACAATCATCAAATTTTTTGGCAAATCTCTTTTTGTATTCTTCTCGTTTTTCGCACTTATGATATATACAATACAAATATTTGAATGCCATATTTATAATTTTCTGAGCCTGTCCATATGTAATTCCATCCGTAAGATATGTATCATAGGACTTTCGCAAATCTTCACACCATTCTGGATATTTAGCATCAAACGATGCTTTATCATATATAAAATAGTCCCTGAGTTCTCCTGCAAGCTTTGTCAATGGCTGCTTTTTATCTGATAATGCTTCTCCTGCCGGCGTTGCCCCGGTACTCCAATGAATCGTTCTACATGCATCCAAATACCCTTGATACAGAGCATTTTCATAGACTTCTGTATTGTTCCAATCTATCGTATTAGAAGCAGATGTAAAATATTCATAACACGGCGCTTTTTTTATTGTTTGAATAAATTCATCTACCGACTTATCTATTTTTGCTGTCGTATTTCCCATCTCTTATGCCTTTCCTTTAATCTTCATATGCTTCCCATGACTTTTTCAGATCTTCCCGTAATTTATCCCGCAATTTCTGTGGCTGTAGCACAATCACATCTGGCGCATAATTCTTCGCAAACTGTTCCGCCGCACGTTCATTCACATGCACGCTCACAGACACATGCGTATCCGTTTCTTCCGAAAAAGCCACATCTTTTCCAAACAAATCAATCACGTCAGATATCATTGCCTTTACAATCCGAAATTTCACAAATGCAGTTTCACTGGAATACATATACACATGCTTCTTCATATATTCAGTCAAATTCATTTGTTGATGCCCGGACCATTTCAGCGTCTCAAATGGCTTTCCGTTTTCTTCAAGAATCTCGATATTACGTATTCTGTCTACCCGATAATTTGAAATATCATCATATTTATCATAATTGCATATCAGATAATACTTCCCTTCCCGCGCAGCCATCTGGTACGGAGTCACGATATATTCCCGCACGCTTCCGTCTTCGCGCTTTTTCAAATGCAGTTTCTTATCGGTATGATATTCCGCATATTCAAATAACACTTTCTTCTTTTGATGAATTGCTTCATCCAATATACTAATATTATAAAATACCTGCTTATTATCCGTTCGATCCACGGGCAATGGATAAATATACTGCGAGCGTGACTTAAAATATATATTAGATAACGATTCTAATTTTTCAATCAGATCTTTCGCCTGACGATAAGGTATATGCTCCGAGAACAGCAGACTGTCGATTAACAATCTCAATTCTTCATTCGTAAATTTCTGCTTCAGATAAAAATCTGTCCATAGCAAATTGTCTTCCGAAACATCTTGTTCCTCTAAATCATCTCGATCTACGATTGATTTTTTCTGTTTAAAAATATCTTTCCGTGATACTTCCCTGTATTCAATATCACTGCCATATTCGATGAGGTTCAAAAGATTTCTTTTCACTGCTTTTCGATCGACTGGCATCTCATATTCTTTTTTCAAAATATCCTGTATATCTTTCTGACTTAATCTGTGTTCCTCGTCTGTGTATTTCTGCAAAATGTCCAAAATATACAAGATTAACAACTTCTTCGGATGTACATCACTCATACTTTTCCCCGTTCTATGCGATTCTCTTATACGAACTCCGTCTCAATGGTCAGTTCCACTTCATATTCCGGATAATCTCCAGTGATATACTGTACAAATTCCTTCTCCAGCGCATCCCAGTCCTGCAGCTTATAATCTACGATGAAATCACAGTACAGCTTCTTATCCTGTTCGCTCAGATAGACTGCATGATAGCTTTTCACTAATTCATGCTCCCTGATAAATACGCCAATCTTCTTCCGCAGTTCTTTCATCTTCGGATGATCATAATCTACCGCATATACACCGAATACCATGGTCACTTTGTATTCGTGCATAATGCGCAACTGCAGTTCATGCAGGAAGTTATATACCTCGCCCACCGTCTTGCTGTGGTCGATCTCCACATTGACGGAACCGGACCACGCATCCGGTCCATAGTTGTGCAGCATCATATCTGCCGCTGTGATAATGCCGTCCGTTTTGCGTATCTCCTTGTAGAGTTCTACTGCC
Organism: bacterium; assembly: GCA_963592205.1. Taxonomy (GTDB): domain Bacteria; phylum Bacillota; class Clostridia; order Lachnospirales; family Lachnospiraceae; genus Claveliimonas. Next base: position 43,612 of record CAVAVU010000081.1, read on the forward strand.
AGTTCATGCTCTCCCGGTCGTCCGAGCAGATCCGAAACGGTATCACGCAACAGCTCAAATCCCGCTTTCAGGATAAGCAGTGATACGAGAATACCGGCGTAAGCATCCACTGATATATGAAAAATCAGGAAAATCAGTGACGACGCAATCGTGATGACTGATGCGAACGAATCATTTCGTCCCTCGACACCTACGCCGATCAATGCACCGGAATCCGCTTTCTTGCCCATCTTGATCGTGTAGATTCCCAGAATGAATTTGACCACTGCAGAACCAGCCACGATCACAAGCGCCAGATAAGAGATATTGAGTTCTTCCGGATTACGGATCAGTTTGACAGAACTGATCAGCATCTCAATACCTGTGACCAGAATCAATACCGATATGATCAGGCTGACCAGATACTCGATTCTTCCATATCCAAACGGATGCTTTTCGTCCGGATGCTTCTGTGCAAGCTTCGTTCCCACCAGCGCAAGCAGTGCCGATAAGGAATCAGCCGCATTATTTGCACCTTCGGAAATGATCGCAATGGAAGATGCCAGCACGCCGATCATCACTTTCACCAGCGCAAGTACAACATTTACGACAATTCCAAGTCCCGATGTTACCGAAATGATATCTTCTCTGTTCTCCGGATCCTGCCGGAAGATTTTATAAATAACGTTCATCATTTACCGCCCCATACTCTCCAATAACTGTTCGATCTTGGACACGAACAGATCAAATGCTACATCATTTTTACCACTGTTGATGACCACATCAGCTTTGGCTCTGGTCGGCTCCACGTACAGATAATGCATCGGTTTTACCGTGGTCAGATACTGCTCAATAATACCGTCCAGATCTCTTCCGCGTTCTTTCACATCTCTGGAAATCCGACGGAGGATACGCTCATCTGCATCTGCCTCTACATATACCTTGATGTCCAGCAGATCTCGGATTCTCGGATCTGCCAGCAGCAGGATTCCTTCTACTAAGATGACCGGTCTCGGCTCAATGTGAAGCACTTCGTCAGAGCGGTTATGCTGGCTGTAATCATACACCGGACACTCGATGCTCTTGCCTTTCTTTAACTGTGTCAGATGTTCCACTAACAGATCTGTCTCCAGCGAATCCGGATGATCGTAATTTACTTTTACCCGTTTTTCAAATGGAATACCATCCTGTCTGCGGTAATAATTATCATGATAAATGACCACCACATCATCGCCAAAATGCCGTTTGATTCGATTCGTAAATGTGGATTTGCCAGAGCCAGAACCTCCGGCAATTCCGATTATGATACTTTCCATGACTTTCTCTACCTCGTAATTCCAAATTCTTCCGGCATGAATCTCGGACAGATATTCTCTGACGTACAGATGACTGTCGATGCCAGTCTGGTGCCGATGCCGCATGCCTCACGCAGCGTCTTGCCATAGGTAAGTCCGATGCACACCCCTGAGAAAAATGCATCCCCGGCTCCTGTCGTATCAACCACATCTACTTTCAACGCCGGATACACGCCTTTTTCGCCGTGCTGACCTGCATAGACCGCTCCGTCTCCGCCCATCGTCACTACCATCTTCGGAATCTGTGCGGAACGGATACGCTCCGCCAGCACCTCAGACAATTCTTCTGCTGTTATATGTTCATAATCTTCCGAAAACAGAATCCCCGCTTCCTGCTGATTACACACAAAACATGCCGTCCTTCGGATAAAGTCTCTGCGCTCGATTGCAATGCTCATATTCGACACGATCGCATAGACCTTTTTATTATATTTTTCTGCATAAGCAAATGTCTTCTTAACGATCTCCTTTTCCAGATCAATCTCGATCACGATACTGTCTGCATCCCGGAAAATCTCATCACCGTGTTCATCCAGAATCCGCTCGATCGGTCCGTGATCCGGACGCTTGGAAATGGATGCGACCACATCCCCTTTATGGTCAAAAACAGCCAGCCATGTGCCCATGCCATTTTTCACTTTCCTCATATAATCTGTATTCACCTTATGACGCTTCAGCTTCTGGATCACGTCTTCACCCATCGCATCATCATCCACAGAACTCACAAACGTCGGTGCCAGTTCTACATTGGCGATATCCTCGGCAACATTTCTGCCGACTCCGCCATGGATCTGCGCAATCGTTCCCACATTTCTTCCCTGGGGAATATATGGCGAAGTGGAATAGCCCTTGATATCGATAAATACATCTCCAATTACAACAATTCCCATTATATTTCTCCCTATCTCTGTCCTTTATCGTAAGGAATACCTTCTGCTTTCGGCGCTCTTGAATGCTTGGACGATACCGCCAGCACTAATAGCGAAATGATATACGGAAGCATCTTATAGAAGGTTCCCGGAATATTCAATGCCGTCAGGAAATCAAAACCTGAGTACACATTTGACAGTGCACGGAACAGTCCAAAGAGCAGTGCTGACAGTGCGATCATGTTCGGTTTCCACTGTCCGAAGATCATAACCGCCAGCGCCAGAAAACCGAATCCCGCAACGCCATTTTCAAACTTCCACTCGGACACGCCTGCCGTAATGTACACGATGCCGCCAAGTCCTCCAAGGAAACCGGACATCAGCACGCCGATATAGCGCATCTTATATACATTGATTCCCACGGAATCTGCTGCCTGCGGATGCTCGCCGCATGCCATCAGACGCAGTCCCAGACGGGTGCGGTATAAGATCACATTTGCCACGATCAGCAGTACAATCGTAATGATCATGAACCAGTTCACCTCGAAGCCTGCGATCTTCACAATGGAAAATGCTTTTTTCTGATCGATGTACTGAATGGTCGATGCCACATTGTTCGGATTCTCTGCCATGTTGATAGCTTTTACAAATACGGTAGCCGCTGCTGTTGCAAGCATGTTCATCGCAGTTCCGATCAATGTCTGGTCTGCATTAAAGTTGATTGCTGCTACTGCAAGGAGAAGTGAGAATACCATACCGAATACCACACTTCCAAGAACTACCCAAAGTACCATCGCCGGAGCAGAAAGACCCGGCATATATTTCATTACCAGCGCACCGCCCAGTGCGCCTGCCACCATGATTCCTTCCAGTCCCAGGTTGATCACGCCGCTTCGTTCGGAGAAACAGCCGCCCAGTGCCACCAGCAATAATACCGATGCATAAATGATAGTGTATTGTAATAACAGTGCCATGCCTATTCTCCTCCTTTCTGCTCTGCTGTCTTAATCTTCTTTTCTTCCGCTTTCTGAATCCTGCGGTTCATGCAATGCTTAAAGAAGAGTACAAATCCACAGAAGTAAATGATGATTGCCGCGATCAGATCTGAGATCTGTGAGCAGTATACCATCTTATCCACATATGCACCGCCACTGGTAATATGCTGGATAAAGAATGAGGAAAATACCACGCCGATCGGATGGATACCTCCCAGGAATGCTGCTGCGATTCCGTTAAATCCCATATTCGGAACTGCTGTCTGTGCACAGGACCACTGCTCGATTCCGCTCAGATATAAGAAGCCTGCACCAAGTCCCGCAAGTGCACCTGAGATTGCCATCGTCAGGATAATATTCTTTTTCTCTTTCATACCTGCGTATTTAGCAGCATTTACTGACAGACCTGTCGCTTTCAGCTCATAACCAAGCTTCGTTTTATCCAATACGATCCATACAAGGATTGCAAATATAACCACTAATGGAATTGCAATGGTCACATACCGGTTATCTGCAAATAAATGTTGCAGACCGAGATGTGGTATTACCGCTGACGGATTATTCGTGCGGAGCGGTAACGTATAAGTCGTTCCTGATTCCTTTACTTCGGTAAGAACCGTGTTCACCGCATACAGGCTGATCCAGTTCAGCATGATGCATGCGATAACTTCGTTTACATTCAGGTATGCTTTCAGTGCACCTGCTGCCGCACCAAGAACTGCTCCGCCAAACAATGCAAGCAGCAGACACACCCACCACGGTGCATTATAATGGATCGCAAAGTACAGTGCAAATCCGGCTCCAACCGTATACTGTCCGGACGCTCCGATATTGAACAGTCCCACCTTATATGCAAAAAGCACAGACAGTGTACACATCAGAAGCGGCGCTGATTTGGCAAGTGTGCTTCCGAAATATTCCAGCGCAACTTCCGGTCTCGGGAAATACAGAAAGTTCTTTAAGATTGATGTTAATGCTCTTCCTGCGCCCGCCGGATTGATGATTAAAAGCACAATGTATCCAACGAATAATCCAAGCAATATACAGATTACCGATGCAAGCAGCGTCTGTACCGCACTATTCGATAAGATACCTTTTTTATCTTTATTGGTATTCATCCGTTAAACCTCCTGTCTCTTGGCACCTGTCATATACAGGCCCAGTTCTTCTACTGTAACTTCTTCCGGCTTGAATTCTCCGACAATCTCGCCCTCATACATTACAAGGATTCTGTCGGATACATCCATAACCTCATCCAGTTCCAGGCTGACAAGAAGTACTCCCTTGCCTTTATCACGTTCTTCCACAATCTGCTTGTGGATCAGTTCGATCGCACCTACATCCACACCCCGTGTCGGCTGAACCGCGATCAGGAATGACGGATCTTTGTCGATCTCTCTTGCTACGATTGCTTTCTGCTGATTACCGCCAGACATCGTTCTGGTCTGCGTAATCGGTCCCTGACTCGATCTCACATCGTATTCTCCGATCAATCTTTCTGCGTAGCTTCGAATCTCTTTCTTTTTCAAAAAGCCAAACTTATTTGTAAATTGCGGCTTAAAATAGGTCTGAAGTACCATATTATTTTCCAAAGAGTAGTCAAGCACCAGTCCGTGCTTATGCCGGTCTTCTGGAATATGGCTCTCTCCAAGTACGGAACGCTGCCTTACCGATGCCTTCGTCATATCCTGACCAGTCAGATGAATCGTTCCTGATTTCAGTTCCGATAATCCTGAAAGACCGTATACCAGCTCGCTCTGTCCATTGCCATCAATACCGGCGATACATACGATCTCGCCTTCCCTCACCTGGAATGATACATCTTTTACCGCATCTTTCTTATTACTCTCACCAGCAACCGTCATTCCACTGACATCAAGTACTACGTTCCCCGGTTCTGCCGGTGTTTTTTCTACTTTAAAGCTAATATCTCTTCCAACCATCATCGCAGATAATTTCTCTGGTGTCGTATCCTTAATATCTACCGTATCGATATATCTTCCTTTACGCAGGATCGTACAGCGGTCAGCCACTTCCATAATCTCATTTAGCTTATGTGTAATGAACAGAATGCTCTTGCCCTCTGCCGCCAGACCTTTCATGATCTTCATCAGTTCCGCGATCTCCTGTACTGTCAGCACCGCTGTCGGCTCATCAAAGATCAGGATCTCATTATCCCGGTACAGCATCTTCAGGATCTCTGTTCTCTGCTGCATTCCTACCGTAATATTTTCAACCAGCGCATCCGGATCTACCTGCAGATGGTATTTCTCAGACAGCTCCATGACCTTCTTTCGCGCATTATCCTTCTTTAATAACCCATGGCTTGTAGGTTCTACTCCAAGGATAATATTATCTAATACTGAAAAACATTCTACCAGTTTGAAGTGCTGATGAACCATTCCGATACCAAGCGCATTGGCATCATTCGGATTCTTAATCTCCACTTTCTGACCGTCTTTACGGATCTCTCCTTCTTCTGGCTGATACAGACCAAATAACACATCATCAGCGTAGACTTGCCTGCTCCATTCTCACCAAGCAGCGCATGGATCTCACCCTTTTTCAACTGAAGCGTAATATGATCATTTGCCACAATTCCCGGAAAACGTTTGGTAATATTCAACATTTCAATTGCATATTCAGACATTCTTTTGTTTCCTTCCCTCATATTATTTAATCGTACCCTGACGTACATTTAAATGCACAGACACCTCAGGCATCTCGTCAATCTCATTGCTCACCTGCACTTTACCATCAAAGATATCCGCAACTAACTGTCTGTAATCTTCCACGGTAAAATCATCATTCCACTGTGTGGTATCTTCCGGAAGTCCCACATAATTCAATGACATATCATCCTTTGACACCAGACCAAGATTCTCCACCTGCCCCACATGATCCTTCCATGTTCCATCATAAATAATGGAACTTAAAATAGAATTGATCGTTGCAGTCAAACTCTTCATTGCTGACGTCACAGTCATACCCTCGCCATATGCATCAATGATCGGTGACTGGTCAGAGTCTACGCCGATGATCTTACCGCCAGTCTTCGCTGCTGCCTCTGCCGCCGACGTAAAGATTCCTCCACCACAGGCAAACACGACTTCGGTTCCATTACTATACCAGGTATCCATTGCAGCTGTAATCTCCGTTGAACCATAGAACTGACCACCATATGCATACTCCACAGTCACTTCATCGCTAATTCCCATTTCTTTTGCTGCTGCATCAATCCCCTGCACATAACCATATCCGTATCTCATAACTCCAGGCACTGCCTGTCCACCCAGGAATCCCAGGTGACGATATCCGAGTTTAACAGCCGCATATCCCGCAAGATATCCCGGAATCGCTTCCTGATAAACAGCAAGGTATGTATTGTCCATATTGTAATAATCTGACACATCATACGCATCCGGATCATCATAATACGCATTGCCCACAGCGGCCGCGCCAATGTCACCCGCACTCATATCCAGCACAATGAACTTAATATCCTGATATTTAAATGATGTATCCACTACCGTCTGCGCAAATACATAGCCTGACATTACCAGAATATTATACCCTTCCGCTACTGCCACATCCACCATGGCAGTTCTTGCATAGTCCGTATCACCATCCGGCTTCTTGTACGTAAAATCAATATCATGCTCCTTACAATAATCCCGGCATGCCTCATATGTTGTCTGGTTAAATGACTGGTCGGTAATATCTCCTGCATCCGTGATCATACAGACTCTGTACTCAGAACTTCCCATATTCTCCGTTGTGACAGACTTGCTGCCGCATCCTGCCAGCAAAAGTACCATCATAGCCAGGATCAACAGTACCGATGCTGCCTTTTTACATCTTCTCATCCCTTTTTCCTCCGTTATTCCTTCTTTTAGATTCTATCATGAATTTTTTTATGTTTACTTTTCTCAGGATAGCATAATTATGATTATTATAACAGAAAACAGGAGATTCTGTTATAGAAACTCCTGCCAAACATGCAAAACTTTAACTTCATTTTTCTTATCCGTATAACGGTAATTTGTGAGGTCTATTTTTTATCTCGTTCCACAATACGTGGCGTCATTTTTTTCATCAAATCTTCTGAAATCCGTTCGCCTTTAGCATCTAATATTTTCTTCTGCTGTTCTCTTCCCCACTCAACCGCTTTTCTTAAATCTTCAGGTCTCTCGCTCAAAATAATCTTTTCATCATTCATAGAACATTCCTCCTACCGATTATCATAGCCTATACCTGCATTATAACTGTTCTTTAAAAAATAGTCAGCCGCATCCTGTAAATCTTTCAAATCGAATTCATATATACATATCGTATATACGGATTCTATTATAAAACAAATCGTATGTCAATATTTCAACATACGATTTGTCAAGTCTTATTTATTATCTTGTAATGCTGCCAGATATCCCATTATGCGCTCTTTCTTTCCACTTTTCAGTTTTCTGAAATTCTCCAGAAGAGCTGCTTCCTCATCATTCAACACAATCATGGAATCTATCTGTATCTCTGGTTCCCGCTCAGCTAACAGTTCATACGGCGTGACACAAAGTACCTCACATATTTTTAGTATCTTATCTGCTGATGGATTGGTTTTTTTCCTTTTCCAATCGCTGATTGTACTCTGCGAAATACCCGTTTGCTCTGCAAATTCTTTTTGCGTCATACCATTTTTATCGATTAGATAAAAAATCTTCTCACTAATCAACATAGATTCTTCTTAGCCTAACAGCAGTAATCCGAATACCAATGTAAAGAGGGCTACTGTCTCTACGATACCGATTACGATAAAGTAGTTTGCAGTACCTTTTCCGGTTGCGCCCAATGCATCTGCAGCTCCAGCCGCGCATTTGCCCTGGAATAATGCAGAAAGTCCGATTGCCAGTCCGCAGAAAAGTCCAACACCAAGTGCAAGTCCTGCGTCTGCTCCGCCATCTACTGCACTCTTGATAAAGTTCATAAGCAGGAATCCGTAGATTGTCTGTGTCAGAGGTGCGCCGGCGAACGCAATCATAATGAACGGTGCCGGTTTACCGCTTGCATAACACTTTTTCCATGCTCCTACTGCTGCCTGTCCTGCAAATCCTGCACCAAATGCTGATCCTGAAGCGGATAAACCAAGTGCAGCTGCCATTCCTATAAATGCTAAATTCATAATCTTTCTCCTTTATAAATACTTATAAATACTATTTTTCAATCTTATCGTTTACTTTAAATGGTTCATATGCGATTCCTGTCCATTCCAGACCAGCCTGGCCAGAGAACTCCAGCACGTTCAGTCTGACACCGTGTACTACGACTGACAGGAAACACATGACAATGTTCAGTGCATGTCCGATCAATACAACCACAATACCAATGATGATAAGCGGTCCGTGGAATCCGGCTGCAATTCCGTTGAAGCTCTGGGAAATGGCAAGTCCTGCCATACCTACCGCAAACAGACGGATGTAACTCATAACGTTACCAAAACAGCTGATCGTATTTAAGAATACGGTAAATGCATCTGCCAGTCCTGCTTTGAGTCCCTGTGCAAATGTACGATCCGGCGCCATGCCTCCAAAGAGGACTACCAGCGCAAATGCCACTCCGATCAATGTAAAGATCGGTTTGAGTGCCAGCTTCTCGCCGATTACCAGATAAAGTGCTAACAGATACATTGCAACAATCGCTACCAGCCATCCGAGATCTGCCACCCAGCTCAGATCTTTATTAGAAAGCTTCTTCTTAATCGAGATCAGACTTCCCAGTGCCATCTGAATCGCTCCGATGGAGAACGAGAACTTCATGATCGTGTTCTGCTGTGTAAGAGCAGTCACTCCGAAGTAATCCGGATAGTTTGCAAAATTCGGAATTACCAGTGCCTTCAGGAACGGAACATCCATTGCCTGTTCCAGACCGAACCAGGTTCCGGTTATTGCACCCCATATGATCGTCGCAATCGATAATACAAATAGCAAATAAACTGCATTATTAAATTTCTTTGATTTCGCTGCATATGCAATGGTTCCGATAAGAATCAGGCATCCATATCCTGCATCTCCAATAATCATTGCAAAGAACAGTGTAAAGAACAGGAAGAACCAAAGGGAAATATCCGGTTCTCTGTATCCGGGAAGAATACCAAGTATATCAAATACCGGTTTGATCAATCCTGATAGTTTGCCGTATTTCACTTTTGTAGGAATCTGCATATCATCCTCAGCCACATCTTCCTGCGCCCATGCCCAGCCATTTTCCTTCGCAGCCGCTTTGAATTTCGGAAGATCTTCTTCCGGAAGGTATCCGGAGATCCATACGAAATCCTCATCGCTTTCTGCGGTCTCGCTTGCGGATGAATAATTCTCCGCATTCTGGGCTTTCAGCATTTGAACCTGAAAGCTTGACTCATACACTGCTGCTTTCTTAAAGACTTCCTCACACTCAGCAATCTTCTGCTGACTGTCTTCAATCTCTTTTGTAAGTTCTGTGATTCCCTTTTCCGGAATCGCAAACTCCGCCGCAGGTATTGCCGCCGGCAAGGTTCCTATTACAGCAACGGTATCCATCTTGTCGATCGGCGCCAGGCGGACCATCTGTATATTCTCATCCTGTACTGCCGTCTCGTACTCATGCTTACCTAAGCGGTAAAAATGAAGATCATACCCTGCTTCTTTTAATTGTTTTAATTCAGCCGGAGCAAAATTACCCCAGGCTTTGATTCGTTCGATCTCTGCATTGGCTGCACTGATGTCCTGAACCAGCGCAGACTTCTTGTCCATCGCATTCAGCACACCCTGATACATTTCCTCAAATTCTTTGTCGGAAAGAATCGGAGCGCTGCCTTTGTTCTTGGATTTCTTATCCGGTGCATAGTCGAGCAGTGCCGTCGCCGTCTTGGAAAGTGTTGTAAATCTTTCGGATGCCGCACGTGCCGGACTCTTCTTTTCTGCCAGATGCAGAAGTCCGAGATTACGAAGTCCTTCGAGCATCTCGTCTTTTCTGGAGACGGATGACACGATATAGACCATTTGCATCTTCTCTATCATTGTGCCGCCTCCATTAATTTTTTCTTTGAAATCTTTCCGCGTACAACTGCCGCTGTCTGCTGATCTCCAAGGAATACACCGATCACGCGGATATTCTCCTTGGCTTCCGGAATCTTAACCTTCTCAAACAGATTGACTCGCTGTGAGGTAGAACGGAGTTCCTTCTCAAGGAGTTCTTCCTGCTTGCGGAGCGTTGACACCAGAGCATCCAGACGGGCAATCTCGCGAAGTTTTATAATCGCAGTATCAACCCACAAAGGATAGTCATCAACGTCATAGCTGATATCTTTGAATGTCAGTTCCTGAAATGCAGGGACTGTCACACCGGCGATATTCTCATTCTTACAGATAACGGTATCCGGCTGTACCAGATAATCAAGCTTCATGTCTTCGTCGAAGATTTCATTCTCCGCGAACACTGCTACCCAGTCATCCAGATCTCCGATCATCTGAGCACGTTCGACTTCCTTCTGATCCAGTTCAGCCTTGGTCTTCATGATCACTGACTGCAGCTGCTGCTTCTTAAGCTGCAGGGTCGGAAGATAACGCTGATACTGTTTCAGGCGGTCTTTCTGCACCTTCTGCTCATTTTTAGTAAGTTTGATAGCCATTCGCTGCTCCTTTTATTTTAATGCATCCTTATCCGGCCATCTCTCCTGCAGAAGACTTGTCTTCAAACCTGTCTCATTCGGCTCAAAGCACTCTGCAAGAATCTCCCAGCCAAGATCAAGTGCATCTTCAAGTGGAATGTTCACACTCAGATCCATTAATTTCGTCTCAAATAACTCACCGTATTTCAGAAGCTTCTCATCCCATTCACTCATCAGGAATCCCATGGATTTTTTCTCGAGTGCTTCCTTATACTGAGAATACAGACGGATCATACCGTCCATCAGTGCACGGTGATCATCTCTCGTCTTACCATTTACATTCTGCTTCAGACGTGACAGAGATCCAAACGGTTCAATGTGTCCATTCTTCAGATAATACTGACCTTCTGTAATGTAACCCGTGTTATCAGGTACCGGATGCGTAACATCATCACCAGGCATTGTCGTAACACCAAGGATTGTAATAGATCCGGCTCCTTCGATATCAACGGCCTTCTCATAACGAGATGCGAGGCAGCTGTACAGGTCTCCAGGATAACCTCGGTTCGAAGGTACCTGTTCCATAGTGATCGCCATTTCCTTCTGTGCATCTGCGTAGTTCGTCATATCAGTAAGAAGTACCAATACCTTCTTACCATTCAGCGCGAACTGCTCTGCAACAGCAAGTGCCATATCCGGCACCAGTGTACACTCTACAGTCGGGTCAGAAGCGGTATGGATAAACATAACCGTATGGCTCATCGCACCGCCCTTTTCCAGGGTATCACGGAATGCCAGGTAATCGTCATATTTCAGTCCCATACCTCCGAGTACGATCACGTCTACTTCCGCCTGCAAAGCGATACGTGAAAGCAGTGCATTGTAAGGTTCTCCGGAAATAGAGAAGATCGGAAGCTTCTGGCTCTCTACCAGTGTATTGAACACATCGATCATCGGAATACCGGTACGAATCATATTCTTAGGAAGAATACGCTTCGCCGGGTTAAATGACGGTCCGCCGATCGGGATCATATTCTCGGTAAGTGCCGGGCCGTGGTCTCTCGGTACACCGGCTCCGTCAAACACACGTCCGAGCAGGTGATCTGAGAATGATACCATCATCGGTCTTCCGAGGAAACGTACCGGATCACTGGTTCCTACACCCTGCGCACCTGCAAATACCTGCAGAGATACCACATCTTTATCAAGTTTAATTACATTCGCATAACTGTCGCCTACCAGAGCCAGGTCGCCAAGGCGTACATCCTTCGCTCTGACAGTAACTACGTTACCGACGATTGATTCAATTTTTGTATATACTTTCTGCACGCTAACATCCTCCTACTCAACAGCTTTTGATTTGTAGAATTCTGAGATTTTCTTTTCCTGTGCATAGAATTCCGGTGATTCGAATTCTGTACCGTGCCAGTCAAGGAACTCCTGTCTCAACTGGTTGAAGAAACCTCGGATTTCGTTTTTGTCATCCAGATCGTAGGATGCCATCAATGCATCGTAAAGGATGCCAAATTCTTCCCGCTGTCTGTCCGGAGAGCATGCCGCATCGATCGGATCGAAAGAGTTCTGCTGCAGATATACGGAATCAAGAAGCTCGCCCTTCTGATAAACAATGTAATCTTCTGCGGAAGTTCCTTCCTCACCGACTACCTTCATCATCTGGTTGATCTCATTTCCTC